>DATKUU010000383.1:0-5680 GCA_035530455.1 Phycisphaerae bacterium | reverse complement strand
TTTCGGCACGGATCGGCGGGAGCCTTTTGTGCGGCCGGAGCGGCCTCTGCCCGGGCCGCGTCCGGGAAACCCTTGGCACCGGCGGTTAGGAAAAAATCCGAAAAAATTTTTGGGGGGGCGGGCGGATTTTAGGGCGTTTTTTGGAGGGTCCCGGCCGCGTTTGGAGAGCGCCAGGGGGGTTTTGGGGTGTGGAAAGGTCCATTTGGGGTGCAAAACGCCCCGTTTTGACCTCGATTTTGACCCGATTTGCCCCGCAGGTGCCCCGTACTGCCCCGGCTTTACCTCGCAGAACCCTCGTTTTGCCTCCTATGTTATGGAGCGTGGTTGATGGGTTGGCGGTTTTCCCGCGAAGTTTGGCACGGGATTTGCATGCCGGAAAGCAGGCAACAGGCAACGGGTAACAGGGGAATGGGGAAGGGGGAGGGAGAGGGGAACCTTCAGGGGTCAGGTATCTTCTTCCAGGTGCTCGTCGAACAGCTGCTTGCCGGTGGGACGGGAAGGCGGCTTGCGGGCGGCGTCGGGGACGGGCGGCAACTCGGCGGCCTTGAAACACGGCCCCTTCACGACGGCCGAGAGGAGTTTGGCCTGGGCGGGGTATTCGGCCAGGGTCGCTTCCAGGACCCACAGGAGTTCCAGCAGTTCGGTGGTGAATTCGGTCGGCCATTTGTCGGGGTTGATCTTGTCGAGGGGCGAGGACTTCTTGCCCTTGGGCTCCTTCTTGCGGTAGCCGAGCCACGACTGGACGACCTTCAGGCCGGAGACTTCAAACTCATAGACTTCCGGCGCGACGGGGGCAAACTCGCCATCACCGACGTGGAGGGTGTGGGTCGCGTCATTGTATTCGTATTTTTCGGGGTAGGCGGCGGTGCCGCCCGGCACGGGTTTTGTGCAGCGGGCCTTGCCTTTCGGCACCTGGCCAAGGTGTTTACCCTTGGGGACGAAGCGCTGGCCGTAGGTGTGCAGCCATAAGAGGCGCGCGCCCACGTCTTGGATTTTGGCGAAGAGGCCCGCGTCCTTGGTCAGGGGCACGCGCAATTCGCGGGTTCCCAGTTCCTCCGCGAAGCGATCCGTGAAAGCGGGTTGCGCCAGTAGACCGTAAACATAGGCCAGAAAATCCTCCGGCGTAACCTTGCGCCAGTACTCTTTCGTCAGCACGTCCAGCAGGCCGGGCAGGATGTTGGCTTCCTTGCCCGCCGCGTCGCGGTAAAGAGGAATTACGTCTTTGCCGCCGTACGAGCCACGCAAATGGTGCCGGTCGGGAATGTCACAGCAACTGGTGAGTGCAGGACCGCCCCCCAAAGGATGATTCAGAAGCGTGGTGAGATATACTTGTCCCTCGCCGTGGGCGGCCCAAAGGTCGGGTCTCGGGCGGGACATCAAGCGGGCATCGGCGATAATGCGTTGGCGGTCGAAAGACCGGAACCCGCATTGGACAATTGGCGGCGTTGCGGCATTCGCTGGCAAGTCGGCAATGCGCTTGGATGACCCTTCGGGTGTAATGGCAACAGCATAGGTTCCTGCAACCGTCCGATCGCCTGTTTCGCGGAACAGAACCGCACGATCCGAAGCTTTCAGCAGCGCCCGCCATCGTCTCCGCAACGTGCCTTCGTCGGGTGCGATGGGCCACGTTCGCTTACATTCAATGCCGGAATGTTGCCAGGGCAGAACATCTATCAGCAACGGCCAGTCGAAGTATGCACCACCTCCGGCAGGTCGGAAGGGGGCGTGCCAATCGTCCGGGCAGTCCTGCCAAGTAAGGGTTGCGAACTCTTGAATAGCATACAGAGCTTTCAGTTTTTCTTGGCGCGTGCCCTCGATCCGGGCGAAGTGGACCTTGGCAGGAGTGTCCCTGTCGGCCTTGCCGTAGCGGGCGGTCACGGCAATGGCCACGGGGGTTTGAATGGCGAAGACGTTCTGGCTTTTTCTCGTGCCGCGGCCTTCGCCGCCGAGGTCGAGGACCCAGATTTCGTCGCACAGGCGGCGCATGTGCTCGCGTATGCCGCAGAAGGCGTCGCCGTCCAGGTAACTTGAGGCGCTGATGAATGAGACGACGCCGGGTCCGGCGGAAGTCTTGTGCTCAAAGACCTTCCACATCGCCCATCGCCAGAAGTAAACGTACAAGTTGTAGAGGTTCTTGACGTGCATGCCGTGGCCGGCAGCAAGGGCGGGGTCCAGGAAATCCTTGAAGATCGCGGCCGTGCCCTTGCCGTCCTCGCCCCAGCGTACCCAGTGGCCTGTGCGTGCCTTGTTGGTTTCGTCGGCGGCCTCGTGGCGATCATAGGGCGGATTGCCCAGGCAGACAATGACGGGCACGGCGGCCTTGACCTTCAGGGCCTTGGCGTGTTGCTCGGCAATGGGCTTCAGGTAGAACGGCAGCACCGGGGGCGGGGTGTTGGGGCCTTCCAGCGTGTCGGTCAGGTAGACGTGGCTTCCGCCGGCGGGCAGCTTCGCCCCCTTGTCGGCGAGGGCGCGGCTGACGCGAAGCTCGGTTACGGCGTAGGGGCCTACCATGATTTCAAAGCCGTAGATGTTGCCTGCCAGGGCCGACGCCTGCCCCGGCACGGCTCCCGCGCCTTGTTGGGCCTCCACCTTGGCCAAGGCGTGGTCGATGACGCCAAGAAGGTATGTACCCGTGCCGGCGGCGGGGTCCAGGGTCACCACGTCGGGGTCGGCAAAGCCCAGGGGCTTGGCAAGACGGTTTGTCAGAAGGTCGTCAATCAGGCGGACCTGGGCGCGGACCACTTCCACGGGCGTGTAGTAAGCCCCGGCGTCCTTGCGCAACTTGGGGTCGTAGGCAGCGAGGAAATCTTCGTAGAAGTAGAGCCAGGGGTCTTCCGGCCCCGTAAGGGCGGCGGGCGGCACTTGGCCGATGACGCGAATGAGGAGGTTCAGAGAAGCGGAGATTTCCGCCTGGGCGTTAGGGTCGGTCAATACCTGAAGGGCGCGGGAAAGCAGACTGTGTTCGGCGGCAAGGGCGGCCTGGGCATTCGCCAGGGCCAGGGGGTCGGCCCCTTCGCTTCGGGCCAGCAGGAGGGCGAAGGTCACGGTCTGGGCGTAGGCGTCGGCGAAACGGTCGTCGTCCGCGTCGGGAAACAACAGTTGCCGCCAGTCCTTGGCCAGTTGGACGAGCGGGGAAGCGGGATCCTTCAATGCCTCGGTCACATCCTCTCGCAACATGCGGCAAAGGGGAGCGAGCATGTCGGCAAAAGCCGCGAGGTCAATCTTCCCCTTCGCCTTTGTCGGGATGGTGGGCTGCCAGGAAAGAAAGTCTGTCAGGATCGGAAGTAGAGCCTGCGCGTCTTTTGCGGTGACGGCCTTCTTGCCGTCCGTTCCCAGGTCGCCGGACATGCGGGCGAGAGGGCGGACTGCGTTGCCGGTTCGGTACAGCCCCCATTCGTTGCCGTCGGTGTAAAGGAGGTTTGGAATGGCCTTGAAGCGTTTCCACTGGTCGCGGTTGTGGCCGGCGAAGCGGTTCGGGTTGGCCCCGGTTCCGGGGGCTTTGAGTTCGACGTATCCGGTGAGGAGGCCGCCGGAGTGCACGGCGTAGTCGGGTTTGCCGATGCGGCCGGGGAGTCGCGTTTCGCCGGTGCAGACGATCCTGATGGCCTGGATTTTCCCGACCTCGGCGATGAATTGCTCGAAGGGTGCGCGCAACTGGTCTTCGGGTTCGCCGGCCGAGAGTTGGTTCATTTTGGCCGATACGGCATCGGCGAAGCGCTTGAGCGCGGCGAGTATCGCGTGATCCTTCGGCATGGCATGAAGGGTACTCGCATCAGCAACGGTTGTCAATGTTGGTGCGTATGAAAAAGAGGCCGCCGTGGTGGGACGGCCTTCGGGGGTTTTGCAGCGGGGTTTAGGCCGGTTGGAGTTGGTCGGCCGGGATGGAGCGTTTCTCGGCCGGTTCCATCGCGGCCGCGTAGGCACGCCGGCGGGCAAGCGTTGGTTCTCTTTCTTCGTAGGCCGCCAGCAAAAGGGCCGCAATGGATATGCTCTTCACGGCCCCCGCCTTCGCCTGCGAAGCGAAGGCCAGTCCGTCCAGTCCTAACTTCCTGATGATCGCTTGAACGCCTTTGATCTGGAATCCGATGGGCCGGTTGTCCACGGCCGAGTTGTACACGGTCAGGAGTTCGTCAACCCTTTCGGCCACGACGGCTTCATCGGCCATCTTGTAGTCGATGCAGTCGCCGTAAGGGTTGTACCACGGCTCGGCGCGGAACTCGGACCTCCCTTCGCCTTCCATCATGTCGGCTAGGAAGTGCTTTTCCATGTCAGCCCTCGGTATCTGTCTTGCCAGTTCACGGGGCACAAAGGATCAACCGGGTCCGCGTACTCGGCCCGGCACTGATACACGTGCATGTTCGGGTTCAGGTAGACGGCGAAGACCCTTTCCTTCGGGAAGGGCACCAGCGCCCCTTCCTTGATGTACCACTGGGCGGGCCGCCCCGTGTAGCACCAGCCGCCTTGGTTGTATGCTCGCACGCCGAAGAAGATCCGCTTCGGGTTTTCGAGCACGTAGTTGGCGGCCCGAAGGTTCTCGAAGTCCACAGGCGAGTACTTCCAGTACCGTAACGTCAGATGGCCCGGAAAGATCGCGTCGACGGGCGGCCCGGCCGGGTTGTTCGGGTCGATGGTCTTGCAGACGTAGTCCGCTGTCACCCCAGGATTCCCCCGTCGAAGTCATTATAGCCCCAGACGGCGACCCAGACAATAGATCGGTCGAAAGGCCTGTGCAACTGAAATCCGTCGGGATTCGCCGGTCGGTTCATGAAGCCCCCCTCGAATGGGCCGGGTTGATTTTGGCATGGGAGGAGGGGGGAGGGCAAGGGAAAACGGCGGTTCAAAGTGGCAAGTTCAAAGTTCAAAGGGACGGCGAAAGGCGAAGGATTCGAGGCGAGATCCCTCGACTGCGCTCGGGATGACAGAGCGGATGGGGGGTCTGCAGCAAACGGCGTGCCAATTTGGCCGCGGAAACGCCCCAAACAATCGTCAAATCACAGGAAAATCCCGGCCCAACCCGGTTTGACAATCGGCGGGTTATCAAATTACAGGAAAATCCCGGCCCAACCGATTTGACAATCGGCCGGTTATGGTGTAGAATGAAGCGTGTGTGTGAAGGAGCGGTTGGCGGTTCTTCCTGCCAACCCGTAAGGGTTTTGTCCCAAGTGGAGTGTTTGTTCACCGCCAAGGGGTTGTGGGTAGCGCCTGTAGTATGTAGGGAGCGAACGGCGGCGGTTGGCCGGACGCTTCCGGTGGTAATTCCGGGGGAGGCTACCGCGAACCGGGGCCGTGACGGAGGGATGCGGCTCCGGTTTCTTTTTGCGCGCAGGCAGGTAGGTGTTGACAGAAGCACTGGCGGGCAAGCCGCCAGTGCCACCCGACCGGGCCGTGAAGGAGGGATGCGGCTCCGGTTTCTTTTTGCGCCGGTCTAGCAGAATCCCGCCTTTCGCCCACCACGGCGGGTAAACTGCGCTCAAGACGGGGCTTTGGGGGTTCCGGGCGAGCAGTCCCGTCACGGCTCCTGCTCAAAGCGGGTGACCAAGTCCTCGCCGACGATTCGGACGTGCCCCGCCTTGTCCGCAACGACCGTCAGGGGAGCCCACGCCTGGCCCGACCTCAGGTAGGCCCGCACGGTTTCTTCGCGGCGGGGTGGGCGGTCGGCGGTCTGGGGAACCTTGGGTTT
>DATKUU010000382.1:0-2117 GCA_035530455.1 Phycisphaerae bacterium | reverse complement strand
TCGATGGCTTTTTTTAGTTGCGCCTTGAGTGCCCGCGCCATTGTGGCGGACTCGGCCTTTTCGCGGGCGGTGGCGTGTCGTGTAGTGGCCAGTTCCAGATCTGCCTGAAGAGTCGTGGTCTGTTCACGCAGGAATTTGTTTGATTCTGCGGCAGCAGCCTGGATGTTTTCGGCGAGTTTTTCGCGGATATCCCTGATCTGATCGTTTGCCACCCGCTCTAATTCTTTGGTGGCCGCCGCGAGAGAAATCTCCGCTCCTGATTCAGCCTGCCTCAGCTCGTTGCGCTTCTGTCGTAATTGCCCGCCGAGGTCATCCCGCGTTCCTGCCCAGTCCACGCCGGAGTCAGGCGGGATGGACTTTTGGAGATCGGCGACCGACCCGTCAAGCTCTTTCGCGAGTACGTTGTATTTCGTGCGGTCCTCGTACATGCCAGCACGGATTGAGTTGAGGCGTTCCAGGTTGATCGGCTGCACTTGTGCCGTGATCCCAGCCAATTCCTCCGGCTGGAACATGATCGGCATCACCTTCATAAATTCCTGGGCTTGTTCCTTCAACTTCAGGCTCAGGAATTTCAGCGGGTCGAAGGCGAAACCGGTGGCAAGCTGCTTGACGAATTCAGCCTCGCGCCTGACCTTGCCACCATCCACCGTCCGGATGTCCAGGGTGCTGCGCTTCAGCGTCATGGTCCGGAGCATCGTTGTGCCGTTCGACAGAGTAGCGAGCACTGTCGCCTTGTCGGTTCCCGTTCGGATCAGGCTCGGATCGTGCGAGAAGGGTCCATCAAAGAGCGCCCGGAAAGCATCCAGAGCCGATGATTTGCCTTCAGCGTTGCCGCCGGTGAACAACGTCAGTGATGCCACTGGAAATTCGAGATAATCGATTCCCCGGACGTTTGTTATCTCGACCGTGCTGATCGTCGCTTTTTTCATAGCTTCATCTGCCTCCGTCCGGTCGCCGGTTGCTCGTACTTGGCCCGGTGCGCTTCAAGGGATTTACGGTTTGCCCGGTCTTCTTCGGATTCGTTCGGATCGGGGTCAGACATTGCCATTTTCTGTTCCGGGTCGTCCCTCGGTTCCGGTTTCTTCACGGATTTTTCCTTGGCCCACAGCTTGGTGAGTTGTTCCGCCATCTTCTGCTCCTGCTCGTCAACAGATCCCTCGGGCCCGCGCTCGTCCATGACTTCGCCCCAGGACATGTCGCCCTGAGCAATCGATGTGTAGATGGCGCGGAGTTCCCCGAGTTCTTTTGGCGTGATCTGTTCGAGCGGATGGTCTAGATACTCCTGGAGCATGTCCGGGACCACGCCAATCGTCGCGAAAGCGTCGATCAGTTTCCGCTTGGCGGCGTCCGGATCTTTCTTGTCCGCATCGGCCTGCGTCTTCAGAACCGCGGCCATCGCCTCTTCGATGATGTCCTGAGGCAGCAGCCGTTGGCCGAGCGTCCGAATCGTCTTGCTTAGCAGCGCGTTTTGGCGCACGATAATCTCATCGTCGGTAGCGGCCACCAGGTAGGTTTTGTCGCCGTCCGAGTTGAGACGTTGGCTGATGATCTCCCGTCCTTTCGGCGGCTCCTGGTTCCGCCCGAAACCGCGCTTCTCCACGCGCTTCTGGATCTGGATCTCGTTGCCCCAGGTGATGTTCCGTTCCAGGTCCGTGACGGTCGCCCGGCAGATCCGCAAGTCATCGTCATCGTAGACGGTCGTCACGGATGGGAATACGTTGCCCCAATGCTGAAGCGCGGCCTCGATAAATCGGATGGACGGACCTTCGGCATACACCTGCTCCCATTCCCCGGTAACCGGATTCTTGCCCTTGCCGACCGGGCGCCGGAACCGGGCCACGCCAGCGAAGCCGGGTCGCTGACAGTCCTTCAGGATGCCCACCCGGAATTGATCCACATTCCGTGGGTGCCGTTCCGCCATGATGTACATCGCCTCAATCGCGGCACGCTCGCGGGCGGCTACGGCGGTCGATGCAGTCTCGGGTGCCCGCATATCCTGCACGGCCCCGAATTCTTCGCGCTTCACAAGTCCTTTTTCTGCTTGCTCCATTCCCTTGCCTTCCTAATCAATCTCAAAACCTCTCGATTCGGCAGCGGGCACCGCCTGGATTCGAGCA
>DATKUU010000381.1:0-2089 GCA_035530455.1 Phycisphaerae bacterium | reverse complement strand
GAGGCGCAGAGCACGCAGAGAACAGAAGAAGCGGATTTCTGTTGTTCACCAATCATGCTGTTTCTTCTTCTCTCTGCGCCTGCCTGCCGGCAGGCAGGTCTCTGCGGTGAAAGCCGTTTCTGTGGTTACAGGCCGGCCGGGATGGTCGTGCTGGCGGTCACCGTCAGCGGGTGCGTGTCGCCGTCGCTGCTGGTGGGCTGGATGATGATGACGGCCGCGGCCTCGCCGCCGCCCACGCCCTGGACGCTGATTCGGCCCTTGCTGGCGGTGGTGGCGATTTTCAGGTGGACGCTGGTGGCGTTGGCGGCCCGGGTTCCGCCGTCGACGCCGGCCCGGAAGTAGACCTCGCTGGCGGTGGCGCTCTGGCCGGTTCCGTCGATGCCGAACGTCGACAGGGCCTCCACGTCGGTGGTGGTGATCCGGATCGTCGGGGCGATGGCGGCGATGGCCACGAAGCTGGGGTACAGCAGGCCGTCGGAGCCGCGGACCACGAGGGAGATCCCGAAGTCGACCTCGATGCTCTGGACGCCGGTAACCTGGGCGCCGTTGATCTTCACCGGGCCCAGGAAGAACAGCTCGCCCACGGTGGGGGCGCCGGCGAGTGACTGGTTGGGGGTGACGATCAGCGGGGCGTTGGTGCCGTCGTAGGTGGCGACGACCTGGTAGTCAATGGAGGCCGGGGCGTCGCCGGCGGCCGCCAGCGTCATCGGGATGATGATCCCGTCGGAGACGAGCACTTTCAGGTGGAGGCTGGCCCCGGCGCGGAGGCCGCCGTTGGCCAGCATCTGGAAGTAGCACGTTACCGCGTCCGCGGCGGCCAGGGCGAGGCCGGCCGTTCCCACCTTCGCCAGGGCGGTGGCGACGGCGGTGGTGGAAAACGCGATCGTCGGGGCCACGTTGGCGCCCACGGCGTAGGTGGGGTACGGCTTCCCGTCGGCGCCGAGGATCAGGTTGCCCGTTCCGGGGTCGACGCTCTGGTCGGTGATCCCGTCGATCAGGACGCTGTCGACGTCGACGGCGTAGAGTGTGTAGAGGTCCATGGCGCTCATATCATCAGCTCCCGTGTTTGCTGGTTGTCTGTACGGCGTTGAGCTGGCGGGCCACGCGGTGTCGGAACTGGCGGCCGAGGCTCTGGGCCTCCTGCAGCGTGGTGGCGGTCAGTTCGGCCGCCTTGTCGGGCTGGCCCTCCGCCTTGCGGTAGGCGTAGAGGTATCGCGGGCCGGTGAGGGACGCCCGGGCGCTCTTGCCCGTGCCGGAGATCCGCGCCATGCGGGTCACCATCCCCTTTAGCGCCCCGCTCCACTCCAGCGGCCGCGTGTGGCCTTTCTTCTTGGCCTTCCGGATCGAATACCACTTGTCGCGCGGCTGGTAGCCGTAGCGGGCCATCGCGGTGGTGGTGAAGTGATGGGGGAGGATCTCGCGGTGCCAGCGCTGGGCGACCAGGGCGAGTTCCCGCTTGCGGATCGCGGTGAACTCCTTGGCGACCTCGCGGGGCCCGCCCCGATATTGGATTCTCGCCCGGATCATGCTCCGATCCCCCAGTAGACCTGGAAGACGGCCTGGTAAAAATCCCCCGCGCTGGCGCGGTCGGCCTTGTCGGTGCGGTTGGGGCCGTCGAGCAGGGAGTAGCAGGGCGATTTGGTCCGCAGGTGCAGCAGGGCCCCGGCGGTGTCGGCGACGCTGGCGTCGATCATCTGGTCGAGGATCGTTCCCACGGCCACCATGAAGGCACGGTGCGCGGCCTCCATCTGGGTGGGCGTGTCGTCGTCCTGGGCGGCGGAGACGTCGATCTCGAACAGGAGAAACAGGCTTCCCCCGGCCCGGCCGCCGGCGTCGCGGTTCCACTCCTCGCCCTGGTCGACCACGGCGAACGGGCGGGCCGCGGCGACGCCGGCGGCCAGGCCGGGGATGTAAATACTCCCCTTCGCCGCCGCGGCGTCCTCGGCGCCTACGAGCGTGCGGAACGCCGTCGAGGCGGCGACCAGGTCCCGGAGGTTTTCGAGCGGGCCGAAGAAGATGTCGGTGTCGTTGGCCATTTTTGCCGCTTGGGCTCTTGGTTACGCGGGCGTCTTGGGGCCCTGGACGCCGT
>DATKUU010000380.1:0-3445 GCA_035530455.1 Phycisphaerae bacterium | reverse complement strand
GCTGGTCGTCCGGATGGACGCGGACGGCGAAGAGGTAATCGCCCGGCTCGTCGGGGACCTTCCAGGCGAGTGCGGCGTTGCCGTCGTCGTCGGTCCGCACCTCGCCCAGGAGTTCGTCGTCGCGGAGAAACTGGAGGCGTTTGCCCTCAATGCCTTCGAGCCTGAGGCCCGTCCGGAGACTGGCCCGCAGTTCGACCTCCGTGCCGGGCTCGACGAGCGCATCGAAGGCAAGCAAGATGGGGTCGAGGCGGCCGCGGACGGTGTCCACGAGGTCGCCGAAGCCGGCCCTTGCGGGGGCGGGCGCCGCGAAGATAAGGACAAGTAACGCAATGACGCGAGAGCGTTTCACGCAAGAAACTCTAGTGTGCGGCGACGTTTTGGTCAACCCCTTTGCGCGGTCCTGCCGATGAACGGGTGTTCGGCGCAACCGTGACGAGCGAACCAACCGGAGAGAGGAACAGCGATGGCGCGGAAGTCCCCCCTGACGGACCTTGTGGATTTGCACGTGCATTCGCGGGTGAGCGACGGCGAGTATGCGCCGCGCGAGGTGGTGCGCCTCGCGAAGGAGGCCGGCCTGAAGGCCGTTGCCCTGACGGACCATGACACGACGGCGGGCGTGGCCGAGGCACTCGCCGCCGGCCGAGAGTTCGGTCTGGAGGTGATCCCGGCCGTCGAGATCTCGGCCGAGTTTGCCGACGGCGCCTGCCACATCCTCGGCTACTTTGTTGATCCGTCGGACGAGGCGCTGGAGGCGGTCCTGCACGAGGCCCGCGAGGGCCGCGACCGCCGTAACCGTAAGATCCTGGCGCGTCTGGCGGACCTCGGGATGCGGTTGGAGATGACGGACGTGGAGCGGCAGACGCCGGCGGGCGTGACGACGCGGGCCCATTTCGCAGCCGCACTCATTGAGAAAGGGCACGTGAAAACCTGGGACGAGGCGTTCGACAAGTACCTCGGCCGGGACAAGCCCGCCTACGTGCATCGGAAGCGCGTGGATCCGGCGGAGGCGATCCGCCTCATCCGGGGAGCGGGGGGTCTGGCGTCGCTGGCCCACCCGCGGCAACTGAACCGTGCGGCGGCGGAGACGGAGGAATGGATCGCCCGCCTGGCGGACCACGGTCTGGAGGCCGTCGAGACGCAGAGCCCGGACCACAGCGCTGTCCTGGCGAAGCGGTACAAGGCTGCGGCCGAGCGCCTGGGCCTGCTGGAGACGGGCGGCACGGACTGGCACGGGCGGAACGATCTCTCGTTCCGGCTGGGCGTGGGCGGAGGGGCGATGCGCGTCCGCTACGAACTTGTCGAACGGATGAAAGAGCGGCTGGCGCAGCGGCGCTGAGGCGCGCTTCCCCGCCGCGCCGTCAATCGAACGCCACGTCCAGGTCCTTCAGGATCCTTTTGAGGGCCTGGACGGCTTTCTTGAAAAGGTCGGGCCCGGAGAAGCCGGAGCGTTCGCCGGCGACCTTAAGGTGCGGCTCGAGCGAGAGAAAGCCGTCAAAGCCGCGGGCGCTGGTTGCGTCGCGCAGAATCTCCGGAATGGCGCCGTCGCCTTCGCCGGCCGGCACGACGCCGCCGTCGGCCATCCGGGCATCCTTGATGTGGAAATACACGACGTGGTCCCGCAGGATGGGCCAGGCCTCGGCGGGCTTGACGCCCACCTGGATGAAGTTCGCAGGGTCGAAGATGAGGCCCATGCCGGGCACGCTCCGCACGATGTCGAGGCACGCCTCGGTCCCCTCGCCGTAGATGCCCTTCTCGTTCTCGTGGAGCAAGCGGACGGGCCGGCCCTTGGCGATCGTGACCATTTCGATAAGTCGGCGGATGACCTCGTCGCGATGGGTCGGTCCCGGCGCGCCGGGAGCCCCGCCGGACGACGCGGGGTAGAAACTGAAGAGGCGGATGTACGGGGCCTCAAAGTGCTCCGCCATCTGGAGCGCCACGCGGAACCGCGTCAAGTGGTCCTTCCACGGCGCGTCCACGGCGACCTTGCCGATGGGCGACCCGATGGCGGAGACGCCGATGCCCGCATCGTCGAGCCGCCTCTTGGCCTTCGTGCGCTCCTCGGGCGAGAGGTCCAGCACGTTCTTGCCCCACACGGCGCGCAGTTCCAGGTGCCGCAGGCCTTCGCTCTGGAGAACCTCAATCTGGAGGTCGAGGTCGGCGGCGATTTCGTCGGCGAATCCGCTCAGGTGGACCACATCCGGCTCCTTTCGTGGACAGGGTTTTCGGGTCGTGCGGTGTCCGCGGGCGCCCGGCTGATTCTCACGCGGCATCCCACTGGCACCGGAGGAACCGAATCGCCGGGCCAAGTTGCGCCCGCATATCGGTCCACGAGCACTCGAGGCTGATCCGCCCGTCGTAGCCGATCGCCCTCAGTTTCGCCAGGAACGGCCGGTAATCCGTCATGCCGGGCCCCGGCGGCACGCGCCCTGCCGGCTCGGCGATGTGCACGTGCCTCAGCAGGCCGCGGGCCCCGTCCAGATGCTCCAGCGGTTCGTTCTCCACGGCCATGTGGTAAAAGTCGCACAGCACGGCGATGCCTTCGGTCCCGGCGCGGGCGATGGTGTCCAGGCCCTCGCGCACGGTGTTCAGGATGTTGGACTCCTGGCGCCGGAGCGGCTCGATGACGACCGTGATGCGATGCGCCTTGGCAATCGGGCCGATGGCGCGCAGGACTTCGACGAGTTGCTCCTCGGCGCGCTGGCGCGGCCAGCCGTCGGGAACCGTGCGCGCTCCGCCGGACCCGAGGACGATGATCCGGGACTGCATCCGGCGAGCGCGCTCGAAGACGCGCGTCGCATAGACTTTGATCCGCTCCAGGTCCGTCTCGGGCCCCGTGATCTTCAGGTCGGCCGGGAAAAAGCAGTTGTACGCCGAGAGGGGTACGGCCAGGGCGGCGGGGTCCACCGGGGGGTTCCACGACGGCTCCGCCGGCTTCAGAATCTGCTCAACGGGGCCCTCAAGAAAATCAGCCCCGGCCTGCTTCACCCAGGCCGCATCGTCCAGGCCGGCACAGACGCCAAGTTGCATGTTCCGTGGCTCCTTTGGCTGCGCGGACCGACGTCTGCTCGGCGTCCGGGGACCGCAGAGCTGCCGACTATAAGTGCGTCGCTGCCGCGTTCAAGGGTTTTCGGCGTTTGAGGCGTGCGCGCCGGTGGCGCCCGGAAAAGGGGACGGGAGTATTTTGTGCGAAGCACCCGAAGGGCCGTTCCGGCAAAATACTCCCGTCCCCTTTTCCGGCCAGAAAATCTTGCCACACCAGGAGCGGCCATCATGGGCACTGACGGGCGGGCCGACAGACGCCGCCTCTTCGACGTCCACACCCACGCGTTCCCGGACGCCGTCGCCCCCAGGGCGCTCGCGCGCCTGACGGGGATGGCCGTGTGGGAGCCGGTCCGCCCGACGCACGACGGGACGGTGGCGGGCCTGGTGGCGAGCATGGACCGTG
>DATKUU010000379.1:0-6172 GCA_035530455.1 Phycisphaerae bacterium | reverse complement strand
GCATGTAGCACCGGCGGCGGCATTGAGAACGGGACTTTGTGAGCGCGTGCGGGGTGTCCCCACCCCGCACGCGGTCTTTTTGTGTTGCCGGGGGGAGGCGCAGGGCGGGTCCCAGCGCGCCGGGACGAAGGCGGACACGGTGCGCATGTGCGCAGCATCCTGCGGAGGTGTGTGCAAGGCACGCGAATCGATCATCCAAGCGAACGACGGTATTCAGGGAAAAGACGAGGACCCCTGGGACTCGGCCCTTGACCGGGCACGGTTATGGGTGTCCCCGGAATTCGGTGTCCCCCGAATTCGCCCCGAATTCGATGGGTTTTATATAGTAAGAGCAGGGCAGCGAAAAAGTTGCTGCGAACATCGCGGCGGCGCGAGTACAATCGGGCACTCTGACGTGTTGGGGATCTCGACGACGTGCACAAACGCAAGCAACGGACGTGGCGAAGCGGATGGCGAATCGGCGTGGAAAACCCCGATGCGGCAAGCATTCATTACTACGAAAGCCTCTTCTCGCTCGCGAACGGATACACCGGCATCCGCGGCCTGCGCGAGGAAGCCGTGGTGTCGTCAAAGAATCACCCGCTGGCCTTGATCGCGGAGGTCTATGACCGCCCGCCGCGCACCCAGAGCACGGCGCCCAACGCGACCAACTCGACGCGGCTGGCGCCGGCGCCGAACTGGCTCCGCATCCGCTTCAGCGACGGCTCCGGCTGGTTCTCGACCGACGGGGTGGGCGTCCTCGCGGAATCCTATGAACTGGACATGCGCCGCGGCGTCCTGGAGCGCCGCGTCCGCTACCGGAGCCGATCCGGACGCATCACGCGGATCACCGTCCGGCGGATCGTCAGCCAGGCCCGGCCGCACGTCGCGGCCATCCAGTATTCCGTCTGTCCCGAGAACTACCGCGGCCGGGTCGAACTGCGCTCGATGCTCGACGGCGCCGCCACCTATCCCGACCGGGTCCCGCAGACCGAGGAGCGAGCCAAGGGCCGAGAGGACGAGACGGTGTGGCTGGTGGTGCGGACGCTCGAGACAGCGGATCGCCATCGCCCAGGCGGCCCGCCACCGGCTGATCTCCGGCGGCCGGGCGGTCGCGGTCCGCCCGCGCCCGGTCCGCGCCCGCGGCGCGATCGGCCTGGAGTACCGCTTCGCCGCGGAGCGGGGACGCGCGTACGCCCTGGAAAAGGTCGTGGCGATTGACACGTCCTATCGCCAGGCCGACCCTCTGGGGAACGTGCGGGCCGAGGCGGCGGCCGCACCGTCCTTCGCTCGCCTGGAGCGCGAGCACGCCGCCGCGTGGGCCGACTACTGGCGCCAGGCCGACATCCGGATCTCCGGCGACCCGTTCGTGCAGACGATGGCCCGGTTCTTCGTCTTTCAACTTCTCCAGGCGGCCTCGCTCCACAACGCGCGGCTGGGCCTGGCGGCGAGCATCCCCGCCAAGACGCTTTCCGGCCCGGGCTACGCCGGCCACATTTTCTGGGATACCGAGGTTTACATGCTTCCATTCTTCTCCCAGGAGTTTCCGGAGATCGCGCGAGCGCTGCTCTCGTACCGGGCGGATCGCGTGAAGACCGCCCGCCGCAATGCCGCCGCGGCCCGATGCCGGGGCATCAAGTTCCCGTGGGAAAGCGCCGACACCGGCCTCGAGGATTGTCCGAAGTGGATCAACCGTTTCCGCTGGTGGGGCGGCGAGCAGCAGGTCCACGTCAACGCCGACGTGCCGTTCGGTTTCTGGCGGCACTACCTCGCGACCGGCGACGCCGCGACGCTCCTGGGGCCGGGCCTCGAGATCTTCGTCGGCACGGCCCGCTACTGGGCCAGCCGCGCGCGGCCGGCGGTGCGCGACGGCCGCTCCGTGTACGAACTCCGCAAGGTCATCGGCCCGGATGAGTACCACCAGGCCGTCCATAACAGCGTTTACACTAGCGCCATGGCCCGCTGGAACCTCCGGAAGGCGTGCGACCTCCTGGATGAACTCAAGGCCTCGCGGCCGGGCGACTACCGCGCGGCGGTCCGGCGGTTCGCGTTGAAACCGGCTGAGCCGCGGCTCTGGCGAAAGGTCGCCGACGGCCTCGTCATCCACTTCGACCCGAAGACCGGCCTGTACGAGCAGTTCGACGGGTTCTTCCGGAGCGACCGCCGGATCAAGCAGGCCGACGTCCTGATGGCGCTCTACCTTCTGCCCGAGTTGCGGACGCCGCGCATCCTCCGCCGCAACTTCGACTTCTACGAGCCGCTCGCGGCTCACGAGTCGTCGCTGTCGCCGTCCATGCACGCGATCGCCGCGCTCGACGCCGGCTGCGAGCTCAAGGCCTACCGCTACATGGTCCAGGCGTGCGAAGTGGACGGCACGCGCCGCGACGGCGCCACCGACGCCGGCCTCCATGCGGCGGCGCTGGGGGGCGGGTGGAGCGCGATCGTCGCCGGCTTCGGCGGCGTCCGCGTCATGGAGGACGGCCTCCGCGTCGCTCCCCGTCTTCCGAAAAAGTGGAAGCGCCTCCAGTTCAGCATCCGGTACCGCGGCCTGCGCCTCAGGTTCCGCATCGAGCCGCGGCGGCTGGCTATCCAGGCCGACGCCGAGGGTCCGCCCGTCCCGCTGATCGTGCTGGGCCGGCGATGCGTGATTCGTCCCGGCGACCGCATCGAGCGCCGCCGGCGGTGGAGCCACAAACCTTAGCGCACCCTTCCGCGGCAAGCACGCGTTTGGTGAAGCGGAGCCCGATAGGAGGTGCTCCCCATTGTCAAAACCCCAAAGCGCTCGGGTCAAGATAGCGTCGGGCCAATTTCCTTGCAGGCGGGGGACGGCGGGGGATATAATCCGAAAGGGCACTTTTCGTCGGGTGGTTCCATGATCCGATTCGCCGGGTCGCAATTCATGTCGAGAGGCGCGAGGGTCGCCGCCGTGTTGGCGGCCGCGCTCGCCCTGGCCGGCTGCATGCCCGACCGCGAAACGACCCTGCGCCGTCTGCGCGAGGACAACCCGCGCGTCCAGGTCAACACGATCTACCAGGTCGTCCGCGCTGACGACCGTACTCTTGTGCCGGAACTCATCACCCTCCTGGAGTCCGAGGACGAGGGCGTGCGATTCTTCGCCGCCTCCGCCCTTCACAAATTGACCGGCCGGGACTTCGGCTTCCACCGCGCCCGCTCGAGCGCCGAGCGCGAACGCATCATCGGCCAGTGGCGCGCGTGGTGGGAGAGCGAGGGCGGCGGCGCGCCGGCCGACGCCTCCGGCAAAGCGACCGCCGACACACCGAAAGCGAGGGGCACATGACAGGCCCGTACGATATCCAAACCGAGGACCTCCAAGTCAAGTCCCGCCGCGAGGCCGACGCCGTCGTCCTCGCCATCGCCGGCGAGGTGACCGTCTTTTCGTCGCCCGCGCTGCGGCAGGTGCTGCGGCAGGCGGTGGGCGAGCACCCCGGACGGCTCGTGCTGGACCTCGCCGGAACAACCTATATTGATTCGAGCGGCGTGGCCACGCTCGTCGAGGCCCTCCAGAGCACCAGCCGCACCAAGGGCAAACTCGTCCTCGCCGGCATGACCGACCGCGTGCGCGGCGTCTTTGAGATTGCGCGGCTCGACACGGTGTTTCTGACGGCCCCGACCGTCCAGGAGGCCCTGAGGACGTGAGCGACGCCCGCTTCGCCCAGTTCCTCGCCCGTCTCGGCGCCCAGAGCGGCGGCGTGCTCGAGTACGTTGGCGGCCTGTGGTACCTCGCGTGGGAAACCTTGAAGCGCGGCGCCGCCGGCCTCATCGTCCGCCCCCGCATCAAGGCCGACGAAACCTTCTACCAGATGGTCCGCCTCGGCGTCCGCGCCATCCCCATCGTGTTTCTCGTCCAACTGTTCGTCGGCATGACGCTCGCCTTCACCCTCGCCCCGGTGCTGGAGACGTACGGCCAGTTGGGGCAACTGGCGACGGTCGTGGCGAAGGCGGTCTTCCCGCAACTGGGGCCCCTGCTCGCCGCCATCGTCCTGACGGGGTTCGCGGGCGCCGCCATCGCCGCCGAACTCGGAACCATGGTCGTCGGCGAGGAACTCGCCGCCCTCCGCACCAGCGCCATCCCCCCCGTGCGCTTCCTGGTCGTTCCGCGCGTCATCGCCTGCATCATCATGACCGTCGCTCTGACAGTGCTGGCCAACGTCGTCGCCACAACCGGCGGCGGGCTCATCTCCTGGGGCGTACTTCAAATGGACCCCTGGCAATATTACCATACCGCCGTCGAGGCCCTCACCGTCAAGGACGTTCTCACCGGCCTCATCAAGGGCGGCGTGTACGGATTCATCATCGTCATCGTCTCCTGCTACGAGGGGCTCAGCGTCACCGGCGGCGCGGGCGGCGTCGGACGCGCCACCACCCTGAGCGTCGTCCGAAGCATCTTCCTCATCATCGCCGCCAACTGCGCCTTCACCGCCTTCTTCTACTTCATCTGGCCGGAATAGAACCCATGGCCGACGGCGACCAACTCATCCTCGAACTGAAGGGCGTCCAGAAAACGTTCGAGGGACGCTCCGTCCTCAAGGACATCCATCTGGCCGTCGCACGCGGCGAGACGCTCGTCATCATCGGCGGGTCGGGCTGCGGAAAGAGCACGCTCCTGCGGACCATCATCGGCGAGTACACGCCCGACGGCGGCCACGTCTGCCTCTGGGGCGAGGACTTCTGCTGCGCCTCGCCTCGCGAGAGGGACCGCCTCCGCCGACGCTTCGGCGTCCTCTTTCAGTCCGGCGCCCTGTATTCCTCCATGACGGTCGGCGAGAACGTCGCCCTCCCCCTCCGCGAACACACCGATCTGGACGAACGCATCATCCGCATGATCGTCAAAATGAAACTCGAACTCGTGGGCCTGAGGGACTTCGAGGACCTGGCCCCAAGCCAGATCTCCGGCGGCATGCGGAAACGGGTGGGATTGGCCCGCGCCATCGCGCTCGACCCCGAACTCCTCTTCTACGACGAACCCACCAGCGGCCTCGACCCCATCGCCACCAGCGTCATTGACCAACTTGTCATTGACCTGCGAACGAAACTCAATGTCACCAGCGTCGTCGTCACCCACGACATGAAAAGCGCCCTGCACATCGCCGACCGCATCGCCATGCTTTACAACGGCGAGTTCATCGCCGTCGGGACGCCCCAGCAGTTCCGCGACCCCGCCGATCCGCGCGTCCGACAATTCGTCCAGGGACTCGCCGACGGGCCCATCCCCCTGCGCGTCTCCAAAACCGATTACCTCGAGGACCTGCTGGGCTTCGAACCCGGCCCACCCTAAGGAGCCCTCCATGCCACACCATCCCCTCCGCAATCAAATGGTCGCCGGCGCCTTCGTCCTCCTCATGGCCGCCGCCGTCGCCGTCATCCTCGTCCTCGTCGGCGGCTGGCAGACCTGGTTCGAGGACACCCGGACCCTCCGCATCCGTTTCGAGACCGCCCCGAACATCAAGACCGGCGGGCCGATCCTCATGGCCGGCCATCCCGTCGGCCGCGTCACCGACGTCGCCGTCGTCGAGGTCCCCTGCCCGCCCACCGCCGTGGGCAAATGCTACCAGGTCGAAGTCGTCGGCCAAATCCCCACCCGCTTCACCATCTATGAGAACGCCCGCATCGTCATCACCCAGAGCCTGATGGGTCAGTCGGCCATCAACATCGAGGAAGTCGGCTTCGGAAAGAAAGCCACAGGGGCCATCCAGGGCGCCCAGGCCTCGCCTTTCGCCGCCGCCGCCGACGAACTCGGCATCGGCGTCGAGGAAAAGCAGAACATCAAGGAAATCCTCCGCGACCTGCGCGACGTCGCCGCCGACGCCAAGCAACTCGTCGCACTCAACAAGGGCGAAATCGCCCAGACCCTCCAAAACTTCCGCGAAACCAGCGAGCACCTCAAGGCCACCGCCAAGGAGGTCCGACGCGCGCCTTGGCGGCTCCTCGCCCGGCCCGACAAGGCCGAGGTCGAATCCCTCAACCTCTACGACGCCGCTCGCGCCTTCGCCTCCGCCGCCACCGACCTCGATGCACTCGCCGACACCCTGCAATCCATGATCGAGGCCAAGGAAAAGGGCGTCCAACTCGACCCCGAAACCCTCCAGGCCATGCTCAAACGCCTCGAAGAAACCTTCACCCGCTACGAAGACGCCGAAACCGCCCTCTGGCAGGAATTCGAACGAATCCAAAA
>DATKUU010000378.1:0-2842 GCA_035530455.1 Phycisphaerae bacterium | reverse complement strand
TCAGATGTCAACGGGTTGGCGAAACGTACACGTAGCACCCCCGGCCCGTCGTCCAGAGATGGGCGGCGGGCCAGTGTAGGAGAATGGCAAATGAATTGCCCAAAACACAATCTGGAAATGATCGGAAAGGCGACTCGGTATGGTATGCGGTACGCCTGCCCGGCGGATGGCTGCACCGTGGTCGGATGGGACGGAGACACATCGACTCCGGCCGACGCCGAAACCAGAGAGGCGCGCCGTCAATCGCATTACGCTTTCGATGCCCTGTGGCGGCACAAGATCGCGTTTCGATGTCGCGGACAAGCGTATGCGTGGCTCAAGGAATTGTTCGGGATCCCGCAGACCGAAGCTCACATCGGCAAATTTGACTTGGCGCAATGCAAAAAGCTGATTGCGGCATGTGATGAGTTGGCGGCGGGCCAGTGACGGAACGGAAACCTATTACGAAAGGAGCAGCACAATGCGACCAGGACAAATCGGAGCAACGCAAGTGGCGACAAAAGGGCCGGCCCCGCTGACCGCGCACCAAGAGACCCTGAGTAGCATTCTTGAGGGCTGCCTGGACAGGGCGCATTCGATCCGCACCCGCCTATTGGGAGAATTGCCCGCCCCGCCGTCACAGGCGACAGAGCCCATCGGCGCAGTGGCCGTCGCGGTCCTACATAAAGAGGCCGCAGAGGCACTGCTTGTCGTCCTTGGCGAGATCGACGCATCCCTGTAGCACCCCCGGCCCCCTGTCGCGAGAGCGGCGGCGGGCCAGTTAAGAGCCTCGGCGTGTTGCCGGGCACGAATGTTTCTCTAATTAGGAGCCTGGCTTTAGACCAAAAGAACGGTCACACCAGCCGGGCCGCTCGCGGCGAGCCCGGCGCTTACAGACAACCCCGCCATGCGGGAAGGAAGGATAGGCGATGAGCGAGAAGCACTGGATCAAGCCGCCGGAACCGGGCATCTACTACGATGTCCCGCCCGAAATCTACCATTCGTGGGATGCGATGTCGGCAAGTCGGATCAAGACTCTGGATGATTCTAGCCCCAAGACGTTCGACTGGGTTAGCCGTCACCCGAGCGCGCCCACGGAGGCAATGCTGTTCGGCTCGATGCTGCACGTCTTGGCCCTGGAGCCCTTCGACTTCGCGGCGAGGTACGCCGTTGCGCCCAAGGCCGACCGGCGCACCAAGGCGGGCAAGGCGGCGTGGGCAGACTTCCAAGAGCTGTCGGCGGGCAAGAAAGTAGTCACGCAGGCCGACTATGAGTTGGCCCGCGCCATGGCCCACGCAATCCACCAGCACCCCACGGCCCCCAAGATGCTGGCCGGCGGCAAGAACGAGGTGAGCATCGTGTGGGATGATCCGGCCATCGGGGTGAGGTGCAAGGCCCGGCTGGACGTGTGGAGAGGGGGGCTGGTTCTGGACATCAAGACAACCATCGACGCGCACCCCCGATCCTTTGAGCGGGGCATATGGAACTTCGGCTACCACAGGCAGGCGGCGATGTACGTCAACGGCCTCGGCGTCCTAACCGGGGAGCCGCACGATTTCGTCATCGTCGCCGTGCAGAAGTCCGAGCCGTTCGAGGTCATAGCCCGCCGCGCCGGGGAGTCCGTCATCGAGTGCGGGCGACGAGCCTGCGAGCGGGCATTGGAAACCTACAAGCAGTGCGTCACGACGGGCGAGTGGCCCGGCTACGACGGGGCGGAGGGGACAACCGAAACACTGGAGTTGCCCGAGTGGGCGATCAAGCAGGAAGGAGTGGTGGCATGAACGACACGGCACTAATGGCTGCAAACGAAACGGCCCTGGCCCTGAATCCGGGCATCACAGAGAAGATCGTCATTAACGGCGACTTGGCGGGCCTGACATCTCCCGAGCGGGTGGAGTATTACAACTTCATCTGCGTCCGCGTGGGGGTTGACCCGGCGACGCGGCCCTTCGAGTTCATCAAACTCAACGGCAAGCTGGTCCTGTATGCCCGCCGAGAATGCACCGACCAGTTGCGGCGGCTGCATGGCGTCAGCGTGACCGACCTGACCGGCTCAGTGGTAAGTAATATGTACGTCGTGACGGCCAAGGTCACAAACGCCAAGGGGCGGACGGACATCGCCACTGGCGCGGTGAACATCCGCGGACTGGCGGGAGACGCGCTTGCCAACGCCATTATGAAAACCGAGACCAAGGCCAAGCGGCGGGCAACCCTCTCCATCTGCGGGCTGGGCATGTTGGACGAGACGGAGATAGACACCCTGCCCGACGCCGGGGAGACGCATGGGGCTGGCGGCGAGGAGTTGAAGCGGCTCCTGGATGGCGACCCTGGCGCAAAGCCTGAGACTGCGCCCGTGGACGAGAAGGCTGAGGCCCGGCGCGTGTTCATGGATGCGGCCCAAGTTTTATCCGGCCGCGACTGCAACGGATGGACGCTCACGGAAGAGCAAGGCGGCTCGATCTACGAGCAGGCCAAGGCCCTATGCGGAAAAACCGGGGCGAAGGAGGTGGCCAAATGGATGCGGGAACACGCAACGCTTGGGCTGGTGGAGCAACCCGACAACGGAGAAATCCTGGGCGTGGAACTGAGGGCGAAGGAGGGAGCAGTGGCGTGAAGAATCCTAACGAACTGGTGCTGTTCAAGAACGACCGCAAATCGACCGACAAGCACCCCGACTACAAGGGGACCATCGACATCGAGGGCGACGAGTTCGACCTGTCCGTCTGGGTCAACAAGTCGCAGGCCGGCAAGATGTACATGAAGGGCGTGTGGAGCAAGCGAAAGCCGAAGAACCAGGAAGCGCAAACAGCGGCCCGCGACCCGGCGGACGATCCCGACGACATCCCGTTCTAGGAAAGGACTC
>DATKUU010000377.1:0-3375 GCA_035530455.1 Phycisphaerae bacterium | reverse complement strand
GTGCCGCCGCTTTCGACCAAGACGCTCTGGACTTGGCGCTCGCCGAGGCGCTTCATGAGGGCGCGCAGGTCCACGAATCCACCCAGGGAGGGCATCTCCCAAATCTCCGCTCCTGCCTTCCTGAGGGCTTCCAGGCGCTTCCTGGGGGCTTCGTGGGTCACGGCGATGATAGGTGGAATCGCGTCGGCTGTGAGGAGGGCCGCGTCGGCCGGGGTGCGGGCGCGGCTGTCCACGATCACGCGCAGCGGAGTGCGGCCGCGGGCGTTTCGGACGGTGAGCTGCGGATCGTCGGCGAGGACGGTGCCGACTCCGGCTAAGACGGCGTCGTGAATGGCGCGGAGGCGATGGCCCAAGGCGCGGGCTTTGTCGCCGGTGATCCAGCGCGATTCGCCTGTAGAGGTCGCTATCTTGCCGTCTAAGCTCATTGCGGCTTTCAGCGATACGAGCGGGAGGCCGGTGGTTGTGTGCTTGAAGTAGGGGGCGTTGAGGCGGCGGGCCGCGTCGGCGAGGAGGCCGACCTGAACCTCGATTCCGGCTTCCTGGAGCTTCCTGATGCCGTTTCCGCTGACTTGGGGGTTGGGGTCTTCGACGGCGGCGATGACGCGGGCGAGGCCGGCCTGGATGAGGGCGTCGGTGCAAGGAGGCGTTCGGCCGTGGTGGGAGCAGGGCTCAAGGGAGACGTACATGGTGGCTCCGCGGGCTTTTTCGCCGGCATCGCGAAGCGCCCGGATTTCGGCGTGAGGACCCCCTACTTGCTTGTGGTGGCCTTCGCCGATGAGCTGGCCGGACTTGACGATGACGGCGCCGACCATGGGATTGGGGCTGGTGCGGCCCTGGCCGCGGCGGGCGAGGCGGAGGGCGCGCCGCATCCAGCGGGTGTCGGCGTCGGCGGTCATTTGGGGTCGTCATCCTCGGGGCCGGGCTCGGCCTTGGGCTGGTCAGCCGATTTGATCTGGCCGGCCACGAACTGGGCCATGTCGCGCCACATTTCGTGCTTGCGCTGGCTGGCGCGCTCTTCGACTTCCTGGAGGTCGGCGAGCATGACCCAGACGAGGACGACGGCGACGAGGAGGCAGCTCGACCAGTAGGTGATAAATAGCTGTGGGCGGGCCTGAGCGCCCGTGAGGCGCAAAATGAACAGGCCGACGAAGACGGCGGCGAAGAGCGAAAGGAGGAGTAGTCCGGCGATGATTCGGAGGACGAGACGGCGGCGGGAGATGAGGGTTCGGCCGGTGGTGTAGCTCCTGATCTCGATCAGGAGCAGAAGAAGAACGATGAGCGCGAGTATGGTGAGCGAGATGGCGATGGTGTACATGGGCCGGCCTCTTGAGGGCGACGAAGCGCCCGGAAGATGATAGCACCGGCGGCGCGGGGAGGCAAGCTGGTCGCCGGCCGAAGGGCGGCACGAACGGCACGAACGGCACGCGAAACGGCACGAACGGCACACCTTAAGGACGCGCTCGGCACGCGAAACGGCACACTTCGGCACCGATCGGCATCGCTGGCGAGTGGTTGGTCGGTTAGCCGTCAGAAAAGGGCCGTTCCGGGGGCGGAACGCGCGGCACGAACGGCACGCGAAACGGCACGCGCGGCACGGTTGCAGCGGGGGAATGACGGTAACCACGAAGGCACACGGAAGAACGGCCAAACCACAAAGGCACAAAGACACAAAGGGGCGGCGCCGCCGCCGAAAGGCAACGGCAGGGGGAACCACAGATGAACGCGGATGGACGCGGATTGGAGCGGCCGGGTAACCACAAAGACACAAAGGCACGAAGAGGAAAGGCAATGAAGCCGCGGAGGGACGCGGATTGGGTGGCCGGCACTGGCGTGCCGGGCGGAAGTCTTTGCGGGGGAGCCCGTTCGCTCCACTCAGGGCAAGCTCCCGGCGATTCGCTCCCCCACGCCCCCTTCACTCGCGTTTGGGGTGGCTGGCGGAGGTTTGCTGCCGGAGTGCGGATGGATGGGGGGCGAGGCGGAGGCTGGAAGGGCACCGCGAATGTCCGGCCGGGGCCCTCTGCCCATGCAGGAAGCAGTCACTCAACGGCAG
The DNA here is from genome assembly GCA_035530455.1 of Phycisphaerae bacterium. GTDB lineage: Bacteria > Planctomycetota > Phycisphaerae > FEN-1346 > FEN-1346 > JAPLMM01. The sequence goes on along the minus strand of DATKUU010000377.1, from coordinate 1,325 downwards.
AACATATCGATGCCTGACTAAGGGGGTCTCGATGTCCTACACGCAAACCATCGATCATCTCGTCGAGACGGTACGGAAGGCCTGCGATCGCGGCTGCAACTGCTCGCTCCTGATTGGCGCCGGCTGCTCGGTTACCGCGGGCATCCCCACGGCCGACGGGTTCGTCAAGCGCATCGAAAAGGAGTATCCCAAGAAGTTCGCGCTCGCCGACGAGAAGACCTACGCGGGATGCATGGCAGAGCTCACCGCCGGAGAACGGCGCAGCCTCATCGCGGAATATGTGGATGCGGCTCGCATCAACTGGGCCCACATTTCCATCGCCTGCCTGCTGCGCAACGGCTTCGTTGATCGCGTCCTCACCACAAACTTCGACCCCCTCGTCGTGCGGGCGTGCGCGCTGCTCAACGAGTTCCCCGCCGTCTACGACTTCGCCGCCTCATCACTTTACAAAGGGGCTTACGTTCCGGACAAGGCTGTCTTCCACCTCCACGGTCAGCGAGCCGGGTTCGTTCTCATCAATACGGAGGAGGATTACAAGCGTCATTCCGGCCTTCTCGCACCTGTGTTCGAGGATGCGGGACGCGGACGGGTCTGGGTCGTGGTGGGGTACAGTGGCGAAAGCGACCCGGTCTTCGACCATCTCGCCAAGACCCGCGTCTTCGACGAGGGGCTGTACTGGATTGGCTATGAAGAACGGGATGCCCCTCAACATGTGAGAGAGAAGCTGCTCGCTTCCGACAAGTCCGCCTACTACGTGCAGGGCTTTGATGCAGACGGCTTCTTCGTGACACTCGCTCGCAATCTCGGCGTCTTTCCTCCTGACCTCCTCGACAAGCCCTTTACGCATCTCGATGCCTGCCTCCAAACACTCACGCCCGAGTTCACCGAGCCGGGTCAAGACACACCCACCGACGTGTGTCGCGGGACCAGAGATCTCATCGCTCGGGCCATCCGGCGCTTCGAGGAGGAGGTCATCGAGGAGACTGAAGAGGCCAAACGGGAGATTGCGGAGGCCCGTTCGGTCAGCGAGCTGCAGCGCTTGATGATGGCAGGCGACTACGACGCGGTCATAGCCGAGTACGAGAAGGCTTCGGGCGAACCAACGGGGGAGTTGAGCAGCCTCGCAGCACGTGCGCACATGCTGCGCGGCAATGACCTGTTGGAGAGCGCGCGGGCAACGCAGGGGGAAGAGGCGGACGGACTCTTGGTACAGGCCTGTGAGAAGTACGAGGCGGCGCTGGCGATCACGCCGGACGACCATTGGGCGCTCAACAACTGGGGCTGGGCGCTCTCCGATCAGGCGAAGACGAAGGAAGGCGCGGAGG
>DATKUU010000376.1:0-2679 GCA_035530455.1 Phycisphaerae bacterium | reverse complement strand
ACTCCGCGTGTTTATTGACAGAATTGAAGGTGCCCAAATGAAGGGTCGGAAACCAGAACCCGAAGCGGTCAAGGCGATGAAGGGGATCACGCGACGTGATCGCCGCAATCCGTCGGCGCCGCATTTCTCTCCAGAGATCTGCGCGCCGGACTGGCTCGACGCGACGGCGCGCAACGAATGGCAATCATGCGTCGATGAACTGTCGGCCGTCGGTCTACTCACGCGCGTCGATGCGGCGGCGCTGGGCGCGTACTGCCAGTCGGTGTCGATGCTTCGCGCGGCGATCCGGTCGATCAAGGCCCGCGGCCAGGTAGTCACCACCAAGCGGGGGCCGATGCGGAACCCGTCGGTCGGCATCGCGCTCGAGGCCATGCGGGTCATCCGCAGCTTCGCCTCAGAGTTCGGTTTCACACCATCCGCGCGCACCCGCGTCCGCGCCGATCAGACGCACCGCGACGAGCTCGCCGATTTCCTGGACAAGCCCGGGGCCGTGAAGCCCGAGGTCAACAGTGCTGGAGCCTGATGGTCACGACCAGGAAACGACAGCGGCGCAAGACAACGCCCAAGCGCAGACGGCCGCTGAAGAAGGCGGCCCGGCGGCGCCGCAAGCCCAAGGCCTCGACGCCGACTCTGACCGAGCCGATCGCACTGCCGGGCGACGCCGCCGCGATCGCCGCCGGCTGCTACTACGACCAGGCCGCCGCCGAGCACGTCCGCGAGTTCTTCCGCCGATTCCTCCGCCACTCCAAGGGGCAGTGGGCCGGCCTGCCCTTCGAGGTGCTGCCATGGCAGTGGCTGCGGATCCTGTCGCCGCTGTTCGGATGGCGACGCCCCGACGGCACGCGCCGCTACCGCCGCGCCTACATCCAGATCGGCAAGAAGAACGGCAAGAGCACGCTGATGGCCGGGGTGGCGCTCTACATGCTCATCGCCGACGGCGAGCCGGCGGCCGAGGTCTACTCAGCCGCGGGCGACCACAGTCAGGCGGGCATCGTCTATGGTGAGGCCGAGCGGATGATCCGCAAGAGCCCGAGCCTTCGCAACCGCTGCCTGATCACGCCCTCGCAGAAGCACATCGCCTTCGTGCCGACCGAGAGCATCTACAAGGCACTGTCGGCCGACGCCCCGACCAAGGAGGGGCTCAACGCCCACTGCATCGTCTTCGACGAGCTGCACACACAGCCCAACCGCCAGCTATGGGATGCGCTCTTCTACGCCGGGGCCTCGCGGAGGCAGCCGCTGCTGATCGCCATCACCACGGCGGGATGGGACCGGAACTCCATCTGCTACGAGCAGTATGACTACGCCTGCAAGGTCCGCGACGGGATCATCGAGGACACCAGCTTCCTGCCCTGCATCTACGAGGCCGGGCCCGACGACGACTGGACGGCACCGGCGACCTGGCTAAAGGGCAACCCATCGCTCGGCGTGACCTTGAGCGAGGAGTCGCTGGCCCACGCATGCACGGAGGCCCGCGAGTCGCCCAACCGCGAGAACACCTTCAAGCGATACCGCCTGGATATGTGGACGCAGCAGGACGTCCGCTTCCTGACGATGGAGTCGTGGGACGCCTGCAACGGCGCCGCCCCGCCGGCCGACCTGGCCAAGGCGCCGTGCTGGGGCGGCCTGGACCTGGCGACCACGACGGACATCGCCGCCTTCGTCCTGGTCTTCAACACGCCCGACGGATGGGCCGTCGTGCCGTACTTCTGGGCGCCGGCCGAGTCGGCCGAGATCCGCGAGCGCCGCGACCGTGTGCCGTACCGTACATGGGCGGGCGAGGGGCTGATAGAGATGACGCCCGGCAACGTGATCGACTACGCCGCCATCCGACGCCGGGTCAACGAGCTGGGCGATCTCTACTCGATGCGGACGATCGCGGTGGATCCGTGGAACGCCACGCAGCTCGCCGGCGAGCTGATGGCCGACGGCTTCGAGCTGGTGGAGTTCCGGCAGGGCTTCAAGTCCATGAACTCGCCGACCAAGGAGCTCGAGAAGCTGGTCCTGTCCAAGCGGATACTGCACGGCGGAAACCCCGTCATGCGATGGATGGCCTCGAACGCCGCCGTCGAGACCGACGCCGCGGGAAACCTCAAGCCGTCCAAGGCCAGGTCGACCGAGCGGATCGACGGGATCGTGGCCCTGATCATGGCCCTCGGCGTGGCGACCGCCTCCGGGCAGAAGGGGCCGAGCGTCTATGAGAGCAAGGGGATCGAGGTAGTGTGAAGGAGACATCCGTGCATGGATTGACCAAGGAAATCAGGACGCTCCCTCATGTTCGCATCGCGGCGGACTGGTGGACTGAGCAGTTGCGGAAGGGTGTCCCAAAGGATAATGGCGACCCCTTCACGAGCTCCGTTGCCAACTTCCTGTGCCCGCCGATCAGCCTGTCTGAGATCCAGCTTGCAGGATTCAGAGATCAGTTGATACTGAGCATTGTTGATCATCTACAATCGCTCTCTGATACATGGAAGCAAGACGCTCCGCGCTTCGGGTCGTACCTGAGAGGCTTCGGCTGCGACTATCATCCTGATCTGGTACTGAGGCAAGCGGCCGACCTGGCTGAGGTTCCAGAGCGGGCCTTCCCATGGAAGACACACATGTGGATCGACCCTGACGGTGTGAGGGTGAAGCGTGGCTACGGTGCCCCGATCGAGACGGTATGGCTCGCCGATGGGA
>DATKUU010000375.1:0-7239 GCA_035530455.1 Phycisphaerae bacterium | reverse complement strand
GCCCGTGCCCTCGTACTGGAGGTACACGAACTCGGCGTACCCGGGCTGGCCGGTGATACCGAGGCAGAGGACCTGCGCGACGGTCCCCACTCGCCGGGCGGCGCTGGCGACGTTGGTCTCCACGGCGCCGGCGAAGCCGTCCATGGGTTCGCTGAACCACTGGCCGGGCCCGAACCTTCCGGGAAGCAGGTAGATGAGTTCGCTGTCGATGGTGCTGTCAGCCATGTTTAGAGTCTCCTACGGAGTCGTGTTTCTGTAGTTGCGTGCTCAGCGGGGCGTTGTGTGGTTTCTCGCCCGGCGGGTTACGTCGTCAGGGCGAGCAGCGCGATACTGGCGTTGGGGCGCCAGGTGTAGAAGTTGCCCGCGCACATGATGCGGGCCATCCAGGCGTCGAGTCCGCCCGCCCGGTCGCCCTGCCAGGTGAAGCCCGTGAAGGCGAAGCTCCTCAGCGGATGGAGGCCGAGTTCCCACGAGGGAACGTGGTAGATGAACATGTACAGATGGGCGTTGGTGAGTGTGGAGTTGCGCAGGTACGGGTCCATGACGACCTCGACGTCGTCGATGGTGAAACTGGAGAACCCGTACTTGTGCAGCATGCCGGGGCTGGTGGAGATCCGGTTGGCCTCGCACTGGGTTTTGAGGCTCAGGTACCCGGTGGGTCCCACGACGCACAGGTACTCCGAGGGCTTGTCGGGATCGTACTTCTGGCAGGCGGCCAGGGCGCGCCGGAACGTGTTGACGCTGAAACCGTAGTCGGTCGACTGGTCGGCGAACGTATCGGCCACGGAAGCGCCCTGCCACCACTCGTTGGTGACGGTGGTGGCACGGGTGAGGTGGCCGTAGGTCGCGTCGTGGGTGAGGGCGTCGAAGACGCTCTGGAAATCGCGATCGTGATCCGCGTCGGACCCGGACGTGCCGATCCCGTACATCATTTTGTACAACTTGATGCGGGCGGCCCGCTGGGCCTTCTTCATGAGGAACGGAATGAGGTTGACGGGGGCCGTCTCGTTGCCGCCGGAGTTCTCAATCCGTTCCGAGATGTCGTACGTGACGGGAACTTGAAAATACTTCCAATGGAAGTACGGCGACTCCAGGAGGCTCTTCTTCCCCACGGTCATGGGCTCATTGGGGAAGTACGCCTGCCCCAGATCGTCCATCTCGTCCTTGTCGACCGGCCCCGTGATGTACTTACCGCCGGGCCAGGTCACCTTCTTCGCCAGCAGCAGGCGGGCGAGAAGGGGCATCTTCATGAGGACCTGGGAAACTACCGTCTTCTTCCAGAGCGCCCGCGTGGTCGCCTGGATATTGGCATTGGTGGAGGCTTCAAAGCTACTCATCGCAAAAACTCCTTGGTCGTGGGCCGGGCGGCCGCGGTTTGATCGGCGGCGGCGCGGCGGGTCGTGATGTCGTCACGGCCGAGGAGTTCTCTCCCCGGCCGTCAGCTGGGCGGTCGCCGCGTCTGCTCGGCTTGGATGTCTTCCCAGGCCTGTTCGGTGGTGAGGGTGAGGGGATCGCGCCGCGGTCCGCCGCGGGCGGCGGGCCGGCCTCGCGTGGCGGGGGCGGTTCGCGGCCCCGCCGCGGCGGGTTTGGTCGCACCCGCGGCCTGGAACTTCTTCTGGAGTGCCGCGGCGTGGACCTGGGCGTAGGTTCCGAGGATCAGGGCCCGGGCGGAGGGCCCGTCGGGCAGTTGCCCGGTGTCGAATCCCTGTTCGGCCCACACTTCGCGGGCCCGCTGGAGGACCTCATTTCGATGGGCCTCACCGTATTGGGCGGCGCCCTCGTTCAGGACGGCCGCGAGTGCCTCCTGATTGGCCCGTTGGGTCTCGCGGTCCTCGGCGGCCTGGCCGCGGGTTTCGGCGGCGCGGAGTCGGCGGGACAGCGCGTTGAACTTCCGCCCGACATCCTCCTCCGTATCGAGGGGGTCGATCTCGTCGAGGTCGGGATCGTCGCCGGCGGGGCCTTTGGCCTCTCCCGGCCGCCCGGCCGCGACCTGGCCTTCCAGCCGGGCGAGGCGGTCGTGGAGTTCCCGGTTTTCCTTGCGCGCATCGGCCAGGTACTGATCGCGTGTCTGGCGATCCTTGTCCCAGGCGGGCGGGCCGGCCTTGTCATCGGCCGGCATGGTATCTGCTGGTTTGGTGGCGGATGGCGGGGCCGCCGCGTCGGCGTTCCGGCCGTCCGCGGGGTCATTGATGGGCGGGGCGCCGTCGGGGTCGCCGGCGTCTGTGTCGGAATGCGCGGTGGCGTCGGAGTAGTCCGGCCCGTCCGGCCCCTCGGCGGCGGCGAGGTCGGCCGGCGTGAGGCTGACCTCGTCGTCGAACACACCTTCGGCGAAGGGGTTTGGCGGGGGCGCGGGGTGTCCGGCGTCGGCTTCCCGGGCGTCGATGCGAGCTTCGATGGCGTTGGTGATCTCGGTATCTGTGTCGCCCATGATGCTGCTCTCCTTGGTCCGGCTCTTGTCCGGATTTGGTTTTCCAGCCCGCTATCCTGTCGGCGCGTGTCCTATTGGCTGCGGTCTGGCCGAGTGCGGGCCCTTATGGGCTCGCGTTGACCCCAGAAAAAAGCCCTCTGTCCTCCTGCTAGCAGGACAGAGGGCTTCGGTTCTGGTCAGTACCGGCGGGTGGCCACCCGCCCGTCTGGGGTCGTGTTGTTTGCTACGCCGTCATGCTACGTGGTTTGCGGCGGGCGGTCCAAGTCGGGATTCTCCATCGGCCCCCCCGATGATTCCGCGTCGTCGGGCTTGGCATCGTCGCCCGGATCGTCGCCGTCGGCCCGGGGATCTGCCGGCGTGGTCGTTGCCGCCGGCTTCGGCCGCCCGATGAGCGTGATGGGGCAGTTGGCGAATTGTTCGACCTGGCCGTCGCTGTAGGTGACCGCGCCGGTAACGCCGCCGGCGTCGCGATTGACGGCAATCTCGGCGGGCCTTCGGTCGGCCGTACCCATTTGCCCGCGGGGCGGCATGGTTTTACCCAGCAGAAACTGTTCGGCCTGGGGCCCGAGGCCCACGCGGATCCCGATCAGGTCCATTGCCGGATCCTGTTCGAGTGGAACGATCTTCTTGGCGAAGCGCTTTGCCATGGTGGTATTCCTTGGTAGGGGGTTGCGGATGGCGGGCGGGGTCAGGAGGGCGGCAGGATGAGGCCGCCGGCCTTCCGCACGGTGGTGAGTTTGCCCCGGAACGCCGTAGCGCGGCAGGGGGCGCCCCAGTACATGACGCTCCGCGTCTCGTCCAGGTGGACGTCGACGAAGCCCGGGTTGCAGATCATGTTCTCGACCGGGACGGCGCCTTCCGCCACGGCCAGGGCGATCTCTTCCTCCGACAGCACGGAGGGCGCGAAGAACTTCTCTCCGGTGGTCAGGATCTCCACCACGTACAATCTGACGTTGGGCTTGGCCGTCATCCTCTGCATTTCGGAGCGGAGGGCCGCGGCCTGTTCGGGGCTCGGCATAGCGGGTTTCCTTTCTTCTCGTTGGGCGCGAAGCGCCGGCTTGTTCAAGCGACGGCTCATGGTGGTCCTTTCGGGTCAGTGCATATTTTGTCCCGCCGCGGCGGCCGCGGCGATTCGCGGGCTGGGTTCACCCTGCCCGGGTCTTTGGTCGGGTCCGCCGGCGTTGGCGGGGTGTGCCGATACGACGGCGGGCGGCGGCGCGGCGGGCCCGGCCTGGCCGCCCTGGCCGCCCGCGGCCGCGGCCTCTTCGGCTTGCTGGGCCTGCGCCATGGTTTCCTGCAGGAGCATCCAGGCCTGGACGCCGGCGAGGATATCGTCGATATTGTCGACCTCGTACGCCTCCAGCAGTCTCCTCAGGTAGGGCATGCCGAGCACGTCGAAGAGTTCCTTGGCCTCGAGCTTCTTGCGATCGCGGGCGTAGGGGAGGGTTGTCGAGATTTCCAGTCGGAGATCGAACTGGGCGTTGATGGCGTCGGCGTCGATCGCGGCCATGCCGGCCTGTTGGTCCTGGCCGAGGATGCGGACCTTCTGCCCGGGCTTCATGTGTTCGCGTAGGGTGAGCTGGGCCAGCTCGAGGGCCTGGATCGTCGCATGGTCCAGCAGGAAACTCTGGAGTGCGGTCCCCAGTTTCGTGTTGGTCTCCATTCTGATCGCCTCGGTGGCCGTGGTCCCGCCGGGCGTCGTGCGTCCGAGTCCGATGTTCTGCATGCCGGTCTGATCGCGGGCGGCCTGGCTGAGGAGCTCGAAGACCTGAAACGCCGCGGCGGGCATGGCCGGCGGGCCCTCGCGGACGACGCCCGCCATCTGGCCCTTGGCCACTTTGACAATCTGGCCGGGCCGGGGTCTGAGGTGTTTGGCCGGGTCGGTGGTATTGGGATCATCCGCGAGCGCCCCCTCCTCGACCTTGACCCAGGGATCCCCGAACTGTCGCAGCCAGTTGACCAGGCTGGCGGTGCAGTCGTTGACCGCCTCCTGCAGCCCGCGGACCATTTCCGTGGCGTTGAGCCCATGCCAGGTGTGGGGCAGGATGGCGTTGACGCCCGAGACGTAGGGCCATCGTTTGAGTTTCCACCGCTGCTGGTCCGTGTCCGGGTTGAGGATCGTCTTGGCGCCGACGCGGAGGATCCGCCTTCCATACGGCCAGCGGGGCCGTTTGTAGGGGCGTCTCTTGACGGGCATGGTCTCTTCCGTCACCGGCTCTCGCGTGTCGGCGAACACGTTTTGGAGGCCGTCGGCCGACTGGACGACGCTGCCGGCGGCGAGGAGTTCGTCGAGCGTGGGGCGTTCGACCTCGACGGCGTCCTCCATCTCGTAGTCGCGGAAGAACACGTCGGTTACCAGGACCATATCGGGCGGCCGGGCGGGCTCGTCGACATTATCCTCCGTCCGCTGCAGCCGTCCGCTCAGGAGGGCGGCCAGTCGCCCCGTGACCGAGTCGGGCGGCGCGGCGCCGCGTTCTCCGCTGACGTTGCTGCCGTCCATGGTGGGTGCGGTTCCCATCGCCGAGACGTGGAATCCTCCGGCCCCGTACCCGAAGTCCGCCGCCTCCTGGCCCTTGGCGGCCTCGATCTCATCCTCGTACTCGGGCCAGGTCGCGACGGCCTCGGCGACGGTCATGGATCGCATCTCGACGATCGACTCGGCCCTCTTCACCGAGGGCGAGTCGGGGTCGATCACGACGTAGCCGGTCGGCACCAGGTCGAGCCGGAGTCGGCCGTCGTAGACCTGATCCTCCTCATTCCATTCCGCCCGGTCATCCCACCACACCTTCCAGATCCAGTGCCCGGCCTCCTTGCCGTCCAGGGCGGCCTCGAGCCGGCGGAGCGGCATTTCGAGCCCTTTGGTGTACTGCCAGTCGAGCAGGTCACGCCAGACCGCGGCGCCGGCGGCGTCGCCATCCTCCCACGGCTGGGTCACCAGCATTCCCCGCTGCTGGGCGAGGAGGGCCAGCTCTTGCATGACCGCGGGGAATATCAGGTTGTCCTCGGGCGCCTCGGCGTCGGCGGATCCTGGCCTCGCGGACTTCTGATCGTTCCACAGAAACCGCCGGCCGTCCTCATACAGGGGTTCCCAGTCGCGATGGTGCGCCAGGGCCCGCTGCTGTATCTCGTCGACGCGGCGGTTGACTTCGGCGGTTTCTTTGTCTGTCATTTTCATCGCACAAGCTCCTGGTGTTAGCCCACGCCGGGGTCGATCGCATCGGCCCGGGCGAGGGAAGTTACGGGCGCCGGCCGTCTGGCGCGGGCCATCGCGGTACGGGTGCGGGGGCATCTGAGGTGGAGTTGCCAGGCGATCATGGCGGCGAACAGCATATCGTCGTGGCAGCCGGCCCGATGCTCTCGCCGGCCGTTTTTGTTGTAGACCGCGGTGGACTCGTGATCGTAGAGGAGGCGGCTGTGAGATATCACCGTCCCGTCGAAACTCCCGTCGGGCCCGGGCCTGCAGGCGGCGATCCAATCGTCCCAGAGCGACTTCCGGTTGCCGGTGGTCGTTTTCCAGCCGACGAGTTCGACGGTCTCGATGCGGATCCGCTCGTCGGGCGTTTCGCGACGGTAGAGGCGTTCGTACGGCCGTCGTTTGGCGATGAGCACGGCGGCGAGCCCGGCGGCGTTGGCCTCGGGGCTCATCCAGGCGCGGTTATACCAGTAGGCCGCTTTGAGCAGTTCCTCGCCGAACACGTCGACGTCCGGGCGGCCGCAGAAGGCGGCGACGATCCGCAGCTCGCCCCGCTCGAGCACGATCCCGCAGGAGAAGTCGGCCTCGCTTCGCTCGTCCGAGGGATCCGACAGGATACCCTCGGCCGGGTCGCCGCCGACGGTATAGTCGTAGCGGGGCACGGGCTCGCGCCACACTTCCCAGGCGAGCGGATGGCCGTCGGCGACCGGTTGCGGGATGACCTCGACGCACTTGGGGTCCTTGGGGTCCTTCCAGTTCAGCAGGACGCGGCCGGACCCGATGATGGTCTTTCGATGCTGGCGGAGGATGGCGGCGGGGATGGCGGGCCGGCCGGAGGCGATGAAGGCCTCCTCGGGGGTCGCCGGATATTCCTGTTTGAACATGGCCGGGTCGTTCCCGCATTTCGCGCGGAGCGTGCCGCGCCGCCAGTAGAGTTGTTCCGGCACGGCGCCGAGGTCCTGGAGATCGAGTTCCTCGGTCGACATCGTTCCCCAGTCGTAGCCGGCGGGGACGGGCGCGCGGTATTCGGCGTGCTCCAACCAGCTGAAGAACAGCGGAATGAACCCGTGGGGATCCCCGCTGTGATCGTGCTGATGCTGGACCGCGTCGTTCCACCGATCGTAAAACTCCCCGCCGACTCCGTTGGCCGTGGACTCCAGGACGACGGCGGTATCGGGCAGATCGGGGACGGCCTGGAGGACGCTGGTAAGCGTGGCGCGCTGGTGGGTCCAGAATGCGACCTCCGAGCAGTGGAGATACTGGATCGTATCGGACCGCCCCAGTCGGGTCGCCCCGGCGGTCTTGACCTTCATGACGGATCGGTGGGGCGCGGCCCAGGCGATTTCCTTCCGCGAACTGTACTTCGTCCGCTTGCGTTCGCGGCGGGGCAGGCCCTCCCGAAACAGCGTGGTCATGGCGAAGAGGTTGCTGCTGGATTCGTCGTCGTGGGCGCAGACCAGGCCGGTGGTATTGGGCCGATGGAACACGCGGGAGAACATCATGGCCTCGGACATCGTCGAGAACCCCATTTGGCGGGCCTTGAGAATGATCATCCGCACGGGCTCGCCCCAGGCCTCCTGGTAGAGCCAGGCCATGAGCAGCCGCATCTGGGCGGGGT
>DATKUU010000374.1:0-3321 GCA_035530455.1 Phycisphaerae bacterium | reverse complement strand
CCCGCCTTCAGATGGCCCAGGATATCGGTGGGGTGATGCCGTTTGGGGGCGGTGGGCGCAACGAGGACTTTTCGCCCGTTGTAGGGGCGAACCCCTGGCAGCCGCGCTTGTGGCGAGGTGCCGGGCCCGCCCCGCTGCCAGCCCAGCGCGATCAGTACGGCGGCCAGATTACGCAAGAGGATGCGCGCAACAACGCCATGGCCGCGGCCATGCTGGGCCAGCCACGATCCAACAGGTTTTACAACGCGCAAACGCAGTACCAAAGCGAACTGGATTCGGTGCGTGATTCCGTTGGGCAAGGTCCCGGTTTTGTTCCCGGCCTGGAGGATCGTCCCGGGGTTGCCGAGGAAATTGCCCGGCGTCGGATGATTTCCGATTACGGCAATCAACCGCCCGGCACAACGATGATTGGCCGCGCCGGGACAGAACCAACCGCCGAGGGCAAGGACCGCCAGATGCAACGTCAGCGTCGACGGCGGAGCGGCCTACTGCCGATGGAGCAACGCCGGGGCATGGTGATGGCCCACGCAATGGGCCGTCGTATCCCGCCGGTACAAAACCTGTTCGAGCAAAACCTCATGGGGGGTAGGGAAAATTCTCCCGAGATGCAGGCGGCGAATCTGGGGCCCGTGAACCCACACCAACAGTCTGTAAACGCCGGCGCAAACAGGCTCATGGGCATTTACGGCATGGACACATCCACTCCGCAAGGCGCCATGTCCCAGCAACAAGAACTGCAACGGTTCTATAGTGGCAATGGCACAGCGCCGAAAACAAACAGCCCGTCTGGAGTTCGGCAGCAGATCGACCCGCTGGACCAGCCCGCATTTGATGCTGCACTTGAGGCCGAGAACTGGGCGGCAGCCCGGGAAATTGCAGAGCGCAACGGGGTGCAACCGGGTGCAATGCCCCGGCACTGGCAGCCAAGAACCTGGACGGAATGGGCCGACCGGCAAGCACCCAACATCTCTCACGGAGCAGGGTGGCTCGGCGAACGGTTTTGGCGGCAATTCACACCACCATTGGCACAATCCAGATAATAACAGAGACCAATCATGGCCTCACCTTTCAGCCTCGCCCCGATGACATCCTCCCCGGACGCCTGGCGCGCCGCCGCGTCCCGGCACCGGGGACGTCGTTCATCATACCAGATGACGCCCGAAGAGGAAGAGTCAACGCTCCAGTGGCTCGGACGGGGCAGCCTCTCGGGCCTGGCCGCCTTCGCCCACACGGTCGGCAAACCGGGCGCGGCCGTGCGGGGCACCCTCTCCGGCCTGTCCGGCGGGCCCTGGGGCGGGGGCCTCTTGAACCTGATCCCCTTCTCCAACACGATGGGGATCACCGACCCGGACAAATGGGTATTTAGCCGCGACATCATGCGCCGGCAAGGGCTGGTCGGCAAGAAGGATACCTGGGGCAATTTTGCCACCGGCCTGGCCGCCGACGTGCTGACGGACCCGTTGTTCTATGTGGGGGGCGGGGCGGGGGCGATGGGGCGAAGTGGCCAACTCCTGGAACGGATGGGGGTGGCCAAGTTTCTCCCCGACGTGGCCAAGAATATGGCCGGGGCGGGCGTCAAGGCCATGGGGCCGCGCCAGCAGCGAATGACCGTGTCGTTGAGCAACGCCCTCAAAAACCTCCCCGAGGACGTGGCCAATGAAGTGCCAAAACTTCTGAAGCGGGCCCAGTTCGGGACACGCGGCGGGACCTGGATGGGCGATGCCGAACTGAACGCACTCATGCGGAGCGACAAGCCGCTCGGCGGCCTGTTCGGAGTAGGTCTGCCCGGGATGGCCAAGACGCCCATCGGGCCCGGCATCCCCGGTGCGTTGCCGCTGGCCAAGGGGATGGACTGGGTCGGGCATGGCGTCCGCTACTCCTCCCCCGTCCGACACGCCTTCGCCGGGTTCTCCAAACCGATGCAGGGGAAGATTGGCATGGATGCCCAGAAGGCGATAGGAGCCGAGTCGCGGCTTACGGGGTTCAAACTCGCGAATATGCGAGAGGGGCTTGCCGCCGATATGTTCGAGCTGGATGATCTCGGGCTGTTCCGCCACGACATGCAGGGCATCCAGGACGGCGGCGTGATGCGGAGCTACATCGAGGGAACGGGCCAACTGCCCGCGCATATGAAGGGTGCCGAGGATGTCCTCAAACGCATCCGGGACAAGCAGCCGGAAATTCTCGCGCTCGAACAGGCAGAGGGGATGGCAACTGGGCAACTGGTGGACGACATGGTTGACTACATGCACCGGCAAGCGGTGCGATTCAACCAAGACCTTCGGCCGGGCGCGGCCCGTGGCCTCGACGCCTCGATAGGTGCCCAGAAGCAACGAACCAAGGCGTTCAAAGAACTGCCGACAAACTCACTCAACCAGATGACGGTCGACCCGGTCGTGAGCGGCACGGCCAGCACGGCGCAGCCCAGTTCGATTATGACGCCCCAGGTGCGCCAAGCACTCATCGAAAAGTACACCATGCAAGGGATGAGCAAGGCGGCAGCCACGCGGTTGGTTCGGGACGAGTATCCCAAGCGGTCTCGTTCCGGCGTCAACCTCGAAGAGGCTGCGGCCCACCTCAAGGCGACCTACGCCGACGACCTCGCCGGATGGAAAGACGACAAAATCGAACGGCTGGCCTCGGCGCTGTCGGAACTCGACCCGCAACACGCCGCGTCCGGGATTCCATTGTTCGCCCACCATCCGCTGGTCGACCAGATGACCCGGATGGAAATGCACATCATGGGTGTGGAGAACGCCAGAGCGGCCCGGGGACTCATCGCCGAACACGCCCGGCACATCTCCGAAAAGATGCCAGGCGACGTTTCGTTGGGCGAGGCGCTCGCCGCAGCGGGCCTCAAGGGCGAAAACGCCCCCTTCAAGATGTATAAGGAACTGCCCGACACGGTGACGAGCAAGTTTCCCAACATGAATGTTGATGCCAAGTACATCGCCGACAGCGTCTTCGTCCCCGGCGAGATCGCGGCCGACCTGGGGCGAACGGCCAAAGCATTCACATCGCCCGACTGGCTCAAGCCGATCATCAAGGGGCTGGACAACTACACCAACTTCTTTCGGGCCCATGTGACGACATACTTCCCCGCGTTCAACGTGCGGAACTGGGTCTCGGGGCAGCTTCAAAATTCCATCGGGGGTGCATACGGACCCGCTGGTGGCGACATGCTGCGGGCGCTGAACGACGGGAACCGGTTGCTACAGCGTCAGATTATCCCGGGCGTCCTCGATTTCCCCGTAATTCGAGCGGCCAACATCAAAGACCCGGTCCTGGCCACCCGCAAGATCGCCGAACTGGTTTTTGCCC
>DATKUU010000373.1:0-19324 GCA_035530455.1 Phycisphaerae bacterium | reverse complement strand
GCCGTCATCCCGTGCGCCACCGTCACGGCCTGCGAATGGTCCGTGATCGCCAGGTACTGGTATCCGCGTTTTCTCGCCGCCTCAACCATTTCCTCAATCGTTGCGCGTCCATCGCTGGAGTCGGTGTGGGCGTGCAGGTCGCCGCGGATATCTTTTTCCTCGACGAGCGCGGGGAGGCTGTTGTTCTCCGCCGCCTCCACCTCACCGCGATCCTCGCGCAGTTCCGGCGGGATCCACGGCAACCCCAACTTCTTAAAGACCTCTTCTTCGCTCTTGCCGGCGATGCGTTTCTTGCCGGCAAACAGGCCATACTCGTTCAGTTTCCATTTCCGCTTCTGGGCGCGCTTCCTCAGGGCGATGTTGTGGACCTTCGAGCCGGTGAAATACATCTCAGCCGCCCCGAACTCCGCGGCATCGAAAAACCGGAAGTCCACCTCCAGGCCGCTCGCCAGGCGCACGGAGACCTTCTCCTCGCCCCTCGCGAGGGTGTCGGCGACGGGCGGATACCGCAGGATGGCCTCGGCGGCCTGCTTGCGGTCGTCGGCCAGGACAAGGATGTCCAAGTCGCCGATCGTCTCGCGTCGGCGGCGGAAACTGCCCGCCGGTTCCCACCGCTTAATCGTCTTCGCGCGCGCCAGGTGCAGGCCGATCGCCGACACCTGCTCGGCGGCGGTCTTGATGCTGATGCGGCCGGCCTCGGCCTCGATGGTCGCAAGGCCCTTCAAGATATTCTGCTCGGTCTTTTCGCCCATGCCTTCGAGGTCGCGGATTTCGCCCGCCTCGGCCGCCTTCTTCAGGTCCCCCAGCGTCGTGATGCCGAGACGCTCCTCGAGGATTTTCACACGCTTCGCCCCCAAGCCCTTCACGTTCAGGAGGTCCGTCAGGTGCGGCGGGGTTTTCTTGCGCAGGTCCTCAAGCGTCGGGCACGTGCCGGTCGAGAGGATGGCGTGGATTTTCTCGGCCAAACTTTCGCCGATGCCCGGCAGGGCCCGCAGGTCTTTGCCTTCGGCGGCCAGGTCTTCGACGCGTTCGGCATGGTCGCGGATGGTACGGGCGGCGTTGCGATAGGACCGGATGCGGAAGGCGTTCTCGCCCTGGATTTCCAGGATGTCGGCGATCTGGTCGAAGACGGCCGCCACCTCGGCGTTTTCCATCGTCGCCTCCGGCAAAACCCCGTCTTGAGCGCAGCGAAAGGCGGGGAAGCCTTTGCCCCTCTAGCATACCCCGCTGACCCCCGCGCGGCAACTAAGCCCAGGGACTTTCCGACCCCTGGGTTTCTTCCGCCCCCCGCAGCGCGCCGGGGGCTACTTAGCGGCCTGGCGCGGCATCGGGCTCAGCGATCGGGGCGGCATCGGCCTCCTCTTTTTCCCGCACGGCCTGGAGGGCCGACAAGTAATTCAGGGCCGTTTCCGCCGCCTCCTTGACATTGCTATCCTCATCCTTCGATGCGCGAACGAGCGGCTCGACGGCCCGCGCGTCGCCCAACCGGCCCAAGGCCTTGGCCGCACCGATCCGAACATCCCCATTTTGGTCATCGAAAACCGCGATAAGCGGTTCGACGGCCCGGGCATCGCCCAACTCCCCCAGGGCCACAGCCGCCATACCCCGAACCACCTCATCATTCAAGGCACGAATGAGCGGCTCGACGGCCCGTACGTCGCCCAGTTTGCCGAGTGAATAGGCCACCCACTGCCGAACGTACACATCTTCATCTTCCAGGAGCGGGATGAGCGGCTCGACGGCCCGGACGTCACCCAGGTCCCCCAGCGACTTGGCCGCCCACTGCCGAACCTCCGCGTCCTCATCGTCCAGGACAGCGATGAGCGGTTCCACGGCCGGCGTGGCCTTGAGGAAGCCCAGACACATGGCGGCCTCTTGCCGGACACAATCGCTGCTGTCGCCCAAGGCCCTGATGAGGGGTTCCACAACACCCTCGCCGCCCAACCGCCACAACCCTTCCGCTGCGTCATCCCGCACGCGCCACTCCGGGTCGTGGACCAGCCTGCGGACGAGCGGCTCCAGGGCCCGCGCATCGCCCAACTTGCCTAAGGCTTTGGCCGCACGGCACCGAACATCCGTATTCGGGTCGTCGAGGACCGCGATAAGCGGTTCGACGGCCCGGGCATCGCCCAGGCGCCCCAGGGCCTCGGCCACATGCACCCGGACGTCCGCATCCGGATCGTCGAGACTCGCGATGAGCGGCTCGACAGCCCGGGCATCGCCCAACTCCCCCAAGGACCCGGCCGCGCCGCGCCGAACTCTCACCGCCGGATCGTCCAGCGCCGCGATGAGCGGTTCCACGGCCCGGGCATCGCCCAGCGACCACCCGAGGGCCCACGCCGCACCGGAACGTACTTTTTCATGCGGATCCCCCAAGGCCGCGATAAGCGGCTCGACGGCCCGGACGTCGCGCAAGCAACCCAGACCTCTGGCCGCGGCCGACCTGACGTTGGCTTGCGGGTCATCCAAGGCGGCGAGGAGCGGTTCCACGGCCCGGCTGCCGCCCTTCTGTCCCAAGACCTGGGCGGCTGTTTCCCGAATCTCGGGCGAGCGGTCCTTCAGCAATCCCACGAGGGCCGGTACGTCCTCCGGCTTCACCGCGTACAACATGCTGTTGGCCACCGCCGCCGGCTCTAGCGGCGGACCGGGCACCTCGGCGCCGAAGAACGCCCAGATCTCCCTCCGCAACCGCTCGAGGTCGCTTGGAGGGCGGGCGGTTTCAAGAAGTTCGCGGGCCCGGCCCGTGAGCGCCGGCTCAGCCGGCCGCCGGACCAGCACCGGCCAAATAACCCCGACCGCGGCGAGCAGACCCATCGCAGCCAGAAGCCGCCAACGCCACGAGCCCGGCCGGTCGGCCGGCGGAGGCGGCGCATTTTCCCCCTGGCCATCTCTTGACATGCCTGCACATTACGCCCAGCCGCGCCCCAGCGTCAAGCGCGTACCGGACGCTCAGGTGCCGAGACGGCAAGGGGAGCGGCATCCCACACCTCCGCCTCGCAGCGCCCGCCAAGGCGGGCGGCGAACAGCCGTTCAGGTTGCCGTTCGCCGTTCGTTCCGCGTTCCCCGATCCGCGTTCCGCATTGTTCATGTCCCCCCAGTGACACGCTATCGGCACAGTGAAACGCGCCAGCCCTTAGCGCCCGGACCTAGTCTGTCACAATGCCCACGGACACCCGAACGAAAGGATATTGCGGTGCGCCGACCCCGCCGACGCCCCAACGGCCGCATCGTCCGCATGATTAAGTGCTTGCGGCTCCTGGAGCGCGAGTGCTATAGTGCCGACGACCTCGCCGGACGCTTCCAGGTCAGCAAGCGGACGATCTATCGCGACCTGCGGCTGCTGGCGGAGGCCGGCGTGCCGATCGTGCGCCGAAGCGGCGAGCAGGGGTTCCATGTCCCCAACCGCTGGCCGGAAGCGATCGGCGGGGGGCGGCGAATCTAGAGGAAAACGTAGCGTGAAGGTCGGACGACTGCACCGCGTTCTGAAGATCATCACCATGCTCCAGGGCCGACGCTTCTACAACGCCGACCACTTGGCGGCGGAGTGCCGCGTGTCGCGGCGAACGGTGTACCGCGACTTGAACATGATCGAGGCGGCCGGTATTCCCTTCTTCTACGACCGCAAGGACGGCGGATACCAGATCCACCAGACCGGCTTCCTGCCGCCCATCAACCTGAACCTCGAAGAGTCGCTCGCGCTGCTGCTGATGGCGTCGGAACTGGGGAAGACGGGTCGGCTGCCCCTGTTTCAGCCCGCCCGCGAGGCCGCCGCCAAGGTCGAGTCCACTCTGCCGGTCGGCCTGCGGGCGGCCGTGGGGTCCATCGTCCGGAACATGGCCGTGCATCCCGCCCCGACCGCCCGCCACAACGCCCTCCAGGATACATACTATCTGGCGCAGCGGGCCATCGTCCGAAAAGAGGCCCTCGACGCCGTCTATATCTCCTTCCACGACGCCGGACAGATCCGCACCCGCCTCGAGCCCTACTGGCTCTCGTTCCACGACCGCGCCTGGTACCTCGTGGGCCGCTCGTCCAAGCACCGCGGCATCCGCACTTTCAAACTCGGGCGGTTTAAGGAACTCGCGCGCACGGGCAAGACCTTCGTCCGTCCGCGCAACCTGACGCTGGAGAAAGTCCTGGGCAACGCCTGGCGGATGATCCGCGGCGAGACGACCTACGAGGTGGAACTGAAGTTCAGCCCGCTCGTCGGCCCGAACGTCGCCGAGGTCAACTGGCATACGACCCAGAAGGTCCGCTGGGACGACGACGGGGCCGTCTATTTCACCTGCACCGTGGACGGCCTGGATGAGATCGCGTGGTGGGTGCTCGGCTACGGGCCGGAGGTCGAGGTCCTGAAGCCGGCGGACCTTCGGCGCCGCATCGCCGGCATGGCCCGCCGCATGCTCGACCTGTACCAGGCCGGCTGACCCGCGCCGCTCGTCGTTCGTTCTGCATTCTGCGTTCCACCTTACCCCTGCAGCCACTTGCTTCACAACCCGCAACAGTTTACCATAGTGAACGATTGGACGGGGGATGGTCCGGCGAAACCGACCGCATGGCCAAGCAATGGGGTGGTCCAACCTGCCGAAGCGCCCTCCTGCCGGCCGCGGGCCTGGCCATCCTGGCCCTCGCGGCGGGGTGCGCCGCCCGTCCGCGCGTCATCGATGCCGCCGGCGCCGAAGTGTACGAGGCCTATGACCGGGCCGCCGAGGCGTCGCAGCAAAACGCCGCCGACGTCACCGCCAGCCGTTTCGATTCCCTCCCCGCCGCCGAGCAAAGCCCCATCCTGAGCGCCGACGAAGGGAGCGAGGCGAAAGGTGGGGAGAACGCGCCCCCGGCGCCCTCCTCCGCCTCCCCGCCCGGCTTTCTTGCCCCGCTCGCACAGTCGGGCGAGGTCGTCCCGGTGACGCTCGAGGCGTGCCTGCGGCGGGCGCTGGTCCACAACCTGCGGATTCAGATTGCGCGGTTCTCGCCGGCCATCGCCCGCACCGCCGTCGCCGAGGCCGAGGCCATTTTCGACCCCTCCTGGTTCCTCAACAACGCCCTGGGGCGCCTGCGACACGACCCCGGGTCGTTCCTTGCCGGGGCACAAACGCTGGTCTCGCGACAGTGGGACTTCCAGACGGGCGCCCGGACCCTCCTGCCGACCGGCGCCAACGTCACCCTGGCCCAGGGCTGGACGCTGCTGGAGTCCAACAGCACGTTCTACGACCCGAACCCGCGGTACGAGACGGACATCGCGCTCGTGGTGGAGCAGCCGCTCCTGCGCGGTGCGGGAATGGAGCTCACGAAGGGCCCGATTGTCCTGGCGCGCCTGGACGAGGCGAGGAGCCTGGCGGACTTCAAGCGTCAGGTGATGGACGCGCTGCTGGAGGTCGAGCGGACGTACTGGGAGTTGGCGGTGGCCCAGGCGAGCGTCGAGGCGCTCCGCGAATCGCTCCAGGCCGCACGCGAGAACCTGCGCATCGTCCGCCTCCGATTCCAGGAAGGCAAGGATAATCGCGTCATCGTCAGCCTGGCCTCTAGCGCCGTCACCAGCCGCGAAACCGACCTCATCGTCGCCCGCCTTCAGCGCGCCACCACCAGCGACCGCCTCAAGCGGCTTCTGAACGACCCCCAGTTGCCGCTCGAACACCCCACGCTGCTGGCGGCCGAGGAACAGCCCCTGGCCGACGCCATCCCCACCACCCGGGCGCTCTTCCAGCGCGCCATGCTCGCCGCCATGAAGCACCGCCCCGAAATCCGCCAGGCCGACGCTCGCCTCGAGCAGATGGGCCTGCTGGAGCGCGTCGCCCGCAACGAACGCCTCCCGCGCGTGGACCTGGAGGCCTCGTACGGCCTGCAGGGGCTCGACGCGAAAACCTGGCGGGCCATGAAGGAACAGTTCGGAACCAACTTGTTCGATTGGACGGTCGGCGTGGAAATCGAGGTGCCGATCGGCAACCGCGCCCGCACGGCCGCCTACGAGCGAGCCAAACTCGAGCGCGCCCAGGCGCTCCTTGCGCGCGAGGACATCCGCCAGCAACTCTTGCTGGAGGTCAGCGAAGCGGTCCGGAACCTCGCCGCCGCCGAGGAAGCCATCGCCGCCACGCGCGCCGCGCGCGAGGCCGCCGAGCAGACCCTCCGCGACCAGCAGGCCAACGTCGGCGCCGGCGCCGCCCTGCAGAAGGACCTTCTCGACGCCCAGCGCGACCTGGCCGACGCCAAGGTCCGCGAAATCCAGGCCCGCGCCGCCTACATGACCTCGCTCGCCCTCCTCCAGCGCGCCCAGGGAACGCTCCTGGAGTACAACAACATCCGCCTCCTGGAGGAAGAAGCGCCGTAGATGAGCCGTTCACATCCTTTGACCCCGCTACGGACAGACAGACCTTAGACTTCGGACTTGAGATTTTGGACTGTCTTTATTCTGGCGCGCCTGGCAGGACTCGAACCTGCAACCTACGGCTTAGAAGGCCGTTGCTCTTTCCGCTTGAGCTACAGGCGCGAAGGGCGCTTTCGCGGCCGAGGTATCGGCCGTGAAACCTCGCCGCGCTCACTATATCCACCCGCGCCGTCCACGGCAACCCTTGCCCCCGGCGCGCGGAAGAGGCGAAGCCGGACGATGGGGCGCGCCTACTTCGCAGATGGGGGGCCTGCCAAACGCTCGCGGAGCCAGGCCGCCGCCTGGTCCACCGTCCGCTTGTCCTCGTCGCGGTCCACCATCAGGTTGGCCTCGCGCATCCACTCGACGCGTACGGCGCTCAGGAGCGGGCGAAGGGCCTCGACGAGGCGGCGGTCTCTTGCCGCCTGCGGCGAGACGAGCACAACGGCGTCGTAGGGCGGGATGACGTGCTTGGGATCGTCCAGAACGACCAGGTCGTAGGCGGCGATCCGGCCGTCGCTCGAGAAGGCCGAGATCACGTCCACCTCGCCCGTGGCGACGGCCTCGTACATGAAGGTGGACTGGTACTGCTTGCGTTCGGCAAACCGCAGGCCGTAGGCCGACCGCATCTGCTGCCATTCGGGCCGTCCGAAGAACTCATAGTCGCCGCCGATGGTCATCCGCGGGGCGTGCGGCCCCAGGTCGGCGATCGTTCGGATTCCCAGTTCTTCCGCCCGCTCGCGGCGCATGGCCAGCGCGTAGGCGTTCTCGAACCCCAGCGGGCCGAGGCACAGAATCCCCTTTTCGCGCGCCAGCCAGTCGGTCATTTCCCGGAGGACCGTCTCGGCGCCGGCGACGCTGGTGCGCTTCATGTAGTTGGCCCACACCGTGCCGCTGTAGTCCACATAGACGTCAACGTCCCCGTTCGCCAGGGCCTCGAAGGCGACCACCGAGCCAAGGCCTTCCATCTTGGTCGCGTCCATGCCGGCCGTCTGGATCGTATCGCGCAGAAGCGAGGCGAGGATGAATTGCTCCGTAAAGTTCTTGGCCCCGATGCGATAGGCCCGCCCCTGGGCGGACGCGTCGGGCACGGTCAGGCGCCACGGCAGAATCCCGCCCGCGAGCACAGCCACCAGCCCCACCCCGGCCGCCAGCACGCGCCGCCGGCTCCGCTGCGCCGCCCCCGACTCCGCCAGGCCGATCAACTGGTCCAGAACGATCGCCAGCGCCGCCGCCAGCACCACGCCGAACAGCACTGAGACCCAATTCTTCGTCTGCAGGCCCGTGAAGATGTAATTTCCGAGGCTCGTCTGGCCGATCGGCGTCGAAAGCGTGGCGATGCCGACCACCCACACCGTGGCCGTCCGGATCCCCGCCACGATCACAGGCATCGCGAGCGGCAACTCGACGCGCACGAGCACTTGCCGCGGACGCATCCCCGCCGCCACCGCCGCCTCGCGCACCGCCGGGTCTACGCCCAGAATCCCCGTCACCGTGTTCCGCAGGATCGGCAGCACGCTGTACAGCGTTAGCCCCATGACCGTCGGCAGGAACCCCAGCGCCGGAAGCTTGAATCCGAACAGCGGACCTGTCACCGTCCCCAACCACAACAGGACCAGGTAGAAAGCCGCCAGCAGCGCCAGGCTCGGGACGGTTTGTGTGACGCTCGCCCCCGCCAGCGTGCCCCACCGCATCCGCGCCCGCCGCACCACGATCATGGCCAGGGGCAGGCTGATCGCGATCCCCAGCCCGAGCGCCACCGCCGTAATCAACACGTGCTGGCCCAGATACTCCGGCAGATTGCGAAACGCTTCCTGCATCTGGGCTGCGTCCCACTCCATCAGCCGCCCTCCCCCGCCGCAATCGCCTCCAACCGGTCCGCCTGGCGTTTCGGCGTGTCCATCAGTCGGGCGACGACCCGGCCGGCGGGGTGCGTCATCAATTCCTGCGGCGTGCCGACCTGCACCAACCGACCGCCATCCAGGACGGCGATGCGGTTGGCCATCAGCAGCGCCTCCGTCATGTCGTGCGTGACCATCAGCGTCGTCAGGCCCAGCCGATCGTGGATGCGACGGAATTCGTCCTGGATCGCCACGCGCGTCAGCGGGTCCAGCGCGCCGAACGGCTCGTCCATGAGCATGACCTTCGCACGGGCGGCCAGCGCCCGGGCCACGCCGACGCGCTGCTGCTGGCCTCCGGACAACTGTCGAGGCAGGCGGTCACGGTACTCTCCGGCCGGCAGGCCGACCAACTCGAGCAGTTCATCCACCCGCCCCGCCGTCTCTCGCCGGGGCCACCCGAGGAGGCGCGGCACGACCGCGACGTTCTCACCTACCGCCATGTGGGGGAAAAGGCCGATCCGCTGGAACACGTAGCCGATCCGCCGGCGCAGGAGGACCGCGTCCTGCTCGCGAACGTCCGCCCCGTCCACGGTGATCCGGCCGGAGGTCGGCTCGATGAGGCGGTTGATCATCTTCAGCGTCGTCGTCTTGCCGCACCCGCTCTCCCCCAGCAGGACGACCAACTCGCCTTCGGCCACGTGGAGGTCCACGTCGCGGACGGCGAAGGAGTCGCCGCCGTCGTACGATTTGCACACGCCGCACAGTTCAATCATCGCGCCTCGCGGTTCAATCTATCCAGCCGTCCGGCAGGTCCCGCAACTTGCGCGCCACCACGGCGACGTAGTGGAGCGGCTCGCCGCGGATCGAAACCCGGTGCGGATACCGCCGATACGCCTCCACCCGCAACACCCGTTCCCGGCGCAGCCGGTGCACCAGCCGCTCGAACCCCGTCTCGTCCGAACCCCAAAGGAAACCTTCCTTGATGTTGAACGCCACCCACGCCGGCGTGTCCACCAGGTCCAGGGCCTTCAGAAACGCCCGCGGCGGAATATCCCCGTACCCCAGCGCCGCCACCGTCGTCAGGCAATTGAGCGCGTGGTGCCTCAGCCGGCGCTCCGTCTCCTCCGAAAGGTCCGTCAGGTCCGCCACTACGTAGTCCGCATAGACGTGCGACCGGTCCCGAAGCGCCGCCTCCTTCGCCTCCTCGATAATGTCCACTCCGACGACCGACGCCGCCCCGAGGTTCCACACCTGCTCCCCCACCATCCCATTCCCCGCCCCCACGTCCAGCACGCGCAGGCCCCGCGGCGCCTCCCCGGCGTCCCGGAGCACCGCTTCCAGCAGGTTGACGACTCTGCGCGGCGAACAGCACCGCAGCAGCCGGTAGAAGAGCGACTCATACAGGCCCGGCACCTTATAAATCTCGGCATAATCGTGCAGCCGGAACCGGCGCCATGCGTCCCCGTCCCGCAACTCAAACCATTCCTCGTCCTGGTCCAGCGCACGATCCGTTTCGGGAAACCGCACCTCCAGATTGTCGTACCCCGCGAATTCCAGGGTCAAGGTCTCTCCGGTCGGAATGGACATGGTATCTCCCTCCCTGTTTAGGCCCATCATACGGTACGCCGGACGCTACGCCACAACGACGAGAACGCCCCCTTGGGCTCTTCCGAGCCGCGCCAGTTTACCAAACTTCCTTCGCCACTGTCAAGCGCGAATTTCCGCCATTTGTTAGGCAACACATAGAGATGCGTCAAGGCATCTGGCGCGCCGCTTGCCCCGCAGACTGTCCCCCCGACCGGAGCGAAGCAAAGCGGAGGGGTCTCGCCGTGAATTTGTTGCCTTCCCCGCTCTGCATTCTGCCTTCTTCGTTCTACGTTGCCTCCAGCCTGCGGCCTCCAGTCTCCAGCCTCTCCGTCCCGATTCCTGTTGCCCCCCTGCATGTGTCTTCCTATCCTGTATGCCATGTCCGACGCCGAAGTCGCTTACCCGACTGCCGACTCGACGTGTTCGTACGAGGCTTGCGAGCGCCCGGCCTGGCTCCTGTGCCCGGAAGGCAAGTGCCTCTACCATTCGCCCTCCAACGGCGGTTCCGCCGAGACCGCATGCCTCGTGTGGCAAACTGCCCGCCAAATGGCTGCCGCCAAGGATGCTGAAGAATGCGATTTCGAGGGCTGGCACTTTCCGCAAGACCCCGACGGGTGCTTCCAGCAAGGGCGTATGGTCGGATGGTTCGCCGATTGCATCTTCGAAAAGCCCGTTTTGTTCAGCGGGGCGCATTTCCACGGGCCCGTCTTGTTTGAGGATGCAAGGTTCCGCGGCGACGCCTCGTTCTACCGTGCGACGTTCGAGGGGGACGGCTCGTTTCTCCGCGCGGTGTTCAGTGGAAACCTCTTGTCCGACCGCGCGACGTTCGCCGGGGATGCCTCGTTCCTCCGCGCAACGTTCAGCGGGAACGCCTGGTTCGGCAACGCGACTTTCAGGGGTGACGCCCGGTTCCATCTCGCGACGTTCAGCGCAGACGCCCGGTTTGGCGGCGCGACGTTCGCGGCGAATGTCTCGTTCGGCGGGGCGCGCTTCGCGCCAGGCGCGCGGATCTTTTTCGACAAGCCCGCTTGGGGCCGTCCCTTCCGCCTCCGCCGCGAGGGCGAAACCGCTTATCGCATCGCCAAACAGGCCGCCCAGGAACGCGGCGACTACGCCGCCGGCGGCTATTACCACTATGCCGAGCAGTGCGCCATCGAGGACAGGTGGCGCAGAGCGTCCGCCCACAAACCCTGGCGCAAGGCATTCTGGGTCTGGGGGTTCCTCCTCCTTTTCGGCCGACTTATCTACGGCTACGGCGAACGTCCGAGCCGCCCGCTCCTCTTCGCCCTCGCGGTCATCTTCCTCTGGGCGGCACTTTTTTGGGCAGCGGCCGCCGTCGTCCCCGACGACCCTGCCCTGGATCCCGCCGCCCGTGCGGCTTACCAGCCGAGCGCCACAGAGTGCCTCTACTGCAGCCTCAGCACCTTCACGACCCTCGGCTACGGCGACTATCTGCCGAAGGAACCGTACCGCCTCCTCGTAGCCTCCGAGTCCCTTTTCGGCGCAGCCCTCATGGCCGTCTTCATCGTCTGCCTGTCCAAGAAGTACGTCCGCTAACGCCGCATCGCGGCATAGAGGCGGTTCCAAGTTCCAGGTAGCGGCACGCAGCGCGCTCGCCTTCGGCTCGCGGCTAAGCGCGGTGCGCGCGACATGCGGCGCTCATTTTTCACTTGCTCCGGAGGGCGGGGCGGATTAGAAAGTGCGGCCCGGCGCGGACGAGCCGTCCTTACGGCGTGAAACCCCCCAGGCCATGGAAAGGAAGGACCCCAGGATGCGGAAGCGAGCGGCAAAGTGGCTCCGGCCCCTGATGGGCATCGGCCTGATGGTTCTCCTGGGCCTCCTGGCAGTGAACGCGTGGAGCCAGGGAGAAGCAACAGAAGGAACCCGGAACCCGGAAACCGGAACCCGGAACGAAACGGTGGAGGCGGCGGAGGGCCGCGCCTTGCCGGTCGGCTGGTATGTGGCGTTCGGCGGGTCGGTGTTGGCCCTGGTGATGGCCTACGGCCTGTATAGGAACGTGATGCGCCAGGCCGACGGGTCGGACGAGATGCGCGAGATTGCCGCCGCCGTCCGCGAAGGGGCCTACGCGTATCTCAAACAGCAGTACAAGGTCGTAGCGATCTTTTTCGTGGTGGTGTCGGGCCTGCTGGCGGTGATGGCGTTCGGCCTGCGGGTGCAGCACACGCTCGTGCCGTTCGCGTTCCTGACGGGCGGGTTCTTCTCCGGCCTGGCGGGTTTCATCGGGATGAAGACGGCGGTGCAGGCCTCGTCGCGGACGGCCCAGGGGGCGCGGACGAGCCTGAACCGCGGGCTGACGGTGGCGTTCCGGGCGGGGGCGGTCATGGGCCTGACGGTGGTCGGCCTGGGCCTCCTGGACATCGCGGGCTGGTTCATCTTCCTGCACCAGGTGTGGGGCCAGGCGGCCGTCGAGACGTTCGGCTGGGAACCGATGACCCTGGAGCAGATTACGGTCGTGATGCTGTGCTTCGGGATGGGGGCATCGAGCCAGGCCCTGTTTGCCCGCGTCGGCGGGGGCATTTATACGAAGGCGGCGGACGTGGGGGCCGATCTTGTGGGCAAGGTCGAGGCGGGCATCCCCGAGGACGACCCGCGGAACCCAGCCACCATCGCGGATAACGTCGGCGACAATGTGGGCGACGTGGCCGGCATGGGGGCGGACCTGTACGAATCCTACTGCGGCTCGATTCTGGCGACGGCTGCGCTCGGCGTGGCCGCGATTTTCGGGATGAAGCGGATCTACCCCGACCTTGTGACGGAGGCGACGCAACTGAACCTGCTGATGGCCCCGATGATTCTGGCGGGGCTGGGGATCGTGGCCTCGTGCATCGGCATCTTCGTCGTCCGCACGCGCGAGGACGCCGACATGAAAGGCCTGATGGCGGCGCTGAACCGGGGCATCTACCTGGCGACGCTGCTCGGGGCCGGGGCGACGGTGGCGGTCATCCTGGGGCTCGGGCTGCCGTGGCAACTGATTATCAGCGTCCTGGCGGGCCTGTTTGCCGGCATCATCATCGGCAAGGCGACGGAGTGGTACACCTCGTCCTCGTTCAAGCCGACCCGCCAGATCGCCCAACAGGCCGAGACGGGCCCGGCGACAGTCATCATTGCGGGCATTTCGGAGGGAATGCTTTCGACCTGGATTCCGATCCTGGCGGTGGGCGCGGCGATGATCGTCGCCTTTGCTGTGCCCGGCGGGTTCCAGGACATCACGCTGGGCCTCTACGGCGTGGGGATAGCGGCGGTGGGGATGCTTTCGACGCTGGGGATTACGCTGGCGACGGACGCCTACGGCCCGATTGCCGACAACGCGGGCGGCAACGCCGAGATGAGCCACCAGCCGCCCGAGGTCCGCAAGCGCACCGACGCCCTCGACGCCCTGGGCAACACGACGGCCGCCACCGGCAAGGGGTTCGCCATCGGGAGCGCCGCGCTGACGGCCCTTGCGCTCCTGGCGGCGTATATGGAGGAGGTGCGCGTCGGGATGCACCGGGAGGCGGCGGCAGCCTACCACGCCGAGGCCGGACGCGAGGCCACCGTCTATGACCTGGGCTACGGCAAGTTCGGCCAGTACGTGGACTCGTCGGCCGGGACCCGCGCCCTCCAGATGAAAAACACGGTCGTCTATATCGAGGCGCCCGGGAAGGCAGCCAACACGGTCGAGCGGCTTGACGCAACCGGGCGGGAGCGGACGCTTGTGCCGGTGGCGATGGGCGAGATCGCCAAGCGGAAACTGGCCGACGTCGGCGAGACCCAGGCGGGGATGCTGGACTTCATGCGCCACTACGGCGCGAATCCGATGAACCCGAAGTTCCTGGTGGGCATTTTTGCGGGGGTGCTGCTGGCGTTCGTCTTCTGCGCGCTGACGATGCGGGCCGTCGGCCGGGTGGCGGGGCGGATGATTGAAGAAGTCCGCCGACAGTTCCGCACCATCGCCGGCCTGATGGAAGGCAAGGCGAAGCCCGACTACGCCTCGTGCGTCGCCATTGCGACCTCGGGGGCCCAGCGGGCGATGATCCTGCCGAGCCTCCTGGCCATCATCGTGCCGGTGGGCGTGGGCCTTCTGCTGGACGTGAGCGGCGTCCTGGGCCTGCTGGTGGGCGGCCTGACGGCGGGGTTTGCGATGGCCATTTTCATGGCCAACGCCGGCGGCGCATGGGATAATGCCAAGAAGTACATTGAGGCGGGGCACATGGGCGGCAAAGGCTCCGAGCCGCACAAAGCGGCCGTCGTCGGCGACACGGTCGGCGACCCGTTCAAGGACACGTCGGGACCGTCGCTTAATATCCTGATTAAGTTGATGAGCATGGTGAGCATCGTTTTTGCGGGGCTGATTGTGAAGTTCGGACCGCAAATCAGCGACATGCTGCGGATTCACTGGAACCACCTGGCCCAGTGATGGCCACGCGACCGACCACCCCGGGCGGGACGGGCAAACGGCCGACGGCCCCCATTCGCCGGGGCACGGCTCGTCGGCTGGCCGTCGCGCTGGCTCGCACCTGCGCCGAGAACCGCTGCCGCAATGTGACCGTCCTCGACCTGAGACGCCTGTCGCCCGTGACGGACTTCTTCGTCGTGGCGACGGGGACGAGCGACCGCCAGATGCGCGCCGCGGCGGACCATGCGGGCGAGGCCGCCAAGGAAATGGGCCAACGCCCGTTCAGCATCGAAGGCGACGAGGCCGGATGGTGGGTCCTCCAGGACTACGTCGACGTCGTCCTTCACGTCTTCACCGACGAGTCGCGCAAATACTACGACCTGGAACTCCTGTGGGGCGACGCCCCGCGCGTGGACTGGCAAAAGGGCTGGAACCCGCGAGAAACGGAAACGTGATTTAAACGCAGAGGTCGCAGAGAACGCAGAGAACGACAAAGATAGGGGAACGGCAGTCGTTTTGCCGTTGTTACCAAATCCTCCCTCTGCGCTCTCTGCGTCTCTGCGGTTAGAAAGACCTTATGCCGAACGTCCAACGGCTGCTCGAAAAACGCGTCGAAGCGGCAATCGTTGCGGCCTTCCCCGAGGCCGGGCAGGCCCCTGCCCTCCTTGCGCCGGCTCAGGATGCGCGGTTCGGCGACTACCAGGCCAACGGGGCGATGGCCCTTGCCAAGCGCCTCGGCAAGAAGCCGCGCGAGGTCGCCGAGCAAATCGTCAAGCGCCTCGACGTTTCGGACCTCGCGGAAACGCCCGAAGTCGCCGGACCGGGGTTCATCAACCTGCGCCTGAAGCCGGAGTGGCTGGGGGCGGAACTTGGGCGGGCGTGTGCAGACGAGCGGCTGGGCGTCGAGGCAGTTGAACAGCCCGAAACCGTGGTGGTGGATTACTCCGCCCCGAACCTCGCGAAAGAGATGCACGTCGGACACCTGCGTTCGACGATCATCGGCGACGCGCTTGTGCGGATGCTCGAGTTTGCCGGCCATACGGTCGTTCGCCAGAACCACGTCGGCGACTGGGGCACACAATTCGGCATGTTGGTGTGCAACCTCATTCAGCGTTACACAGAAGTCGCGGCCAAAGCGGTTGCAGATGGTCAGCGAGTGTTCGCTAGCAGTGCCGCGCCGCATCTTGTGGACATGGAGGTGTTTTATCAAGAAGCAAAGCGGCGTTTCGATACCGACCCGGCATTTGCTGAAGCATCGCGTCAATGCGTTGTGAGACTGCAGCAAGGTGACCCTGCGATCCGGGATTGGTGGGAACTGGTTGTTGCGCACTCTTTGTCCCACTGCGAGCGGGTGTATGATCGCCTCGGCGTGCTTCTGACGGACGAAGATGTCCGCGGGGAGAGCGCGTACAACAACGTCCTGCCCGACATCGTTGACGCGCTCAAGGCGAAGGGCTTGCTGACCGAGTCCGAAGGCGCTCAGTGCGTGTTCTTGCCGGGGTTTACGGCCAAGGACGGTTCACCCCTGCCCCTCATCATCCAAAAGTCCGACGAAGGCTATTTGTACGCCACGACCGACTTGGCGGCCATCGCCTTCCGTACGGGCTACATAGAGGAGTTGGCCGACGGCAAGTCGCCGCACGCCGATCGGATTCTCTACGTGGTGGATGCTCGCCAAGCGCTCCATTTTCGCATGGTCTTTGAATGCGCGTACCAGGCCGAATTCGCGAAGCGAGGCAAGCACGAACTCATCCACGTCGCCTTCGGGACGATGATGGGGCCCGACGGCCGGCCCTTCAAGACGCGCGAGGGCGGGACCGTCAAACTCATGGACCTCCTGGACGAGGCCGAGAAGCGGGCTTACGACCTCGTGACGGCGAAGAACGCCGAGGACGTCGCCGCCGAGCGCGCCGAACCGCTCACGGAGGACCGGCGCCGGGAGGTCGCCCGGATCGTCGGCATCGGGGCCGTCAAGTATGCCGACCTCGCGCAGAACCGCACAAGCGACTACGTCTTCTCGTGGGAAAAGATGCTGTCGCTGGCCGGCAACACCGCCCCGTACATGCAGTACGCCTACGCCCGCGTCCGCAGCATATTCCGGAAAGCCGGTTTAGCCGCGGCCGGTACGGCCGCGGTCCAACCGATTCCGCTGGAGGCCGCCGAGGAACTCGCACTCGGCAAGATGCTCCTGCGTTTCCCCGAGACGCTCGAGCGCGCCCTCGACGGCTACCAGCCGAACGTCGTGGCGGCGTACCTTTACGACCTCGCGCAGGCGTTCACGGCCTTTTACGAGGCGTGCCCGGTCCTGAAGAGCGAGCCGGCGGTCCGGCGGGCGCGGCTGCGGCTGTGCGACCTCGTGGCGCGGACGATTGCCAAGGGCCTGTCGCTCCTCGGCATCGCGGTGGCGGATCGGATGTGACGTGTTTCGCCGCCGCGCTTGCGCGGCGGGCAAGCCCGCCGGCGAAACCCCTTGCTGCAGGTGACGGCCATGCGCGTATTCGAGATTTTCCGGAGCATTCAGGGCGAGACGACGCGGGCAGGTGCGCCGATGGATTTCGTGCGCCTCGCCGGATGCGACCTGGACTGCGTCTATTGCGACACCCCCGCGGCGCGGAACCCCAAGGCCGGGCGTGAGATGACGGTCGCCGAAGTGCTGTCCGCCCTGCCCTGTAGTAGAGAACATCTCTCACTACAGGGCCTGCCCCGCCCGCCCTTGCCGGACTTGTCCGCCGAAGCCTTGTCGAAGGCGGAGGTCATGATTACCGGCGGCGAGCCGCTGCTCCAGTCGGAAGGCACCAACGCGCTTATTGCGGCCTTGGCGGACCGCGGATGCGAAGTGCTGGTCGAGACGTCCGGCGCCCACCCGATTGACCCGATGGACCGGCGAGCCCGCTTCATCGTGGACATCAAGACGCCCGGCTCGGGGATGGCGGAGCGCATGCGATGGGAGAATCTGGAGCGGCTGACCGGGCGCGACGAGGTGAAGTTCGTCCTGACGGGGCGCGCGGACTACGATTGGGCGCGCCAGGTCGTCCGACGCCACCGCCTGGCGGAGCGGTGCCCGGTGCTGTTCGGGGCGGCCGATCCCGGCGCGCCGGGACTGGCCGTCCGGGCGCTGGCGGAGTGGATTTTGGCGGATGCGCTGCCGGTCCGGCTGAACGTTCAGATTCACAAGGTGCTCGGCCTGCCGTAAAAGCCCCGCCCGGGTTGCGTAAGGGAAGGGGCGGGTGGCACTGGCGGCTTGCCCGCCAGTGCATCGTCACGGCCTCTGCGCACTGGTGGACAAGCCACCAGTGCCACCCCCGGTGCGCACGGCCGGGCGAGACCGGCCGTGCCACACGCTCAGCGCGCCGGGGCTTGCCCTGCGAAAAAAGGTTGACGCCGCCGGCCGGGCGTGCTAGTAATGTCGGCCACCTCTGGGTGGCGCGCCGATGCGAAGGCGCGCCATTTGTCTAGAGGGGCCGTACGAAGGCTGAGCGGCGGTCGGACGGACAAGTAGAGGGAGAAGCGGCGATGGCGAAGGCGAAAAGGTGCGTCTATTTCTTCGGGGCCGGCAAGGCGGACGGCCGGGCCGACATGAAGGAACTCCTCGGCGGCAAAGGGGCCAACCTAGCCGAAATGACCAGCCTCGGCATCCCCGTCCCGGCCGGGTTCACCATCACGACGGAAGTCTGTACCTACTATTACGACCGCGGCCGCAAGTACCCGAAGGAACTCGAGGCCCAGGTGGACCGGGCCGTCGGCGGCATCGAGAAGGTCATGGGCGCGCGTTTCGGCAACGCGGACAACCCCCTGCTCGTCTCGTGCCGAAGCGGCGCGCGGGCGTCCATGCCGGGCATGATGGAAACCGTGCTCAACATCGGCCTGACGACCGGGACAATCCCGGGGATGATTAAGTTGACGGGCAACCCGCGGTTCGTGTGGGACGCATACCGGCGGCTCATCACCATGTACACCGACGTGGTGATGGAGAAGGCGGCCGGGCTCGAACCGGCCGAAGGCAAAGGCATCCGCCAGCAACTCGAACACCAGATGCAGCAGATGAAGCAGCGCGCCGGCGCCACGGGCGACACCGACCTGACGGCCGAACACCTGAAGGAACTGACCGCGACCTACAAAAAGAAGGTGCAGGAGGTCCTCGGCAAACCGTTCCCCGACGACGCCCAGGAGCAACTCTGGGGCGCCATCGGCGCGGTGTTCCAGTCGTGGAACGGCAAGCGGGCGATCTCGTATCGCCGCATCGAAGGCATCCCCGACGAATGGGGCACGGCGGTGAACGTCCAGGCGATGGTGTTCGGCAACATGGGCGACAACTCGGCCACCGGCGTCGCCTTCACGCGGAACCCCGCCACGGGCGAGAACAAGTTCTTCGGCGAATGGCTCGCGAACGCTCAGGGCGAGGACGTCGTGGCCGGCATCCGCACCCCCAACCCCCTGAACGAGGAGACGCGGTCGGACCACTCGGCCGGCCTCCAGAGCCTCCAGCACGCCATGCCCGCGGTCTATAAGCAACTCGTCGCCATCCGCAACAAACTCGAGCGCCACTATCGCGACATGCAGGACATCGAGTTCACCATCCAGGACGGCCGGCTGTGGATGCTTCAGACACGGACCGGCAAGCGCAACGGCCCGGCCGCGCTCCGCATGGCGGTGGAGATGATGCGCGAGCGGTTCATCCCGAAGGAAACCGGCGTGACGCGCGTCACGCCGGCGCAACTCGACGAACTTTTGCATCCCATCCTCGACCCGAAGGCCGAGCAGACAGCCGGCGCCCTGGCCAAAGGTCTGCCGGCAGGGCCCGGCGGGGCCGCCGGACGCATCGTCTTCACCGCCGCCGACGCCGTCGCCTGGGCCGAACGCGGCGAGAACGTCATCCTCTGCCGCGAAGAAACCAACCCCGAGGACGTGGAAGGTATGCGGGCCGCCAAGGCGATTCTGACGGCCCGCGGCGGCATGACGAGCCACGCCGCACTGGTGGCCCGCGGATGGGGCAAGTGCTGCATCGTCGGCGCGGGGGCGCTAAAGATTCAGGCCGGCGCCAAAACCATCTCCGCCGACGCCACGGTCCTCCGCGAGGGCGATTGGATCAGCCTGAACGGCACCAAGGGCCTCGTCTATGCCGGCCAACTGCCGACCGTG
>DATKUU010000372.1:0-4246 GCA_035530455.1 Phycisphaerae bacterium | reverse complement strand
CACGCTGCTCGCCGTTGTGGCCTGCCGTGGACGGAACCGGCCCAACCCAAGCAGGAGTAAGAATCGTGAGCCAAGTGAAATTCTCTCTGGACACGCTGGACCAATTCGACGGCGGCCTCGCCAAGGCCATTTTCGACCAGGCCTTCGCCGGCGTGGTCCGCGACGTGGTCAGCCGACCGGCCTGCACGAAGCCCCGGCACGTTCTGCTGGACTTCGAGGTCACGCCGTCGGTCGAGGTCGAGGGCGTGGTCGACGCCAAGGTGGCCATCAAGTGCCAAGCGAAAGTCCCGCCCGCGCGGACAAGAGACCTCCCGCTGGCCACCAACCGCGCCGGCCAACTCTGGTTTAACCCCTTCTCACCCCACAACCCCGCCCAGCGCACGATCGACGAAGCACTTGACGAGGAGGCACTTGGCGAGGAGGCACTTGGCGAGGAAGCCACCGTCGAAGACGTCGACGACTGATCCATCCTGTAGATCACGTGAATCCTGTCGATTTCCCTCCTCCTTTCCCGGGAGCCCCAAACCATGAACCTCCAAACGACCCTCGAACTGATCCAAACCACGGCCGTCTCAGCCGCCGCGGCCACGCTGGTCGACATCCCCGGCGACGGACGCACGGCTTGGGTCCAGCAGGACGGCGAACTGCTGGAGATCCCCGTCCCGCCGCCAACCCGCCGCCACATCGTCTACGAGCTGGTCGACCTGGCCCGCTACGCCCGCCGTGTGGTCGAGGAAGTGACCAAGCCCGCCCCGGCCGTGGTCTGGATCGGAACCAGCAGCGTCGTGTTGGTGATCGACGACCTCGACCGCCGAGACACCGTCCGCATCGACCTGGAGATCGACCCCCGCTTCGCGCTGTTGAAGTCGCTGAGCTTCGACCGGCCCTTCTCCCAGGGCGACTTCATCCGCCTGCTGCGCCTCGGCCTGGAGGTCGACGAGTCGTTCATCGCCCAGTGGCGCCACCTCCGTTGGCGGAAGTCGGCCAACGAGGACGCCCGGATGGAAGCGGGCAACGAGTCGGTCAGCCGCGAGCTGCTCGCCCAGCTCGAGGGCTACGCCAACATGCCCACCGAGTTGGATTACCGCACCTGCGTCTACGCCCATCCCGACCTCGACACGGAGTACACCATCACGCTGGGCATCGAGATCGACCCCGACGGCAAGCGGATCCACATCGTCCCGATGCCCGGCCAGATCATCGAAGCCCAACAGCAGGCCACCGACGCCGTCCACGCGAGGCTCTCGGAAGCCCTCTACGCCATCGCGGACCCCTACGCCATCGGTTCCACGGACCCGAAGACCAACGAACTCACGCCCGTCGAGAGATACCACCGAGGCATCAAGCTCTACACCGGCCAGCCGGAGTAACCACCGCGGAGGACGCTACCTTCACCCCTATCGGAAAGGAAACCGAACCATGCTGTGTCTCACCCGTCGCGCCAACCAGGTCATCCAACTCAGCGGGGGCATCGAGATCCGCGTCCTCGACACTCACCGCGGGCACGTCCGCCTGGGGATCACCGCCCCGCCGGGCGTGACGATCCTCCGCAACGAACTCCTCCCCCCGGGGGCCGGAACCTTGCCCGCTCGGCCGACGCCGCAACAGACGATGATCGAAAGGCCAATCGCATGAGGGACCGCAGGATCGCCACGATCACCCGCCGGCTGGTCGACGTGCTCGACCCGTGCCCCCGGCGGATCGCCGTCGACGACATCGCCTACGGCCTGGCCTCGGCGGTGCGATTCGGCAACCAGTGCCCGCAACGCCACACCGTTGCCCAACACTCCGTCCACGTGGCGCGGATGATGGCCCGGGACAAGGCCCCGCCGCTGGCCGTGTTGCACGGGCTGCTGCACGACGCCCACGAGGCCTACCTGGGCGACTTGCCCGCGCCGATCAAGCCGATGGTCTTCTATTGTCGCCCCACCGAGCCGCTTTCCCTGCTGGGGTCCCACTACACGCTCGAATCTCGCGCGCTGCTCGAGTCCCGCTGGCAAATGGCGATCCTCCAGGCGTTGGACATCCCCGAGCCGGATGCCGTGACAATCGACCTGGTGGCCCACTACGACCGCGTGGCGTACTGCACCGAGGTCCGCGACTTGTGGGGCCCGCGCACCGAAGTCAGCGCCTGGGACGACTACGACCCCTCCGAGGCCGACCACCAGCCACTCGGCCGCGTGCTCGCACCCCACTACGCTGAGGCCGCCTTCCTGTTCGAGTTCGCCGACTTGATCGGGCTGGCCGGCCAGACGGAAGAAAGAGAAGGGGCCACGGATGAACACGGATCGAGGCGGGGTGATCTTGTGAATCTTGGTGATCCTGTCCACCCTCCCCGTCCTCTGCGGTGAACCAGACTACGAGACGACCGATGATCCTCCACTCCATTGTCCCCTACTTCGGCGGAAAGCGATCCATGGCGGACGGCATTGTGCAAGAGCTTGGTCGGCCGGCGAGTTACTTCGAGCTTGGTTGTGGTTCGCTGGCCGTGCTGCTGGCCAAGCCGCCGTCGTTGCACGAAACGGCGGTCGACCTGCTCGGGCCGTTGACCAATCTGGCGTTTGTCCTCCAGGACGACGCGCTGTGGCAGCGTTTGCTCGACCGCTTGGGGCGGACGCTCTTCAGCGACGCGCTGTTCGCGGCCTCGCGGGACTTCTGTAACTCCCACCCCGAGCCGAAACCGCCCGACCTGGACGCCGCCTACCACTATCTGGTGCGGAGTTGGCAGGGATACAACGGCATGGCGGGGACCAAGCGGGAGGCCGATGGGCTGGCCGTGCGGTTCACGCCCGGCGGGGGCGGGGGCGCGAAGCGGTGGCGGTCAATGGTCGAGTCGGTGCCAGATTGGCACGAGCGGCTTCGCAACGTGGTGATTCTCAGTTGCGACCTCTTCGACGTTCTGCCGAAGATCGCCGACACGCCGCAAACGGCGATCTATGCCGACCCGCCCTACCTGCCAGAAACACGCGGCGGCGCCCGCTACGAGCACGAGTTTTCCGAAGACGACCATGAGCGGCTGGCCGACGCCTTGGGGCGATTCGAGCACGCCCGCGTGGTGGTCAGCTACTATGACCATCCGAAACTGCGGGAACTGTACTCTCTGGACCGTTGGTGCTTTCGGGACATGGCCCGGCAGAAGAACCTCCACGCCCAGAACCGCCGCGACCAGCAAGGCGATTGCGAGGCCCCCGAGGTTCTGATCCTTAACGGCCCCAGCTACGCCCAGACCGAGGACGAACGGATGCCGTTGTTCGCGGGGGTCGCCGCGCACAAAGACACGAAGGCACGAAGAAGAGGAGGTGGCCACGGATAAACACGGATGAACACGGCTTTGACCCTAGGCTTTTGGGAGGAAGATGATGAAACAACAAACGGGAGATTTTCCGGAGGGGGTGCGCGGCGCGGCGGCGGATGGGCTGGTCGACGCGGAGCTGCTGGCCAAGGAGGCGTGGGGCGAGGCGTGCGCGGTCGACGGGAGCGGGTACATGGCCTTGGCCTACCTGTGGCGGCGATTCGGGCCGCCGTTTTGCGGCTGCGACGAGCTCAAGGACCTCGCGTGTTACGTGTTGACCACCGAGAACCCAGGGGTGTTTCTCGTGTTGCGCCTGGGGGCGTGGCTGAACTTGTCGGCGGCCTATTTGGCCAGCATTCCCATTCACGACGAGGCGAACCGGGCCAGCAACGAGTGGTGCCGGCGGTATCACGACTGGTGGCTCGACCGCCACCCGGAACTGCAAGCCTTGCCGGACACGCCGCGGGGGCGCCAGCAGCGGCATGACGCCTATATCACGGACAGACTGGACAAAGAAGTCTTCCGCGATGCGGTCGCGGAGTTGGGCGAGGAGCCGGAGTCCGACCCGCAACGTTGGCGAGAAGACGATGGCGTGGTCCGTCGGGTCAACCAAGCCCTGTTCGACGCCATGCGGGAGTTGTCGCGGGTGGTCTATGTGCGCGATTGTCCGCTGAGCATCCTCGGCCCGTGCGATCACCCGGATGGAATGACCGAGGCGGAGGTCTCGCGCTACGCGGGATTCCGCGTTCCCAAGCCGGCCATGGACGCCGAGATTGCCCGAGACTGCTGACACGAAGGCACGAAGAAGAGGAGGTGGCCACAGATAAACACAGATGAACACGGATGACCAACGGACGACAATCGAGCTAAGGAGGAAGAAGAGTATCAAATCGGCATGTCGCCCGTTGAACTCTTCGAAAATCCCGAATTGTTCGCAGGTGAAGTCATTTTTTG
>DATKUU010000371.1:0-4399 GCA_035530455.1 Phycisphaerae bacterium | reverse complement strand
GAGCTGAGCTCCTGAATCTCGATCGTGTGGCGGAGGCTGCCGGCCTTGAGCGGCTTCATCACCAGACCTCCAGGAGTCGGCAGAGTCGGAGTGCCGCGGGCGGGATCTCGCCGTTCTCGCGGTCGGCGAACCAGGCGGCGAGCATGATCTCGATCGCGTGGATCGCGCGTTCGTCCACGGCGGAGCCGGCATCGCCGTAGCCGCAGGTGAACGTGACGGCGACGGCGTTGGGGATGTCGCGGGTGGACGGCCAGCTCGAGCCGTAGGCGGGCTCGACGCGGCCGGGGCTGGAGGCAATGTCTACCTGGTAGTCGCCCGCCGCGAAGGTGAGCTGCTGGGCGTTGCCGTCCGCGTCGGTGTAGTCAATCGTCGGGGCGGTCTTGAGCGGCGGGTTCGGCAGGCGGATGGTGCAGCCAGGGAAGCGGCGGAGGTAGAGCTTGCGGGTCTGGGTGATGAGGGCGCGGCCGCTCTCATCCTCCACGGTGCGGCGCGCGGTCTTGATGAGCCGCTCGATCAGCACGTCCTCCGCGGTGTCGTCCACGCGGAGAAACAGCTTGGCGTCCGCGAGCAAGAGCGGCTCGACCGCGGGCTCCACCGTGACGATGCAGACCGGTTCGAGGTCGAGGTCGTTCATGGGTCATCTCGCTCAGGCGTCGGCGGAGACGGCCTTGTCGATCTGGAGGCCGCGCTCGTTGTTGGCGTTCGCCACGTAGATCGGGTCGAAAAAGTGGAAGGTGGCGCCGGTAATGGCCTCCGTGATGTTCGCCGCGTCTTCTTCGAGGCGGATGTAGACCTTCGGGCCGATGGTGCCGGTGGACCCTGTGATCGTGTCCACGATGGCGATGTCGGCGGCGTTCTCGGTCCAGATGAGGCAGTGGTGAATGTTCACCTGGGTGGAGAGGGTGGTGCGGAAATCAATCGCGCCCACGGCGAAGTTGCCGTAGAAGTAGGAGTTCCGGATCTCCACGGCGTCCGTGCCGACGATGGCGACGGAGGCGTTGGTGCCGGCGGCCGCGTCGCCCAGGTGCTTCCAGCCGTCGATCAGGCAGCGGTCGGCGTCGGTGGTGAGGAGGAGGGCGTCCACGCACTGGCCCGTCACGTCGCGGTACTCGCAGTTGAGCACGGCGCAGTCGGCGGCGGCGACCTGGAGGATGCCCGTGGTAGCGTCGGCGTTGCCGGTGAAGCGGAGGTTGGCCACGGTGCAGCGGGCGCCGGTCACTTTGAGGGAGCCGGCGATGGCCGTGGCGTTGATCGTGGGCATCTGGCGGCCGCGTCGCTCGCCGAAGATGGCCACGCCGGCCACGTCTTGGGTGATCGCCCCGTCGGTGGCCACGTCCTCGGAGTGGTTGGGGGCGACGACGATGATGTCGCCTGCGTCGGCGTCGCACTTGGCGATGGCATCGTTGATCGAAGCGAGGGCGTTCTCCCAGTCGGCGCCGGTGTTGTTGACGGAGCCGCCGTTGGAGTTCACGAACCAGACGTTCCCCGGCCCGTAGACGCGGGTGGGGAGGAGGGCGCCCACGCTGGGCAGGGGAGTGGTCATCATCGTGTCGGCTCCTCAGCAGGGGGTTCAGGGGGCCGCGGCGGGCGGCGACGCCCGCTCGTGCGGCGACCGCGGGGCTTGGGTCGGCGAGGCTCGGGGGCGGCCAGGTCGGCGGTTTCGGACGGGCCGGCCGTCGCGGCCTCGGGGGCGGGGGCCGGGGCGATGGACTCGGCGTCGAGGTCGGCGCCTTCGGCGTCGAGGAACTGGCGGGCGAGGGCGGGCGGCAGATCGTAGACCTGGCCGCTCACGAACACGCCCCCGGGGCCGGCGGCGGTGCTCTTCATTCGGACCTTCATCGGCGTTGTCTCCGGTCGGCGCGTGGTCAGCCGACGAGGATGTGGAACGTGCCGGTCTTGGCGTCGCCGCCGGCGGCGATGACGATCTTCACGCGATCGTTGGCCACGTGGATGCGGTCGGTGAGCGGCTCGGAGCCTTCCATCGTGAGTGTCTGGCCCACCACGTCGTGGA
The DNA here is from genome assembly GCA_035530455.1 of Phycisphaerae bacterium. GTDB lineage: Bacteria > Planctomycetota > Phycisphaerae > FEN-1346 > FEN-1346 > JAPLMM01. Next base: position 2,388 of record DATKUU010000371.1, on the reverse strand, counting down.
CCTGGGCGGTCGGGTAGACGATCTTGGAGGCGTCCACGTTCTCCTCGGTCCAGAGTCCCTCGCCCGAGCTCTCGACCGTGATGGTGAAGTCCACCCCGGCGGCGAAATCGGTCTTCGCGTAGCGGATGGCCAGGATGCGGCCTGTGATGACGGGCGAATAGGCGGTGACCGCTCCGCCCACGGCCGTGGTGACCTCGATCTCGTGGCGTTCGACGTGCATTGAGTCGTCTCCTTGGCCTTTCGAGGCAGGCCCCCTGGGTTGTCAGGTCGCGTCGGTCTCAATCACACGGATGTTGATCACCGTGGTCCACACCTTGCCTTCCGGAACGCTCTCGGCGAGTTCCTCCTCGCCGCATTCCGCCTTGACAAAGGCGCCGGCCGTCAACGTAGCTTCCAGAGTCGCTTCCTTTTTCACGGTCCCTGGAACGATGACAGTCTCAAACTCCATATCACGTACCTCCTATGCGCTGGAGGCGCTCAGCGGTACAGCGGGATGTAGTACTGCGTCCCGTTGTAGTGCACCAGGATTCGGGCGTCCTGGTTGCCGCCGGGCACGGCGTCGGTCGTGACGCACGTTCCCGCGCCGGAGTTGAACGTCTCGTCGAAGTAGAACAGTTGGGAGTAGCCGCTCGAGGTGGTCTCGAAGCCGATGAAGGCGTCGGGCCGGCTCGCGCCCGTCGTGGCGAACAGCCCGTATTCTTCGCCGGAGACGGTCCCGCTCAGTTGGTTGTCGATCCAGGCCGCGGCAACGCGAGAGCCAGAGTCGCAGACACAATTTCCGCCGGCGGCAACTTTCAGCCACGCGCCGTACATGCCTGCCGTGCTGCTTCCGCCGAGCGTGGCGAGATGCGAGGCCGACCCGTCGGCGCCGAGGTGGGCGATGAACTGCGCTGCCTGGAGCGCCGCCGGGCCGGTGCCGGTGTTGTTCGCCTCAGCCAGGCCGGCGACGGGGAACGCCGCTTTTGTGCCCGTGGTCTTCGCGCAGGCGAACAGCCCGCGATCGTAGCTGGCTCCGCTCGCGGACGTGGTCGTGTAGATGCGAATGACGCCGCTCTGGTCCGCGTCGGCGGCGTAGTCATACGGACTGGCGTAGGTTCCCAGCCGGATGAAGGTCGGGCCGTTGGAGCCCGTGGGCGCAATCGTGGCACTCGAGAGGTCGATCACGTTGCCGGTGTACGTGCCCGTGAAGTTGATCCCGTTGGTATTGGCCCCGCTGAGGGTGAGCTCGGCGGCGCTGGTGATCGTGGCGCCTGCCTGGAGGTCGAGCGTGCCGCCCGATTCCACCTCGATCTCGCCGGTGTTGGCCACGACGAGCTTATCGCCGCCGTCTGTCTTGTAGACCTTGGGCACGAACGTCGCATCGGCGGCGTCGGTGATGAGCGGCGGCAGGTTCATCAGCGCCACCACGGTGAGAAGCGCGATGAGGGCGCCCTTGAGGAATGGATTGCACCGCATGAGCAGATCTCCTGATGCCCCTTGGGTTTGCCCTGGGCGGCCGGGGCCTGCCGCCCAGGGCAGTTCAGGCGGTTGTTACTTCGTGCCTTCGGCCGGCGAGACGTGGGTCTCGCCCGATGTGCCGGTTGGCTGGGTCACAGGGACTTTCCTGACGCCATACTTGATGGCGGTGATGCTACCGACCACGGCGTTCTGAGTGCCGCGGTCCACGATGACGTGAACGAACCGTTCCCGAGGCTTCACGATGTCGATGTAGAAGGTCGTGTTGTCGTCGGTGTCGGCGACGGTCTGACTCGTGCCTTCGAGGTCGGCGGCTGTGCCCATGCCTGTAACGGTGTCCTGTTGGGCGTAGATCGAGGTGACGGCGGAGCCGGTGATGGTTCCGAAGGGGATGACGAAGATCACCCCTTCGCAGCCCTGCATGTCCACCTCGTCGCTCGTGATGTCGGTGGTGGCGGCCACGCCGGCATCCACGGTCGAGACCTGCTGGACGTAGCAGTCCTTGCTCATCTCGCCCTTGCCGAGGGCGAAGAGCGGGATGGCGAACAGGGCGAGCAGGCAGGCGGCCACGCAGGCGAACTTGAACAGCTTCTTCATCTCGGTAGCTCCTTGTGGTTTCTGGTCTCTCTGGTGTCTCGGGCGGTCGGGTTAGAGGAGGGGGGCAGCGGCGGCGAGCCGCCGCCCCCTGGGAGCGACGACTGGGCTAGGTGCCCAGCTTCACACGGACGAAGGCCTCGGCGAGGACGGGCATGGCGTCGCCCATCGAGCGGTCGATGAAGCCGATCTGGTTGGTGAGCGCGTAGAGCTCGCTCAGGCGCTGGATGCCAAAGACCACACCGTCGGCGATGTAGTAGTGCTTCCAGCAGCAGAGAGCGGCGACGTACTGGTTCGCGCTGAACGAGTTCGGCGCGAACTCGCTGATGTCGAGGGGGA
>DATKUU010000370.1:0-2005 GCA_035530455.1 Phycisphaerae bacterium | reverse complement strand
CAGACCCCGCTCGCGGCCGTAGGCCAGGACCAGTTCAAGGTAGCGCCGCCGATCGGCCTCCGTCCAGAACACGTTCTCGCGACGGTTGCCCCGCTGCGTAATGTGGTGCGGAACCTCCGGAATAACGACCCGCGGCATCCTGGGCATGAACGTGACATTACTCTAGCCGCCAAACCCCGTCAACCAGGAAATGTGGGTAGCGTCCCCGGTTTTCCGGGGCTCAATAAACCGCAACTATTTCTTTTCCGCCGCCTCCAATCGCTCCAGGGCTGCGAAGACGGCATCTGGGCTGTTGATCTTGTCTCCGGTTTTCTTCCAGGCTTCGATGGACTTAAGGTACATCTCCTTGGCCTTGTCGACATCGCCAATCTTGGCATAGGCGTTCCCGAGGCCGGCATAGATTTCGCACTTCTGTTGGTCTCGCACATCCGGTAACGTAAGCACTTGGTCCAACTTCCTGATGGCGGCGCGATAGTCTCCCTTAAAGTAGTCGCGGATGGCATCCTCGAATGCCTGATTCGCGGACACCTTGGCGGTCTTGCTGGCAAGGACGGCGAAAGAATATCTGCCATAGAGGGGGCCGTCATCGGCCTGCTGACCGAGCACCTTTCGAGCAGGGTCCAGATCGACCTCGACCAGGTACTTTCCAGTCTTGGCGGTATCGGGAACAACCAGGTCGAAGGATATCTCGATCGCGCAACCACCTCGCCCGACGACCACAAGGACGTCGCGCTGTATGATCTTCCAGTCCCGGGCGGCGGTCTCCGAAAGGGGCTGGCCTTCAAGTGAAAACTTGAAGGCGAGGGTATCGGCCAGGGCAGTGCCTGACTTGGCGACGAACACGTTTCTGTGGTTGGCGCAGAGAACCGCCTGAAGGGGGATGCGGGAACCGGGCATAAAGGTTTCCGCCACTTCGTCGAAGAGGGGCGCGATGCGGTCCCGAACTACGAGCATGAACTCAAACCCCTCCTCGGCGTCTTCCCCCTGCGGCACAGCAACGCGGACATCAAGGACGTTCGACTCGATTGTCACGGTGCGGTCCAGATTGGCCAGGGTCGCTTTGACCCGGTAGTCCCCGGGCGATGGGAGCAAGTAGCGTCCGGTCTTATCGTCCGGCTTTGCCGCGAAACACAGAAAGCCCCTGACCACTTCCTCAAATCCCGGCTCCAGAACGCGCCGCGACTGGCTCATCACGAGAGGCTCCCAAGCCGAATCCATGGAGGGAAACTCCTCAAAGGGTTTCCCTTTCGACGCCACGTAGATCTTGGACAGGTTTCCGTAGGGCGCGCTGACTGTGTGGCCCAGGATGGCTTGCGGCGTCCTGTTGGCCAGGCGAATGGTCAGGGTCATCGGCTCCAGTGGCAGCAGAGGGCCTTTCGACGTGGTGATCTGAAACGTCAAGTCCGCAAAATTGCCGGGGGTGGGCGGAAGCGGCCCGTCGTCCCCCCTGGAATCCGCATTCGCCGCCGCGGCACCCATCAGGAGCACCGCACCGAGCCAAGCCGTAATCCCTTTTATTCGAGCGCCCATGCTTCATTCCTCCTTAATTGGCCTTCTCCCATGCCTCTCTGAACATCTTCCCAAGCGCCATCACAACCACCCGGGAGATGATACCGAGTCCCGGATATTCGCTATATCCTGTGGCCCGAACTTCTCCTCCGCGGGAGGCACCGGCCCGGTCTCGTTCATGATCGTGTGTGGTGTGTGCCCCCAGGGAAAAGGGGACATGCTACTTTTTCGCCTCCTTGCGAGGTCGGCCAGGGGGGTGGAGCGTGAACTCCAGACCCGGCTGCCGCGCCGGGACAGAAACCAAAACTCCGCGCACAGGCACTTCGCCGATAGTATATCTCGCGCGAGGCGCCGGGGTAAGCAACTTTTTCGAGGCGGACGTATTTCGCCTGGCCGCTCGCGGCCCCATCTTGGTAGGTATACGCGACCGCCGGTTCGCCCGTCGTTGCGGGAAAGGCTCCTGGGCCCCCGTTTTCCCCTTGGCCCTTGACCCTGC
>DATKUU010000369.1:0-3187 GCA_035530455.1 Phycisphaerae bacterium | reverse complement strand
GCCCCAGATTCGTGTGTAAGGTTAGCGACGGGTCCATCCGAAGAAACGTCGTCGGCCACACCCCCTCCGGAACACCTTCGCGATGCCAGCGGTCCACGGTCAGCGATTCGTAGGGATCGATAGCCAGCAGTGGCATCCGGTCTGCCCGTCGAAACTGCATGATATTCTGAAATGCCTGGCGCGCGGTCATTCGGTTATTCCCTTTCGACTGTGTTCGACGGACGGGCGAACGGCCGCTCCTGTCATCACGGTGGCTGCCAGGTCGGGCCGGAATTTCCTCAGCACCACGGCTTCCTCGCGCAGGCCGCGGATGCCGGTGGTTCCGCTGGCGAGCGAGAAGAGGCTTTCGTAGTAGCGGATATGGGACGGCTCGGGGTTCGCCGCGCCGATCCGCCATCCGCTTCGCCACGTCCGTTGCTTGCGTCTGTGCATGTCGTGCGGGTTCCTAAGAGGTCCGAGTGCCCGATTGTACTCGCGCCGCCGCGATGTTCGCAGCAATTTTTTCGCTGCCTTGCTCTTGGGGTGCAGCACAAAAAAGTGGCACTTCTTCGGCCTGGGGGTGCCATCCCGGCGCGCCGGGGCGGCGGCGGACGCCCGAAACTTTCGCCCAGGGCGAGTGTTCAACGTCTTGCGGCCGGGGTGCGTGCCGACCGCTTGTCAGGTCCGGGGAAGGAAAGCCGGTGATACGCGTCCGTTTGCATCATCAACATCTTGTGTTGGCTGTAGCGGTTCTGGCGGGGCTGCTGGCCTGTGCCCAGCCGATCGCGGCGCGCGGCACGGGGGGCTTCTTGCGCGAGTGGGCGGTGTGCGGACCGCTGGAGGGAACGAGCCTGGAGTCGCCGGCGGTCGGGAACGATTTCGCCGCCTGGCCGGGGCTCTTCGCGCTGGACCGGGTCTGGCTGCCGGTCGCGGCCGAGGAGGACGGGAGGGTGGATCTGCGGCTTCTGTGGCCGGGCCCGACCGCCGGGGTGGCGCTTCTGCACACGTTTTTCCTGGTGCCGGCGGACGGGCGGTACGTCCTTCGCATCGGCAGCGACGACAGCGCCCGGGTGGAGATTGACGGCCGGGTCGTCTACCGGCGCGACGTGAAGCGTTCCTGGCGTGCCGACGAGGACGAGGCGGCGGTGGACCTTGCGCGCGGGTGGCACCGGATGCTGGTGCGTGTGGTGGAGTACGGGGGCGCGTGGGCGGCGTCGGTGCGTCTGGCCGATGCGAGGGGTCGCCCGCTCGAGATTCGCCACCAGGCCCGGGTTCCCCCCGCCCTGGAGAAGGATTACGGGCTTTCCGAGGCGGCGTCGCTGGGCGAACGGGTGGCGGCGGCGCGCGGGCTTGCCCGCGAGGCGGACCTGCTTGTCGCCGACCTCGACGCGAGGCGCGAGCGCCAGGAGGAGATCCCGCCGGGGTACGCCACGTTTGCCTCCTATGCGGGCGCGCGGGCGTTCGGCATCGGTTTTTTCGACGCGATGGAGCGGCTCTGGCAGGCGCGGGTGACGGGCGAGCCGGACGAAGAAGCCGCCGCGCTCGCGGCCGCCGAAGCCGTCGAGGCGGCGAGGGGGCTCTCCGACGCGCTGGCGTCCGAGACGGAGGCGCTCGTGGCCGACTCGGCCGCGATAGAGACGGCACACGAGCGGCTGGGCGGCGGTGGGTTGTCGCGCGGCGGGATGGCCGACGCCGTCCTTGGCGCCGCCCTGGCGGTCCGCCGCACGCGGACACTGGCGGACCGCGTTGAGAAGGAATACGTGTTGATGGTGCGGCTGGAGAACGACATCCGCAACTGGCGGCAGGGGGACTTGGGGGTTCGCGTCCTCGACGCCGAGGGCGGAGCCGTCGAAGGCGCCCAGGTGGAGATCGTCCAGACGGGGCACGCATTTCTCTTCGGCTGCAACGTCTTCGCCCTGGGCCGATGGGGCGACGCGCGCAAGAACCGCCTGTACGAGGAGCGGTTCCTGCACCTTTTCAACCTGGCGACGGTGCCGGCCTATTGGTCGGCGCTGGAGAGTCGCCGCGGCCGGCCGGACTACGGGGCCCTCGACGGCGCGATGGAGTGGGCCGGCAAGCACGGCCTGGCGGTCGAGGGGCACGCGCTGCTCTGGGACGAAACCGTGCCGACATGGGTAGCCGACCTGGACGCCGGCGCGGCCCGGTCCTCGGCCGAGGCTCACATCCGTCGGCTGCTGGAGCGCTGCGGGGAGCGTGTTGGCTGGTGGGACCTGGTTTGCCCGGCGGAGGGGGACTTCCGCGTGGGGGCGGGGCGTGTGCCCGTGGCCGACGTTCTTCGCTGGTTGGCCGAGGCGGCGCCGGCCGGCCGGTTCGTCCTCATCCCGTCGGACCTGCGGCAGGTTGGGCGCCTGGCGGCGGCCCAGTCGGAGGCGGGCGTGCCGCGCGCAGCCGTCGGACTCCCGGCCCACCAGCACGAGGGCATCTGGCCGGCGGATCTGGTGCAGCGGAATCTGGAGACGGCGGCGTCGGCGGGGCTTCCGGTCCGCGTGACGGCGGTGACGATCCTGGGAGGGTCCGGCGAGGAGGCCGACCAGGCCGAGGCCGTCCGCCGCTTCTACACAGCGGCATTCGCCCACCCCAAGGTTGTGAGCGTTTCGTGGTGGGACCTGTCGGACCGGTTTGCCTGGCAGGGCGCGGCGGGGGGCCTGGTGCGTTCGGACCTTTCGCCGAAGCCGGCGTATGAGGTGCTCGACCGGCTCATCAATCATCTGTGGCGGACGGACGCTGCGGGGCGCAGCGACGCGGACGGCCGCGTCGGCGTCCGCGCCTTTTTCGGGCGCTATCGCATCACCGTGCGTTCGGACCGGCGAAGCGCTTCCGTCGAGGTGGACTTCAGGCCGGAGGGGCCGGCGGAAGTGACGGTGGTGCTCCCGCCCGCCAACAACGCGGCTTAGAGCGTCTAACAAAATGATCGTGGCCGGGTGGCACTGGCGGGCAAGCCGCCAGTGCCACCCATTTTGTTAGAGGTTCTTAGCCGGAGACGTCTTTCTCCGGCGCGACGAGGTCGTCGTAGGTTCCGCGTCGGCGGATGAGGCGCGCATCGCACCCCTCGACCAGCACCTCGGCCGGACGCGGAAAGGAATTGTACTCCGACGCCATCACCATGCCGTAGGCCCCGGCGCCAAAGACGGCCAGGAGGTCGCCTCGCGCCACGGGCGGCAGGTGGCGGTCCGTCGCCAGGAAATCG
>DATKUU010000368.1:0-9960 GCA_035530455.1 Phycisphaerae bacterium | reverse complement strand
CTCAAGGGCATCGGCGACGCCCTGGCCGCCGGCGACATCGCCCTGGCGGCGAAGGTGCTCTGGGCGAGCCTGAAACTCGCCTGGCAGAAAGGGACGCACGGACTGGAAATGATCTGGATCGATTTCAAGCACTCCTTCCTCGTCACGATGACCGAGATAGGATATGGATTCATGGCGATTTGGGAAAAGATCAAGGCGAAAGTCGCTACGGTTGCGGCCGAGATGAAGGCGATGTTAGTGACGGCCTGGTCTGTCGGCAAAGGCCTCGTGGCGCTCAAACTCCACGAATGGGAGTATCGGCGCGAGGCAACCATCCTCAAGGCGCGTCGGGACTTGGAACCCTGGGCCATGAAGGAATATGGCGGCGGGCTTAGCGAGGAGGCATTCAAGAGAGAATGGGCGATCCTGGCGGAAAAGACCAAGGCCAAAAGGCTCGCGATTGAAGGCGAAACCGCCGGGGCGATCGTCGGCTCGGCGGAAGAACTTAAAGCAGAACTTCTGAAAATTGCGGCGGACGAGAAGACCGCCCTTGAAGAGATTGGCGGCAAGATCTCGGCCGCGAAAGCGAAACTCGCCCAGGCGCACGGAGCCGAAGTGCTCTCCGCCGAAACGGAACTCGCCGATGCCGAGATGGAGTGGATGAACAAACAGCGCGAGGCCGCCGAAGCCCGGTTCGCCGCCGGGTTGGCCCCCGAGGCCGTCGGACCGCCCGAAGCGCCGCCGTTCCCCGGCCTGGAGATTCTTCTGGACGGTCTCGAAAAGGCGGGGCGGGACCTGAAAGCGCGAGGAACGTTCAGCGCGTTTCAGGCCGAACAATTGGGATTCGGCGACGCGCTGACGGACGCCGCGAAGGCGACGGCGAAGAACACGAAACGGCTCGTCGATATGGCCGAAGAGGGCGGGCTGGTTTTCGATTGATCGAGAGGCGCTTATGGCCATCACCGTAGAGGAAAAACGCGAAAGCCGGATCTGCGACCTCGATCGGGCCGAACTGCATTTCTTCGTTCGCGGAACGCCCGAGGGAAGCGACGCCCGGGCCGAACTCCTCGCCTGGCTCGTTGCCGAAGGTCTTACCGGCTACGACGGCAAAGTGCTCAAAAGCGTTCGCATCGAACCGATCCACGTGGACACCACGGCGGGCAACGAGGAGACCTGCGTCTGGGAAGGCGTTGCGGATTATGCCCCCTCGGGCGCCTCCGAGAAAATCGAGACCGAGATCGGCGACGTGATCCTGTCGGTGGACACGACGGGCGGCACGATCCACGTCCAGCAGAGCGAAGGCACCGTCATCTGCCCGCGGGCGGGCGAGTTGGCGTCGGATTTCCTTGGCGCCATCGGCGTCCATGCCGATGGAACCATCGAAGGCGTGGACGTTCCGTCGCCCGCCATGCGGTTGAGCGTCACGAAGATCTGGGACCCGGCCGATCCGTTGCTTCCGGGCATCGGCGCCATTTTCGCCCTGGGCGGCAAGACCAACGACGGACCTTATACGTTGACCGACACGAAGACCGGCCGCAGCATGGCTTTCGCCGCCGGGGAGTGCCGGTTTCTGGGACACCGGGAGGGCGGGAGAAGGGCCGACGGAGGCCTGGAAATCAACTACGAATTCGACGCCCAGCCGAACCGGGCCGAGTGGACCATTCCCGGAACCACCATCAAAATCACCGGCGGGAAAAAGGGATGGCAATATCTGTGGTTCTATTATCGGGACGAAGCGGACGATGTGGCCAAGATGCTGGTTCCGCGCGCCTGGGCGGCATATGTCGAGACGTTGCGTGAACACGAAGAGAAAACCCTTACCGCCCTGGGAGTGGGAACGGGGCCCCCGCCATGACCCTCAAGCGAGTGCGTTCAGGCGAGCGGCTGCGGATTCCGGCCGACGCCTACAATGCGTTCATCGAAGCGTCCCAGGCCTTCCACGACAAAGGGATCGACCTGGGGCGGGAAGTTTCCCGCGGCCGCAGGCCGGGGGGGAACGTGGTGCCCGTCCGGAACGACTCGGGCGCCGACCAGGACCGTTTCGCCGTCCTCGGCATCGACGTTCCGATTTTCGGACCCGGCGACAATCTCCAGGAGTTTCAGAACCGGCCGGCTTTCAAGGGCATCGCGCCGGCGGCGGCGGACCACCTGGGCCGGTTCGTCATCCTCCTCGGGCCCGCGAAGAAAGGCACGGCCGGACCGCCGCCGACGGCGGGCGCCATCGTGCCGGGCCTGGTGGCGGGCGTGACGCCGGTCCGGGTGGACGTGCAGGCGGAGGGCGACGGGTTCGCCGACGTGGCGGACGGGATGACGGGGCACCTGAAGAGCGGGCCGAGCGGCGCGGCGCAGATTCTCTGGAAAGAGGCGGGCATCGGCGTCAAGTGGGCCGTGGTGCGAGTGGGCCTGCCGTTCGTGGAGACAGGTTTCTGGGCGAAACTTAGTTATGCCTCCTCGTCCCCCGCTTTCGTTGAATTGGAGCGAGACGCTACGACCGTCAAAGAAGGCGGGAGAACGGGCAATGCGCTAGAGGTCAATGGGGTTGAGGATATTCCCGCTGATACGGTGGTTTGGGTTTGGCCCGTGCCGGGAAGCGATCCGGCGGAGTGGCGGTTCGCCCACGAAAAGGGAGGCGTTTTCCCCATCACGCTTTCCTATGACGGCGGAAGCGCGGGTAGCGAAACGACCCAGGCTTCCTGGACCTATACGGTGACGGACGCCCTTTCGGAGGTAGAGTTGGGCACGACGGTCGATCCGACGGCGGGCGTGCACAAGTGGGTGCGTCCGACGGTCGGCGTCATGCTTGCGGCCACGTTCGGGTACGCCCATCGGAACGCTGCCGGTGACTTTGTAATCGGCTGGATCAACGAGGTGGCCGACCAGGAAGCGTGTGCCTGATGGCGACGGCAGGGAAAGCCGTTGTGCTCGTCAGCGGCAAGCGGGGGGTGCTTGCGGGCGGCAAGGCGGCGGTGTTCGACGCGGCGGGGGAATGCGCTGCCTGCTGTGTCGTGGCCGAGCCGCCGAGCGAAGTGCCCTGCACGGATTGCGCGGGCGAAGTACAGCCGGATGCTGTGATCAGCGTGATTGGCGAATGTGAGGGGGCTTGCTGCGATACCGTGGAGGGTGTCTACAGTTTCGTAGATTTCAAAATTACCGAACTCGGATTTTGCGTCTGGACCTGGTTGATGGGCGATCCCGACAATCCACCGTGGGAAAGCGCATATATTTTTGTATCCTACGAGATAGCCACTGGGGAGTGGATGGTGCAGATAAACGGAGATATTGGGGACCTCGTGTTCGTGGGCACATGGAACGACGTTTCGGGAATCGGATGCTACGCTTCCACGGGCTTCTTGAGGGCTGCCCTTTCTCTACCCGGAACCGGAGTGCTTTGCATCCAGGAACCGCACTGTGAAGGATGCACCTACAACATCACCCTCGGCGGTTGAACTTACAAAAAAACGCCGCACTGTAAGGAGCGAAAATGGAACGCAAACTGAAGCCAAGATACGAGAGCCGCCTGTGTCACGTTTCCGGTGAAGGCGAATTGCTTCTGGTGCACGACACAGAAGAAGAACAGGATGTCTGGTACGAGATGACTTCTGTTCCCGACGAATGGTTTGAAGATGCTGGATAAGTTCACAAAAACGCCGCACTGTCGCCGCGAGATGCACTGCGGAACGTGCCGCGACCTGGAAGGCGGGCGGGCATGGCGGAAACAGATAGCGGAACGGTTCACGGTCGAAGGAGTGGACTGGCCTTGTCCGAAGGGGCACGATTGGGAATACGAGCCGCCGGAGGAGAGAGGGGAGGCATGGAAATCGGAACCGGCCTTTGTAGCGGCCCGGCGTATAGCATGTAGGGTGTGCGATGAGGAGGCGTGCTTCTTGAAGCGGATGTTGAACACGAAGCCATGCGCGTTCCGGGCGCGAATCGTCCGGCCCGGCATGGTGTGTCCGCTGGAGCGATGGGCATGAACGGCCCTGAAACTATTTTCTCGGAATTGCCGTAAGTGCCGCATTTCTCAAGACTTATGCGATTTTCGGATTTCCCGGATTTTCCTTGACTCCCGCCGGTAAAACGTCGATACTGTAGGTGGAGGCGTGCGATGAATCCGACAACCTTGAACTCGGCGCGAAACCCCTGGCGGCGCGACGCAACTTCCCCATCGTTGCACGCCTCCACCGCTGGGGGCCGCGCCTTTTTTGGAGGATAGGCCATGGAAACGACGCAGACGAAAGCGCAGTATCTGGCGGAGTGCCGCGAAAAGAACGTCTGCCCAGGATGTGGATGCTCCTGGGACAATGAGGACATGCAAGTCGGCGGTCGGTCGGCGGCGGGCTACGAAGTCTGTGGAGGCTGCCTCGCCGACGAGGATGCCTTTCTCGATGATCTCGACGATTAGGATCTGGGCTGGCACGGGATTGATCTGAACGGGGAGAGAAAAATGCCCTCTTCTTTTCTTACAACAATAGGCGCCTTCGATGCGACGGACGAAAAAGGAATAACGCATCGATTGCGCATCTTCCAAGAGAGGATTCCCTCCGTCGTAGCAGAAAAGGCTAGTTACGAATTCGTCCCTGGGTGCCGAAGCATTGAGACCCTGGGCGGCGATCCCGTAGAAAGAATCGCCAAGGGTCAATACCGGGAACTCGAAACCGGACGAGAACTGAGTTCGTCTGATCCCGATGCACCATGAAGAAACTGATGTGCTGACAAAAAGGAGGTTGACATGGAAAAGCCGCAATACGTGGTCACGCAGCGGACGGGCAAGGGCGTGAAACTCGCCCTTCTCCTCTCGGGCCTCGGCATCTTTACGTCGTTCGCCGGCTTTGGGGTGTCGCTTCTGGCCGAGTCTTACGGGGGGATGGTCTTTTCCGCCCTGGCCGCGGTCGCCTGTGGGGCGGCTCTCGTGGTGGCGAAGATCGTCAGGTGGTGGCGCTATGAATAGTCCCGCGGAGACGACGCCAAACTGGAGTCGCCTGGACGCCTTTCCCCCTGGCTCGCCGCGGCGAGCCGTGGCCCGCCGCACCGTGTCCGAGACACGCGAAAACACCGCACCGGAGGGGGAAGGAAGCCGCCTGCCCGTGTCGGAGCAAAGACTTCTCCTTTTCGGCGTAGGGTGAGATGCCGGGAAAAATCGGGGCCTGTAGGCGATCCTGGGGCGTTTGGCGTGAACAGGAAGGGAAGCGGGGAATGGACATCATCGTCACGACGCCGAAGCGCGAGATGGCGAACGCGGCCCGCGAGGCTGAGGACTGCAAACGCAACGGCGGCGGCGAATATTTCCGCCGGTTCCCGGTGGATCGCGCCCCGTGGATCGTTCCGGGCGAGCGAGTTTACTACGTCGAGGACGGTTACGTCCGCGGCTTCGCCCTGGTCGTTCGGGTCCACGCGACGAACGGCCGGGTTCCCTGCGCCACGACGGACCGGATCTGGCCTGCCGGGTTCTACGTCTTCATGGATGCGATGACCTGGCGGTGGATCCGTCCGGTCCCGATGAAGGGCTTCCGAGGCTTCCGCCGCGGCGGGCCAGGGTGGCGGACGTTGCACGTCGTCGAAGTTGGCGGCTGGCGGGATCCGAAACCGAAGACGGAAGGAGGCGGGACATGAAACCAACGCGGAACGCGGAACTCGGAACGCGGAATGAAGATGGGGAGGCCGGACGCGATTGGGGCGCGATCGTCATCTTCCTGGCAACGGGCCTGATCGTCGCGACGGTGGCTTTCGGGTCGTGCGTGGCGAGGGGTGTTTTCAACGCAGAGAACGCCCGCCTCGTCGGCTTCGCCGACTGGCGAGGCCGACGGGCAGAGAACGCGGAGAAAACAGAGAAATCTTTCGGGGGGAAAGAAGCATCAGTGGGCGGCTGCGGCGTGGACAGGGCCACGCGCCCGCGTTGCGAACTGACGGGCGGGCCCTCGGATAGTCCGTCAGCGAAAGAGGCAGCCGGTGACAGTCGGCAACGTAATCTGCCGAACTCCGGCCAGTCGCCCATTTTCTTGAATGCAGTCGCGCCCGCCGGTAGAGACGGAAGTTTCCATGCAGGAAACATGCCGCCAGCGGACCTTCGCATCAAGGCAGTCGCTGGTCCCGGCGGGCGTCATTTCTGGCGCGCGACGATCCATCACACCGCCACGCCTTCCGACCGTCCTGCCGAACGGGTCCGCGCGATCGACGCCGATCACCGTTCACGCGGATGGGACGGCATCGGATATCACTTCCTCGTCGCCGAGGACGGGACGGTCTTTACCGGCCGCCCCCTCGACCGCCAGGGCGCCCACGTCAAGGGCGAGAACGAGGGGAACCTGGGGATCGCATTCATCGGCACCTACACGAACCGGGTCCCGCCGAAGGCGGCCCTCGCATCCGTCCGGCGCTTGCTCGCCGCTCGCCCAGTCGAGTCGCCTGCGGCGACCTGGGGCTTCGGACCCGAGGCGGTCTATTTCCACCGCGACCTCGCGGCGACGGAGTGCCCGGGGACGTGGGACAAGGGCGTGCTTTTCGACCGAAAGGCGGCGGAATGAAATCAGCGGCGGAACGGGAATTGACGCGGTGCCGGCACGCGAACCGGCTCGGAAGGATTCAGCAAACCTACGAGGGTCGGCAAGGGCGGCAGGCTCAGATTCTCACGAACCGCCTGGGCCCGAAGAGCGGCTGGGGCGATGCGGTGAAACTCGCATACGTCCGTGGCCTGGACGACTGTGCCCCATTCTGGCCCGCAAGGAAGCGACGATGAAAGTGGCCGGGGACGGGGAGAGAACGGCGCGACCTGTGTCCCCCCGTGGGAAGCGCCGCCCCGTCCCGGCCGTAATGCGGGAATCTCCACAAGAAAGGACGGTGGGCGATGGCGGATAAAGGACATCCTTGGAATCCCCCGGATGAATACATTCAGCCCCCGCCATGCCCCAAAGTCCGAATCGTCCGGGACCTCCTGGGTCCCTCATTCCCCCGGATCGTCTGCCTCTGCGGATCGACGCGGTTCATGCCGGCGTTTCGGGCTGCGATGCTGGCTGAGACGCTGGCGGACCGCATCGTGCTGACGGTCGGTTCCGCACTACGAAGCGATGACGAGTTGGGCCTAACGCGCGACGCGAAGCAGCGCCTCGACGAACTGCATCTGCGGAAGATCGATCTCGCCGACGAGGTGTTCGTGTTGAACGTCGGCGGCTACATCGGCGAATCGACGGGCAACGAACTGGCCTATGCCCTGGCCCTCGCGAAGCCGGTCCGGACGCTCGAATATCTGGACCTGGAGGCGTGGCTCGCGGAACGGATGCGGCAGGTGAACGCGACGGCCATGAGGAATGTGGAATCGTGAAGCGGCGGCCGGGACGACCGAAAGGATCGAAAGGAAAGGGGCGATGCACGCAATGCGGCGGGTCGAAAAACGATGACGATTTCAAATTGTGCGGCCGGTGCCGTGGAAGCCGCAGGCAGAACGCCGAGGCACGGAAGCCCAAAATTCTGACGGACCGGGCGCGGCGGACGTGCCTGGCATGCGGCAAGACTTTCTGGAGCGAGGGGAGATGGAACCGGCGATGTCCGCGATGTACGACGGCCCTGTCGGGCGTGGTGGAGGTGCCGAAACGGAAGGTGTTCATCTGAAAACGGAGGGCGGAATACGGAATGATGGCGGAACTGGGAAAAGGAGAATGCCATGTTGGCCACAGAAATTGATTTGCAGGCGTGGTGTGGAACGGGAGAAGGGAACTGGCTTTCCAAGCCATTTGTGCGCGGCGGGTTCCGTTGCGCCACGGACGGCAGTGCGATGGTGCGGTTGCCCGCACCCGAAGAGCCCGAGACGGAAAACCCGGCGACGTGGATGCCGTTGCCGGATACCCAGAATGTCTTCGCTCCTGTCGGGTCGCTCGCCTTTGCGCCCTGGCCCGCCGACTGGGAATCATGGGAGGTTAGGGAAATTGAGGGCGAAAAAGCAGAGTGCCCCGAGTGCCACGGGGAGACGAAAGAGTGCGGGCGGTGCGACGGCTTCGGCCAGATCGAGTGCGGCGAATGCGAGCAGGACTACGACTGCCCGGAATGCAAGGGGAAGGGTTATATCGGCGAGAAGTGTGCGAAGTGCGGCAGTCGGGGAACGATCGCCAAGCCGGGGCGGGCCTTCCACTTGGCGCCCGGCGCTTGGGTTAATGAGCGATTTTTGCGGAGAGTGGTAGACCTTCCGAACCTCCGGTGGGCGAACCAGGGGGCAGACAAACCAGTGTTCTTCCGGTTCGATGGCGGCGAGGCCGCGATCATGCCCATAACGCCGCCGCTGCCAGAGGACTAGCAGTATGACGGCGACCGAAAAACGCGAACCGATCCGGCGGCCCGAGGACCTCGGGCCGGAGCACCAGGTCCTGAAGGCGCTCCTCAAGAACGAGTGTTTCGGCGCTGGCCGGGCCCGGAGTGAGGTCCATATCCGCCAAATGATGGCCGAACGGGGATGGCCGACGACGACGCGCGACCTCTTCTACCTCGTCCAGGACCTTCGGCTCTGCGGCGAACCGATCGGTTCGGGGGCCGGCGGATATTTCTGGCCGGCCACTCGGGAGGAGTTCGCGCGCGTCGTCTCGTTCTATGCCGCCCGGTTTCGCATTCTCCGCGAGACGACCGAGACGATGAAAGGCGTCCTGGACCACTGGCGGGCCGAGCCGCATCCGGCCCAGCCGCCGCAGCAGGGCAGGCTGTTCGAGGCGGCAGGACAAAAGGCGTGAACGGAATCCGCAGATGACGCAGAGAACGCAGAGGGAAAGGAATCCAATGGCCACCAAGCGACCCAGATGGGCTGGCGAGTGGTGCACCTGCGGACACACGCAAGGCGACCACGGGGATGTGATGGACGGAATAGGTCAAGGTCACGGGGCCTGCCGGTTATGCCAGTGCAAGCAGTTCAGGTGGACGTCGAAGAAACCTCAAAAAAAGGGAGTGACTGGGTCCGGAGGTGTCGAATGTCTTCCCTCTTGAACAAGGCCCAGGTGCGGCGGTTCATCCTGACCCGGTCGGCGGAGTTGCGGCCGGACTGGGGATGCACGCGGGTATCGGCGGAGGCCCTGGCGGACATCGAGGCGGTCCTCAGGCTCCGGCTGATAGCGACGATCAAGGCACACCCGACGATGGGGAAAACTTTTCGCCCGTAGTCCCGGCGCGCCGGGACTCGGCGAAGATTCCGCAGGGCTGGAAGCGGGTGAGGACTGGCGTAACAAAAGCAGGAGATCGAGTGCGTTACCCGACAGGCAACCGTTTCTGTCCCATTGAGAAAGACGAAGTGGGGAGTGTGGTGATCGCTTTCGATGGCGTTATCCGCCGCCGTGGAGGAAAGGGGGCGGGCGATGGGCACGGGCGATTTCGTGATGCCGTGATCACCTGCGACAAGACAATCGAGCCGTTTTCCAGACAACCGGTGGAGAAAAGCGAAGCGTGAACAGGGCGCTATGGGCCGCCACGCAAAAGGGCTACGAAGCGAGGAAGCGCGGCCTGGCGGAAAAGGATTGCCCGTACAGGGACTTGCGCACGGCCTCTGGCAAGATAACATTCAGTCGCGCCTTTCGGAATGCCTGGCTTTCCGGTTGGCGGAAAGCCCAGCCTCGGCCCTGGTGGCCATAGAGGAGAAACCATGACGATGAAGGCGATGAAGCAGGGCGGGCCCAAGGCGGCGCCGCCGGTTCGTGGGCATCGAGTTAGACGCGGAGTATTTCGAGATTGCCCGCCGCAGGATTGAACACGCCATGACCGGCGGGCCGTTGCTGGCTCTGAAAGGATTCGCCGATGCTTGACACCTTTTACAAGGCGGGACGTGCGATGCTCGGGCGGACGGACCTGACGCCGGCCGAGAAACTGGTGCGCATCGTCCGGGATCACTGGCTGGCGTTCGAGGGGCGGGAGCCGACGGCGCAGAAATCGGAACGCGGCGGAATGCGGAACGATAACTAGATTGGACGAACATGTGCAACGAAACAACTTTTGTGGCGGTTGGCGTCCCGGCGGATT
>DATKUU010000367.1:0-15774 GCA_035530455.1 Phycisphaerae bacterium | reverse complement strand
CCTCCGGAGATTCCCCAAAATCTTGCTCGATTGAAGGGTATCTTACGCCAGGACCACCCTTTACACTTCTCGAAATTCCTAACCCCCGCGGCCTCAAACACTTACGCAGGAACCGTCTTCAGTTTTGGGGAAACTCCTGAAAAAGGCTCCCGGTCGGCGTGGGAGACCGGACCACAATGCCCCGGCACGCCCGTAATCCCTGCTGGGACGGTGGGATATGCGCTGCGCCGCCGGCCGGGGCTCCGCGTCGGGAGGTCTTAGGTCGGTGGGCGGGGAGCCCGGCCAAGACGTTTTGCGGTTGCCCGTCGGTCCGGCCTGCCGTACATTTGAGAAAGGGAGAGGAGCGTCATTTCCTGCGAAGGAGTTTTCCCATGCGACGATGGATGATCGTTTTCGCGGCGTGCGTTCTGTGGGCGGGGACGGGATCGGCGGCGCTGGCTGATGGAAAGATGACCGTGTCGCTGGCGTGGACGATCGGCGAGGGCGAGGCCGGCCGGACCGATTATGCCCCGATGGACCTCCGAGAGGTCGCGGGGCGGGGCCTTTGGGTGGCGTTCCAGGCCGAAGGCGACAAGCAGCACTTTCCCGGCGTGTGCGTCGCGGGGAAGTTTCAGCGGGCGGCGGCGCCAATCGAGCAGATGAAGTCCCTGGAACTGGAGGTGACCGTCGAGACGCCCGCCGGCCGGGCCGAGCGCCGCGCCGTCCTCTTCAGCGCGTCGCGTCCGTTCGGCGCCAAGACGGCCGCCCCGAACAACATGTACCATCTGCTGGTCCTCGAGGGGGCCGTCGAGGCGAAGGACCTGCCCGAGGCCCTGCCGGAGGGGCTCGCGCCGGCGGCCGAGTGGAAGGACGCTTTCTGGCGGACGCATCGGTTGGCGATGAACTACGCCGTCGAGGCCGACGCGAAGATGCGCGAGTATGAACAGGCTTTCCGAGTCCAGGCCCGCTACGCCCTGCCGCGGCTGGTCCTGGCGGCCGAGGAGTGGCTCGACGTGCCCAAGGAGGTCCGCGAGGCCCCGAAGCAGCCGTCGGGCGGCCTCTTCGGCGGGGCGATGGAGGAGCTCGCCGACGAGATCGGCGGTGAGGAGAAGAAGGTCGTCCCGGAAAACGTGCCCGTTTACGCCGTCAATGTGCTGCTGGACGAGGTCGAGGCCGAGGGAGCCTACACAATTGGCTTCCAGGCGGCCCGGTCGGTCTGGAACGACGTTCTTGAGGGCGAGGTTATCTACCGGGCGACGGGCGGCAAGCGGCGGGTGCTGACCGCCACAATTGTCTTCGCCCAGATGCAGAAAAATCTCGCCGCCGGTGCCAGCGATGCCCGGCTCCTGCTGGTCGGCCCGGGGGACCTTGCGCGCCTGGATGAGTGCGACCGGCTCTGGCCGGAGGTGAAGGCGGACATCGGCCGGTTCCTCGAGGACTATCCGACGTGGCGCGTGCTGATTCCGTCGCGCCCGGTGACGTTCTACGCGGGCGACAAACCCGTCTACGCGATGTATGCGTGGTTCCAGGTGAACCCGGAGACGGGGCGCTTGATCGGCGTCCTGCCCGACGCCTCGCGCGGGGCGCTCTCGGATGAGATCGCCCGCATGGAACAGACGCTCCTGGAGAAGGCCTCCGAGAAAGTCACGGGCGAGGCCGGCGGCGGGGCCGTCAAGGGCTTCTTCAGCCAAGTCGCGGGGATGTACGTCTCGGCCGCGGGCATCATTGACGCGGTGGGCATGACGATCGCCGACCCGGCGCTGGCGGCGATGGACGGCGAGCAGTGGAACAAGTTCGTCGCCGACCACGCCCTGGACGTCTGCGAGAAGTTCCTCGAGGACAACGCTGCGCTCTACGACTCCTACGCCGCTCAGGCGGGATTCTGGCAGGGGGCGACGGTTCTCACCTCGCACTTCGGCGGCGCCGACGCGGCTCGCCAGGCCGCACGCAACGCCGTCGAGGGCATGGCGAACAAGGCGGTCGGCGACGCCAAGAAGTATATTGAGGACAAGGCCCCGGCGGGGGGGAAGGCCGCACGCGAGGCCGTCGACGAGGCCGCTGGAACCTATTCACCGCGGCTGCGTGACGCCGTGAGCGGCATCGAGACGGTGTACGACCACTACAACCAGGGCCGCGAACTTGGTGCAACCGCTGCCGACGCCGTCAACCGCTTCGAGGCGGCCATGAACGAGGTCAAGGCGAAGTACGCGGGCGATTGAGACGGCCGAAGGCGATGTGGAACCCTCGTTCGCCCTTCTGCCTTCATCCCGATGAATCGGGACTACGGCGGACGAGCACGCAGCGGGAAGGCGGCTGAGGCCGCCTCAAGACGGATCCCCATCAAAGCCGTGCCACGAAAAACGGCCACACCCTCCGCGGGCAAAAAAGTGCCACTTTTTTGTGGTGCATCCGAGGAGGGAGAAAGGGGTTCTGGAGCCTTTTCCTCGGCCTACCGCCAGGTCCAGGATTTGGCGACGAAGATCGGCTGGTCGAGGTTCAGCCACCACTCGTCGCCGGGGAACTTGTACTGGAGGACCAGGGTCTTGCGGAGGCGGACGACCTTCTGGTCCTCAGGTGTTTCGGCGGTGGCGGCGGGGTTGGAGCGCTCGATATACCGGCCCGAAAGGCCCTCGACCAGGATTTTAAAGCGGTCAGTTTTGCGGTCGAGCGGGGCGAAAATGGCGACGCCCGTGCGGGCGCCGTCTTCCCCGGGGAGGACCTTGCCGGTCATCTGGACGGCGTTCTCGAGGAACTTGATCTTGCGGCGGGCCTTAATCGCCTCGAAGACGTCGGGATGGAGCCCCGCGCGCCGGAGGCTCGCCTCGTCGCTATAGAGCGAAAAGGCGGGGACGAAATTGTGCTCCGCGTCGGATGGGTTCGTGATGGTGTAAACCAGGTACCAGTAAACTTCCTTGCCACCTTCGGGGGTGGCGACGACGAGGGGCTCGAGTTGCTCGAACTGGAAATCGAGGGTGTAGTTTTCGCCCTTGATGTCAATGGGGTTGACCTGGTCGGGATCGGCGGCCTCGATGGCCTTTTCGGCGGCCTTCTCCGCGGCCGGCTCCCCAGTCCAGGCGACGGCGGCTGAGAACATCATCGCCCCTGCTGCCGCCAAGCCCCACCACCACACGTTTCCGGTCCGCATGATTGAACTCCTGCAACCCCCCTCACCCCACCCTCTCCCGCAAGGGGAAAGGGGAACAAAAATCAGGCGGCTTCGGCGGCCGCCCCGGTCCGTTTTTTGGCCTCGCGGCGGAGGGAACGGAAGTTCCCGATGCACGCCACGGGGCACTCCTGGGCACACTTGCCGCAGGAGATGCACGTCTTCATGTCCACCGTTGCCAGGTTGTCAGCCACATGGACGGCGCCGCCCTCGACGGGGCAGACCTTTTCGCACTTGTGGCAAGCGATGCAGCCGACCTTGCACACTTGGCGGACGATCTTGCCGACGTCGCGGTTCCGGCAAAGGACGTGAACATAGCGGTCCCTGGGCAGAATCTCAATGATATTCTTTGGGCAGACCTCGGCGCACGTGCCGCAGGCCATGCACTTGTCCTCTAGGACCCGCGGGAGGCCGGTTTGGGGGTCCATGACCATGGCGTCAAACGGGCAGGCCTGGACGCACGTGCCGAAGCCCAGGCAACCGTACGGGCAGGCCGTCTGGCCGTACTGGGTGGCGGCGGCGGCGCGGCAATCGCGCTGGCCGATGTAATGGAACCGGTTGAAGGTGTTCTGGCAGGAGCCCTGGCACTTGACGACGGCCACTTTGGGTGCGGCGGCAGCGACGGCCAGCCCCATGATTTTGCCGATCTTGACGGCGGTCTCGGCCCCGCCGGGCATGCAGAGGTTGGCGTCGGCCTTGCCCTGGACGATGGCCTCGGCGTAGGCTGCGCACCCCCCGTAGCCACACGCCCCGCAGTTTGCTTTCGGCAGCGCCTCTTCAATCTGCTCCTGGCGCGGGTCCACCGTGACGCTGAAGAAACGGTTGGCGACGGCCAGGACAATGCCAAAGACCGCCGCCAGGGCGCCGAGCACCACCCACGCGCTCGCGAGGTACGGCCCGACTTGTTCCCAGATCGTCATGCGACACCCGCGCCTAAGCGGCGACCTTCACCCTTTATACGGTGATGCCGAAGAGTTTCGTGAAACCCATGAACGCTAGGGCCATCAGGCCGGCGCAGATGAAGGCGATGGGAATCCCCCGGAGGGCCTTCGGCACGCGTGCCTCGGCGAGGCGTTCGCGGATGCCGCTCATCAGAATCATCGCCAGGAGGAATCCGACGCCAGCACAGAAGCCGTTGAACGCCGCCAGGTGGACCGGCAGGCCGCTTGCAGAACCTTTCCAGTCGGTCGTGTTCAAGAGCGCCACGCCGAGGACGGCACAGTTGGTGGTGATGAGAGGCAGGTAGATGCCGAGGGCCCGATAGAGGGCCGGGACGGTCTTCCGCAGGACCATCTCAATGAACTGGACCAGGCCGGCGATGACGAGGATGTAGGAGATGGTCTTCAGGACCAGGACCAGTCCCTCGGCGGGAACGGGGATGCCCAGGAGCGCCAGGACGTTCGTATGGTCGGGGCTGGAGGGCAGGAGGACGTGGCGGTAGAGAGCGGCGGTGACGGCCGAGGCCAGCGTCATCACAAAGATGACCGCCAGGCCCATGCCGACCGAATCGCTCGTCTTTTTCGTCACACCTAGGTACGGGCACAGGCCCAGGAACTTCATCAGGACGAAGTTGGAGATGAGGATCGAGCCGATCGCGAGTTCGACGTAGCCGACTTCCACAGTCGTGATCCTCATGCCCCTCGCTCCCGCCTTCGTCCCGGCGCGCCGGGACTACGGCGGGCAAGTACGCTCGGGGCTAGCCTGTTGCCTCTTCGCCTGCACCGTGTTTCTTGGGTTTCGGCAGGTCCCTGGCGGTCTGGGCGATGGCGGGGACGCCCGCCAGGCGCGCCCGTTCCCGCCGACGATTGCCGATCCAGTGGAAGAACCCGAACAGGAGGCCGATTACCAGGAACGCCCCCGGGGCCATCACGAGGATGTTCGCGGGCTGATACTCGGGCACGAGCGTCCGGCCGGCGAGGGTGATGGGCGTCAGGCGGTAGCCCCAGAGGGTCCCCGCGCCGAGGATTTCGCGGATGACGGCGATGGAGAGCAGCGCCCCGAGGTACCCCAGGCCGATGCCGAGGGCGTCGGCGAGGCTCGAGAGCGCCCCGTGGCGCGAGGCGAAGCCCTCGGCCCGCCCCAGGATAATGCAGTTGACGACAATCAGGGGGATGAAGATGCCCAGGGCCTTGTTCACGTCCTGGGGCGCGAGGGCCTTCATGATGATCTCGACCATCGTGACGAACCCCGCGATGACGACGATGTAGCAGACGATGCGGATCTGGTTGGGGATGAAGCGGCGGATGAGGCTGATGAGGACGTTGGAGCCGATGAGGACGGCGGTGGCAGCGGCGGCCATGGCGACGGCGTTCTGGACGCTTGTCGAAACCGCCAGCGTCGGGCACAGGCCCAGCACCAGGACGAACACGGGGTTCGCCTTGATGGGTTTGTCCGCAAAATCGCGAAGGAGGCTCACGCGCCGAACGCTCCCAAGGGCCCGGAAACGCTTATCTTAGGCGTCGAGCCCCCCTTGTCAAGCCAATGACGCCCGTCCACCCTGGCGGGGGGAGGAGCCGCGGCCCGGACGCCTCCGCGGGGGAATTCGTGGAATGTTTCCCCATGCCGAACGTTTCAAATGTGGGGACTTGGGGACTTCCGGTCGGCGCCGAACGGACACGCAGGACCGGGAAGGGGGAACCGCATGCGAATCGCACTTGTGGGAATCGGACTCCTCATAGCCGTCAGCGCCGTCGCGCTCTCGCAGGAAGGACCGCCTCCGTCGGCGGGCGGGAGCGGCCTGATGCTCATGTACACCGTCGTGGACCTGGAGGCGAACTTTCCGACGGTGGGCCCGTTGGTGATTCCCCTGACGTCGCTGCCGCCGCATCACTTTCACGCATGGGAAGCGTCGGTTCCCGCGGGCGCGCCGGCCGACGGCAGCGAGGCGCCCGCCGAGTACCGTATCCACTGCCGGGCCGTCCGCACCAGCGCCGACAAGATGCGGGTCTCGGCCGGCGTCGAGGTCGGCGGCGTGAACCACACGGGGGAATTCGACCTGACGGTGGCGAAGGACCAGTGCATCGTCTTCCGGTTGCCGAGGGGTGGCCAGGGGGGACGGTTCGTCTTCCTCTACAGCCTCTGCGAGCCGATGCAGCGCTCGGCCGAGCGAAAGGCGGACCAAAGCGGTTGACGTCCGCCGGCGCGCGTGCTAGCATCCGCAGCGGTTCAGGCTGCACGGGAGCGAGGCGCGTCGTGCCGCAGATGCCGTTCGTCCATCTCCACGTTCACACCGAGTACAGCCTGCTGGACGGCGCATGCCGAATCGGCGACCTTGTCCAGGCCGCCGCCCGCCGGGGCTCCGGCGCCATCGCCGTCACCGACCACGGCAACCTCTGTGCCGCCGTCGAGTTCTACGAGGCGGCGGTCGAAGCGGGCGTCAAGCCCATCATCGGGTACGAGGCGTACGTGGCGCCCGGCCGTCGGCAGGATCGCGAGACGCTGCCCGGCAGCCAGGACGCCGGGCACCATCTCATCCTCTGGGCGGCCGACGAACGCGGGTACCGCAACCTCATCCGCCTCGCCACGACCGCGTACCTCGACGGGTTCTATTACCGGCCGCGGATTGACAAGCAAGTCCTGGCCGAACACGCCTCGGGACTGATTGGCGCGACCGCGTGCCTCCACGGCGAAGTGCCGCGCCGATTGCTCGCGGGCGACGAGGCCGGCGCCCGGCGGGCCCTCGGCCAGTACCGCGACATCCTGGGGGCCGAGAACTTCTATCTGGAACTGCAGGACCATGGCATCGAGGACGAGCGGCGCGTCCGGCCGATGCTCATCGCCCTGGCCCGCGAAACCGGGACACCCCTCGTCGCCACCAACGACGTCCACTACCTTCATGCCGACGACACCCGAGCCCACGACGTCCTCCTCTGCATCAACACGGGCAAGGTCTTCTCGGAAGCGAACCGGATGCGGTACCGCGAGCGGGAGTTCCATCTGAAGACGCTCGAGGAGATGCATGCACGGTTTGCGGAGGTGCCCGAAGCCCTCGAAAACACCGTGCGGGTGGCCGAGCGGTGCAACCTGAAACTCGAGTTCGGCCGGCACCACGCGCCGGTCTATCCGGCGCCGGAGGGGGAGACGCCCGAGACGATGCTCCGGCGCCTGTGCGAGGAGGGCCTGGCGCAACGCTACGGCAAACCGACGAAGGCCAACCGCGACCAACTGGAACACGAACTGGCCATCATCCAGGCCAAGGGGTTCTCCAGTTATTTTCTCATCGTCTGGGACTTCGTCCGCTACGCCCACGAGCGGGGCATTCCGTGCGCGGCGCGCGGCAGCGGCGTGGGGTGCCTGGTGGCGTACCTGCTGGGCCTCTCGGCGGTGGACCCGGTGCGGTACGGCCTGCTGTTCGAGCGGTTCATGGACCCCAGCCGCAACGAAATGCCCGACCTGGACATTGACATCTGCCAGAGCGGCCGGCCGGAGGTCATCCGCTACGTGCGCGCCAAATACGGCCACGAGAACGTGGCCCAGATCATCACGTTCGGCACCATGGCCGCGCGGGCCGTCGTCCGCGACGTTGGGCGTGTGCTTGACATGCCCCTGCCCGAAGTGGACCGCATCGCGAAACTCATCCCCGCGCAACTGCACATGACCCTCGAGCGGGCGATGGTGCAGGAGCCCGACCTCGCGCGATTGGCCGAGTCGAACGCGAAGGTGCGGGACCTGCTGGACGTGGCAAAAAGGCTGGAGGGCCTGGCGCGCCATGCGTCGGTCCACGCGGCCGGGGTGGTGATTGCCGACGCGCCGCTCGTCGGCTACGTCCCCCTTTGCCGCGTCGGCGACGACATCACCACCCAATGGGCCATGCACGCCGTCGGCAAGGTCGGCCTCTTGAAGATGGATTTCCTGGGCCTGCGAACGCTCTCAACCATCCAGCGCGCCGTGGACCTGGTGCGCGAGCACCGCGGCGTCAGGGTGGACCTGGAGCAGGTCCCGCTGGACGACCAGGAGGTGTTCGGCCTGTTCCAGCGCGGCGAGACGAAAGGCATTTTCCAGTTTGAGTCCGCGGGCATGCGGGACCTCCTCCAAAAAATCAAGCCCGACAAACTCGAAGACCTCATCGCCGCCAACGCCCTCTACCGTCCCGGCCCGATGATCATGATTGATTCGTTCCTGGACCGCAAGCACGGCCGTGCCCAATACGATTACCCGCATCCGGCGCTAAAGGAAATCCTGGAAGAGACGTACGGCATCATGGCGTACCAGGAACAGGTGATGCGGATCGCGAACCGGCTGGGAAACATCCCGCTGGAGCGGGCGTATAAACTCATCAAGGCCATCTCCAAGAAGGACCGCGACGTTATCGAGGCGGAGCGCGACGCCTTCCTGGCCGGCTGCCGAAAACACCACCTGAAGCCGGCGACGGCCCAGGAAATCTGGGAACTCATCACCCACTTCGGGGGGTACGGATTCAACAAGAGCCATTCCGCACGCTACGCCCAGGTGGCGTACCAGACGGCGTATCTAAAAGCGCATTACCCCGTGGAGTTCATGGCGGCCCTGCTGACCTTCGAAATGGCCGACACCGACAAGGTCCGCGAGTATTTCAAGGAGTGCCGGCGGATGGGCATCGAAGTCGCCCCGCCGGACGTCAACGAGTCGGGCGCCGACTTCACGGTTGTGGGCGACCGCGTGCGGTTCGGCCTGGCGGCGGTCAAGGGCATCGGCCAGCGGGCCGTCGAGGCCGTCGAAGCCGCCCGCAAGTCGGTCGGACGCTTCCGATCCCTCTTCCACTTCTGCGACCACGTGGACATGTCGGTCGTCAACCGTTCGGTCCTCGACAGCCTCATCAAGTGCGGGGCGTTCGATTCGACCGGCGCACGGCGAAGCCAGTCGGCGGCCATCTTGGACCAGGCCCTCGCGGCCGGCAGCGCCACGCAGGACGACCGCCGACGAGGACAGATGACTTTCCTGGGGGCCTTTGCGGCCGAGGCCCCGCCCGACGAGGATGCGTTGCCCGACATCCCCGAATGGCCGGAAAGGCAACTCCTGAAATACGAAGAGGACGTCCTCGGGTTCTATGTCTCGAGCCACCCCCTGGCCGAGCACGAGGCGGTGCTCCGGCATTTCGCGACTGCCACGACGGCCGACCTGGCGCAGTATGCGGACGGCACGGACGTGGTCCTCGGCGGGATGATCGGCCCGGTCAGGCCGCTCTTCACTAAGAAGGGCAAGAACGCCGGCGCCAAAATGGCCGCCTTCGATTTCGAGGACCTCGCAGGCCAGGTCTCCTGCATCATCTTCCCCGAAAAGTACGAGAAGCATCAGGCCCTCGTCCGCAAGGAGAGCATCGTTTTCCTTCGCGGCGAGGTGGACCGCCGGCGCGAGGACCCGTCGCTTCGCGTCTCGGACGTGTACACGCTGGAGGAAGGCCAGCGCGCCCTCACCCAGGCCGTCGTCATCCGCCTCCACGAGGTGGGCCTGGACGATGAGTTGATGGAGAACCTCCGGAAGATCCTGGCCGAGCATCCCGGCGCCGTGCCGCTCTACATCGAACTTGTGAGCCGGACGCACGGCCGGACGACTCTCCGCGCGGGCGACGACTTGCGCGTCTCCGCCGACGCCGCCTTCCAGCGCGACGTCGAATCGCTCCTCGGCGAAGAGCATTTGGTCCTTGCCGCCAACGGCCACGGCCAGGTAGCCCGCGTGTAGCCCCGGGCGCTTGCCTCCGGCACCGTCTCCCTGCTTGCGCTCGGAGGCATCGGGAAAGGACACGCTATGGCTGCGGGCAACGTGCCGCGATTCTCCGTCCAGGAGGTCGCCATTGAACGCCCCGTCTCGGGCAACCCGTTCGCCGAGGACGTCGCCCTGGTGGTCCGCCGGCCGGACGGCGAGGAACGGCGCGTGCCGGCGTTCTACGACGGCGGCGACGTGTGGCGCGTCCGCCTCGCGCCGGACGTGGTCGGACGATGGACCGCGCGCATCGAACCCGCCGACGGCATCCGCCGCGTCTCGGGGCTCCTTGAGGCCCCGAGCGGCGCATTGGAGTGCGTCGCCGGCGTGGACGCGAAAGCGCGCGGCGGCGTCGAGATTGTCCCTGACCGCCCGTACCACTTCCGCCGGCAGGACGGATCGCCTTACTTTCTCATGGGCTACGAGTGTGACTGGCTCTTCGCCCTCGACATGAACTTCCCGGACCGCCGGCCGATGGCGGGCTTTCTCGACACGCTCGCGCGGTACGGCTTCAATTACCTCGTGGTCCAGGCGTACGCGCACGACACGGACTGGCGTCCCGGCCGCAGCGAGCCGCACGACGTCGGACCCCCCGCCCTCTTCGCCTGGGAAGGCACGAATGAGAAGCCGGACCACACGCGGCTGAACCTCGATTACTGGCGGGCCTACGACCGGATGGTCGAGGGCCTGCACGCGCGCAGCATGACGACGCAGATCATGGTCAAGGTCTATAACAAGAGGGTCAACTGGCCTGACAAGGGAAGCCCGGAGGACGATCTCTTCTGGCGCTACGTCGTCGCGCGGTACCAGGCCTATGACGTCGTCTGGAACCTTACGAAAGAGGCCTGGCGCGACAAGGACCTCGCGTATTGGAACGACCGCGCGGCCCTGGTGCGCCGATGGGATGCTCACCGGCGGCTCGTCTGCATCCACGACTGGAACGTGCCCGAGATGGATGCCGACTTTCTCACCGAGCAGCAGCACACGCACTGGCACGAGCATATCCTGGCCGAGCGCACGCGCGGACGCCGACCCGTCGTCAACATCGAGTACGGCTACGAGCAAGGATCCACGACGACGTACGGCGTGGTGCAGGACGCCGATGAGGTTTTGCGGCGGACATGGCTCATCGTCGTCGCGGGCGGATACCCCGTCTATTACTTCAACCCGACCGCCTGGGACGTCATCCGATGGGACGAGATTCCCCCCGGCTACGCCCGGATGCACGTCGTGCGCGAGGTGATGGAGAGTCTCCCTTTCGCCGACATGGAACCGCACGACGAACTGGCCGAGGGCGCCGGCTGCCTCGCGAAACCCGGCGAGGTGTATCTCCTTTACGCGGAGAAGCGCGGGCCTGTCACGCTGGCGCTCGAGGGCGGCGGCCGGTTTGCCGTCGAGTGGGTAGACCCGCGCGACGGAGCGTGGCATGCAGCGGGGACAGTCGCCGGAGGGCACGCGACGCTCGCGCCGCCGACGGGCCTCGCGTCGGCCGACGCAGTCCTGATCGTCCGCCGGACGCCTTGAAGTGCAATTGTCGCATCGGAATATATTGGAAAATGCCGAACCCGGTGTGTACGCTTCCGGGGCACATGCAGGGTCGAGTTTCAATCGGGTGCGGGTGTAGGGCGACAGGAGAAGACATGACCAGAATTGCAGCCATGCTTGGAGCCGTCGTCTTGGCGGGATGTGCGTCGCTCCGGCCGCAGTCAGCGGTCTGGCACCGCGGTGTTGTTGAGCCGGAAAGCAAGAGGCTCATCGCCTTTTGGGTGCCGAGGGAGCATGAAGACAAGCCGGTTACCATCGACAAAGACTACGGGATGCTCATTGTCTGGGATGAGTATGTTCAGCGGTTCTATCTCTTCAGCAACCCCGCCAAGACGTATTTCGTAACAGGGAACTTCAACCAGTTCCTATCGGAACTCGATCAACTCCCCGCAGACATCACGCTGGACTGGGTGGACACTTGCACGGTTCCCCGATTCTGGAAAATGCCGCAAGATGCCCGCAAACGGCTGACCGCCGTCCTTGAGAGAGGAAACCGGAAGAATACACGAGAGTCAGAACAGCCGCACATTACGTGCTACTGTGAGTCAGACGGAATCAAACTCCTTGGGGCCGAACCAAACGCTGCACTGTACGGCGCTAGACCGCGCCGCTAGTGAACGCCATCGTTAGCGGTACTCTTTGTCAATCCTCACCCGGCCGAAGTTGAGGCACTGTAGCGGTCGCCGATCGCCCTTCGCAATCCGTTTGACCTCGTCCCGCGGTACCGGTACACTGGCCAACCGACGAATTGCGCGCGGAGAAGATGCATGGCGGACGAACTCGCTTACGTCATGATCACGCCGTACAGCCTCCACAAGAGCCGCACGGGAGGCATCATCGGGCGGCTCCTCAGCCTGTCGAAACTGGACCTTGTCGGCATTCACATGCTCGCCCCGAGCGACGCCTGGGTGGACGAGTATCTGGCAATCCTCAAGAAGAGTGACCTCGGGAACCCCGTCCGCGAGGCGTTCATCGAGTATGTGGACGCGAACCTGCGGCGCCGAAACGTCCTGGGCCTGTCGAACCGCTGCATGGTGCTGATGTTCCGCGGAGAGAACGCCCTCAACCACCTGGTGGACGACGTCGTGGGCCCCGCCGGACCGAAGGTCACCGGCCACACCGTCCGGGGGACGTACGGCGACTTTCTGAACACGCCGGACGGGAAGATCCGCTACTTCGAGCCGGCCGTCATCTGCGGCCCGGACCCGGAGACGGTCCGCGAGGAGCTAGAGTTCTTCGCCCGGACGGCCCCGACCGACGGGGGCATCATCGAGTCGGCCGTCGCCTTCCCGCCCGAGGCGAAAAACGTCCAGACGGAACTGGTGATCCTGAAGCCGGAGAACTTCGAGAAGCGATCCCGCCGACCGGGAAACATCGTTGACGTCTTCTCGCGGACCGGCCTCTACATCGTCGGGGCGAAACTGCTCTCGATGTCCTCCGCCCAGGGCGAGGCGTTTTACGGGCCGCTGCTGGACCAGTTCCGCGAGAAACTCCAGTTCCTCATCGAGCGGACAATGCGCGAGCGCCTCCAGGGCGCCTTCGATTTCGACCTGCCGGACGACCTCTACAAGACCACCAACCGCATGCTCGCCGACTCGAACGCCCGCGCCGAGTTTGCCAGGATCGTCCAGTACATGACGGGCGTGGACCCGCGCAAAGTGCGCAGCGAGGCGGAGCGCAGCCGCCCCGGCCCGTGCCGATGCCTCGCCCTTCTTTACCGCGGCGAGGACGCCATCGCCAAGATCCGCTACTGGCTCGGCGCGACGAACCCCGATCAGGCGGAGTCGGGCACGGTCCGCAGTGACTTTGGCCGAGACCTCATGCGCAACGCCGCCCACGCCTCCGACTCGACCGAAAACGCCGAACGCGAACGCAAAATCATCAACATGTGGGAGACCGAGCCGGAGCCGGACTTTAAGCGCGTCATCGAAGAATTCCTGGCGAAGTCGTAGCGCGGGGCCTTGTGCCCCGCGCCACTCAAAGACAAGATCCGCCTAGCGCCCGGAGGCTGCTGTGGCCGAACCCCATCACCTGACTGTCCGCGTCCGCTACGGCGAGGCCGACCCCATGGGCCGACTCCACCACTCGCATGTACTCGTCTATTTCGAAATGGGGCGGACCGAACTCTTGCGCGAGAGGGGCTTGGCGTACGCCGACATGGAAGCGCGCGGACGCTACGTCGCCATCGCCGAGGTGTGCGTCCGCTACCGTGCCGCGGCCCGCTACGACGAGCAACTCGTCGTCGAGACGCGCGTCCGCGAGGTCCGCGGGGCGCGGGTCGAGTTTGCCAACCGCCTGCTGCGCGAGGACGCGGCCGGCGAAACCCTCATCGCCGAGGCCGAGATCACAGGGGCCCTGGTGGACGCCCGCGGCCGGCCGATGCGCTTCACCGCTGAGGAGCGGGCCCTGCTCCTTGACTCCTAGCGCCCCGGCATTATCATGGCTTCCGTTCCCCTCTCCCACAGGGGGAGAGGGAAAACAAAAATGTTTTTCGGCGGTCCTTTGCGAAGAAGCGCGACATGAGCGACACGGTCCAGGAACCCGAATACACGATTTCCGTGGCGGCGCGGCTGAAGCGCCTCCCGCCGTACCTCTTCGGCCGCATCAACGCCACGAAACTGAAGAAACGCCAGCAGGGCGTGGACATCATTGACCTGGGGATGGGGAACCCCTCGGACCCCACCCCCAAGCCTATCGTGGACAAACTCTGCGAGGCTGCCGCCGACGCCCGCAACCAGCGCTACAGCGCCTCGGTGGGCGTGCACAACCTCAGGCGCGAGGTCGCCCTCCGCTACGCCTCGCGGCGGAACGTCGAACTCAACCCCGCCACGGAGACGATCGCCTGCCTCGGCTCCAAAGAAGGCTTCAGCCACATGTGCCTGGGCTTGCTGGACGCCGGCGACACGGCCATCGTCCCGGACCCGGCGTTTCCGATCCATGTGTACGGCGTGGTGCTGGCCGACGCCAACGTCATCAGCGTGCGGCTGGGCAACGACGACGAGTTTCTCAAGCGCGTCGCCTACGTCGTCGAGCACCTGTATCCGCGGCCGAAAATCCTCATCCTCAACTACCCGCACAACCCGACGAGCATGATCGTCGAGGACGTGCGGTTCTTCGAGGAAGTGGTCGCCATGGCGAAGCGGTTCGAGTTTCTGGTGATCCACGATTTCGCCTACGGCGAGACGTGCTTCGACGGATACCGCGCCCCGTCGTTCCTCGAGGCCAAGGGCGCCAAGGATGTCGGCGTCGAGTTCACCACCATGTCGAAACCCTACAACATGGCCGGGTGGCGCATCGGGTTCTGCGCCGGCAACGCCGGCATGATCCAGGCCCTGGCGAAGGTGAAGGGGTACTACGACTACGGCATCTTCCAGGCCATTCAGATTGCGTCCATCGTCGCCCTCAGGCACTGCGACGCCGACGTGCTCCACCAGGCCCGCGTCTATCAGAAGCGCCGCGACGTGCTCGTCGAGGGGCTGCACCGCATCGGCTGGACCGAGGTCGAGCCGCCGAAAGCCGGCATGTTCGTCTGGGCCAAGGTGCCCGAGAGCGTTCTCGCGGGGCGGGGGACCATTGATTTTGCCGTGGACCTGATGGAGAAGGCGAACGTGGCGGTCGCGCCCGGGCGGGCGTTCGGCCCGAACGGCGAAGGGTTCCTGCGGCTGGCCCTAGTGGAGAACGAGCAGCGCCTCACCCAGGCCGTCCGCCAGATCGGCCGGGCGCTCAAGGCCTAACTCTTCGTTTACAATTCCCCCCCGCCTTGCTAGGATACGGACCCCTTTTCGTTTCAGCGAGGAGAAGCGTGAGCAAGGCGACTTTTCGGGGCGGGGTGCATCCGCCGAGCACGAAGTGGACGGCCGACAAACCGGTCGAGACGCTCCCGCTGCCTCCGCGTCTGGTCGTGCCGATGGCCCAGAACCTGGGCGCCCCCGCCAAGCCGGTGGTCAAGAAAGGCGACGCGGTCAAGCGCGGCCAGAAAATAGGCGAGGCGGACGGATTCATCTCCGCCTCCGTCCACGCGCCGACGTCCGGCAAGGTGGCGGCCATCGAGTCGGTCGTGGACGCGGCAACAGGGCGTGCCTCGGAGGCCGTCGCCATCGAGCCGGATGGGCTTGACGCGTGGGCCGACGGGACGAACGAGCCGCGCGACTGGCTCGGCTTGTCGGCCGACGAAATCCGCCAGGCGGTTGCCGAGGCGGGGATTGTCGGCATGGGCGGTGCGACGTTTCCGACGCACGTGAAACTCGCCCCGCCGCGCGGCAAGACGATTGACACCCTCCTTATCAACGGGGCCGAATGCGAGCCGTACCTCACCTGCGACCACCGGCTGATGCTGGAGCGGGCGGCGGAGATCGTCGTGGGGATGCGGATTTGCATGGCGGCGACGGGGGCGTCGCGCGGAGTGGTGG
>DATKUU010000366.1:0-10165 GCA_035530455.1 Phycisphaerae bacterium | reverse complement strand
ACGATCGCCGCAGGGAGACTATAGACACTGCCCGCCAGAGCATCAACGGAAAACACGGCGCGGGCCCTATCGGGGTGTGCCAAGATTTTCTGGCAGGCGCAGCCGAGGAGATGTTTCGCAAGAGAGTGCCGGAGGCACGTTTGACGTTAGCCACGGGCGCAAGCCCGTGGCCGGCGCGGCGGAAGCGACCATATCTTTTTCTTCTTTTTTCAAGCCCCGTGTCATCTCATCCGAAAAACATGCCGAAATGACTTTCACTCGCCCCGGCTCAGGCGCTCGTAGTAGCGCTTGAGGTACTCTTCGTAGCCGGGCGGCATGGGCTTTTCGAGGGCGTCGAGGACCTCGGCCTGGACGGCGTTCGGAAGGGCCGTCGAGGCGTCGCGGCGGATGCGGACCTCGCCCTCGAGAAGCATCTTCGTGCTCTTCAGGTTCTCCAGCACGAGGTCGCGCTGCCGCAGGGCGTTCCGGTATCGCCCGGCCAGGAGGTCGCGCTGGACCCGCCGCATCCCTGCCATCGCCCCGTCCAGGGCGAAGGACTGGTAGTTTCGGACCTCGAGGCCGGCTTTGACGCCCTCGGCCGTGTTGCGCAGTTGCGCCTGCCTGGAGGCCAGTGCGCCCATGCGGCGCGCCAGTTCCGGCGGGACGGGGCCTTCCAAACCTTCGGAGCCTGCGCCGGAGATTTTTCCGCCGCCGGTGGCGCCGGTCGGCGCTTCTCCGCTCGTATCCTGGATTTCGCCCTGGCTGTAGGCGTCAGGCGTCAAGCGTGTGGGCGTGCGACGTCCGCCCTTCCCCGTCGCCGTCTCCTCGACAAACTCACCGGAGGATTTGCCCGTGCGTCCTTCGCCGCTTCGACCACTCATCTCGTTTGCATTGGGCAGCGTGTTGCCCGTGACGCCCTTGGCGGAGTAGTTCGAGATGGGCCCGTCCACGGCGTCCCATCCGGCGCCCTTGTCCAGCGAGTCGGCGGCGCCGCTGGTCGTGTCCTCGATCTGGTCGAAGAGGTCCTCTTCCTGCTCCAGCAGGTCGCCGACAAGGTCTTCCATCTCGGCGGGGAGTTCCGCGTAAGGCACCTCCGCCTCGCCGAGCGCCTCTTCCTGTTTCCAGGCGAGGCGGTCAGGCTGGTCGGGCAACCAGCGCTCGAGATTCTCGACGAGTTCCTCGGCGGCCTCCATGCCGAGTTCTTCCAGCGGCACAACGATGTCCATCGCCTTCTTCGCCAGCGCGTCGGCCGCCATTTCCACGTCGGTTTTGATTTCCACCAGTTCCTTCACCAGGCTCGGGTTGGAGGCATCCAGCCCGGGAACTTTCGAAAGGTCCGAAATCTGCTCTGCTAGAAAAGAATCCCACTGGTCCTCGACGGCCTGGAGGCGCTCGAGTTCCTTCTGGTCCGCGTCGGTGAAATCGTCCACAGGGCGCTTCGCCAGTTCCTGCGTCGCCTCGATGACCTTCTTTTGCTCGTCCATGAACTCCTTGAGGCGGTCGCGCAGGGCCGCCAGGCGTGCCTCCAGGTCGGCCGGCAGGTCGCCGGGGTTCAGGCGGCTCTCGGCCTCGCGCACCGCGTCGGCCAGTTTTCCCGTGATGTCCAGAATCCGACGAAGCACGGCGACGATGGCGTCCTGGTCGGCGGCCAGCCGCTCGCCCATCGCGGCCACAGGATCGAGCGACTCGCCGGCAAAGCCGGCCAGCGCCCCGGCCTTTGCGACGGCGGAGGCCATCTCGTTCACCGCCAGCGCTTCCAGCGTCGCCTGAATCGGCAGCGTGTCGGCGTCGAATGTCACATCGCGCGTGACGGCCAGCGTCGAGGAGCGGATGGCACCCTGGGCTGCCGCGAGATTCGCCCCGGCGGAACGGACCTCGTCCGTCGTCCGCTGCTCGCCGAGCACGGCAGTCGTCGCGCGGGCCGTCTCCTGGGCCTTCAGGATCTCTCGCAGCCGATCGTACAAGAGGCCCAGTTGCCGCTGTTTCTCTTCCGCGGTCGCCTTCGCATCCTGGACCAGGATTTTGTACTTCGCGGTCGTTGCGACGTTGGGCCCCTTCGGCGTCGGGCCGCCCTGGTACGTCCGGCGGTCGCGGGCCTCCGCCCAGTAGGTAATCGTCCGCCCGAGGGCGTAGGCGGACGCATCGACGGCCAACGCGCAGTCGAGCACCGCGTCCTTGGGGTCGGCGAAGGCGCCCCACGTCTGGATTTTGCGCGGCGCATCCTCGCCGTCGGCCTGGGCCAGCAGCCGCACGTCCGCCAGACCGTACCGGTCCGCCGCTTTCAGGCTCATGCGGACGGTCCCGCCCGGCGCTGCCGCAACGTCCTGCCGCGGCAGCGTGAACGCGATGACGGGCGGCTCGTCGGCCAGCGCCTTGATGGGATACGCCACCGCCGCCCGGTCCGGTCCCGGCGCGCCGGGATCGTCCAGGCGCACCTCGTACGTGTCGTCGGCGAGCACCGTAAAGCGCGCCGAGAAGGAGCGGCCGTCGCTTGCCGGCAGACCCTTGAGGACCACACCCGAGCCGAACAGCAGGCTCCCTCCCTCGACGCGCGAGGAGACGCGGATCGTCATCTCGACCTGGGTCCCCACGAGGCAGCGGATCTCGCCGGGCGCATTCGTCACCGTCTGCGGCTCAAGGCCGGTGTAGTCGGGGTAATTGAAGCGCAGGTCAACGGACTCCACCAGCGGCGGCTCGCGCAAGGCCACCGTAAACCGCCGGCTCTCCGTGCCCCCGATGCGCGCCTGATAGGTGAACGGGCGAACGACCTGGGGCACGCGGCAGGAGAAGCGGTCGAGCCGCTCGCCCGTGCGCACCAGGGCGCTGCGGCGCGCAAGGCCGCCCGTCTCCTCGATTTCGACGACGCCCTCATACGCCCGGCCGCGATCTTCGCCGATGGTCACCTGGATGTCCATCGGCTCGCCCTTGTTCCACACGACGTTGCCGGGCTCGACCGACAGGATCTCCACCGCGCCGACGCTGGGGATGCCGGAGTCGAACGGGAAGAGCACCTGAAGCCCGGCCGAGAGGAACCGCGGCGCAGCCAGGGCGATGAAGGCCCCGAGTGCGACGGCGGCGGCGCCGGCCGCCAGGGCCCAGCGCTTCGCCGGGCGGGCGCTCGTCGCGCCCACGAGGTCCACTCCCGCCGCCCCGGACGCCGCCTGATTCACCGCTATCTGCACCAGGACCGGCGACCACTCCGCCGCCTGCTCCACGAGCAGGATGGTGTTGATGAGGCTGTTGCCGAGATGCGGCAGGCGCGTCTCGACGAAGCGGGCGACCTCCTTGGGCGACGGTTCGCGCCGCAGCGGCGCCAGGACGTAGCGCCAGAACGCACCCGCGACCGCCGACAGACCGGCGACCAGCAGCGCCAACCGCCCCGCCGCCCCGAACCGCAGAAAACCCTGCGCCAACGTCACCGCCAGGACCGTCCCGCAGAGAACCGTCAGGAACGCCAGGAACCCCTCGGTGAAACGGAGCGTGCGGATTCGCCCGCGCACCGCCTCGATGCGGGCCATCACCTCGAGATACGGCAGATAGTTGGTGAGCGTCGTCACGGGCATCACCCCGTCTGCGGCCGCACCGGCCGCCCCTGCTCTATTATACGACCGGCCGTCGCGCCGACGCGGACTCAGGGTCGGATGACGACCTTGCTTATCCCGGGGACGACCAGGTCGTAGAGTTCCTCGACGTCAGCGTTGTGCATGCGGATGCAGCCCTCGGAGACGCTCGCGCCGATGCTCGCCGGGTCTATCGTCCCGTGGATGCCATAATGGTTGCCGATATCTATCCACCGCGTGCCAAGCGGATTCTCCGGGTCGCCCGACGGCCGGTGCGCCGACGCCGGCTTATGTTGCGGCTGGTAGGGCGGGTTTTTGATCTTCTTCTGGACGACGAACGTTCCCTCGGGCGTCGCGCCGGGAGCCCCGATGCCCACCGGATACACGCGCAGGCACACCTCGCCCACCCACGCCCGCAGTTCGTGGGCGTCCTTGAGGATCTCCAGATGGATCGGCCCCTGGACGACCTTCAGCGGCTGGTCGGCGTAGATGGACGTCGAGCCGAGCCGGTTCAGACGCATGATGAGTTCATACGGCACGGCGAATCGCTGGCCGATCGCCGTCAGCGTGTCACCGGAGGCAACGGCGTACAATTTCGAGTACCCGTCGCCGGGAACGATGGTCGGCCCAAGTTGGAGGCGGTCGGCGCATTGATTGACGGCCGCGTGGACGGTCCGGGCTTCCAAGCCTGCGATGCCGGCGCGCAGGGCCTCGCTGAGGCGCTTCTGCGCTTCGACGGTCCGGCCGGCCCGCGACAGGGCCAGACCTTCCTCGGCCGCCGATGCGCCAGGACCGCTCAGCCCTTGCACCGGCGCCGTAGGCACTTCGACCACAACCGGCGGGGGCACAACGACCGGCGCGGACGCTACGACCGGCGCAGGCGCCCGAGCGCCGGCCGAAATCGGATCGGCGCGCGGCGCGACGGCCGGCGGCGCGCCCACGGGCGTCTCCACAATCACCGGCTCCGGCGCGGCCGGCGCCGCCGCCGGAGGCCACAGAAAATGCGTCGCCACCGACGCGACAACCGCAACGACCACCACAAACACCACCGTTGCGACCATGCGGCCCAGCGTCGTCATGGGAACACGTCTCCTTCCCGGCGGGACGTTCCGTTGGGGACGTCCCCTTGGGGACGGTCCCGTTTCTCGGGGTCGGGCAGGACGGGCGGCCGGGGCGCAGCCGTGTTGCAGACTAAACCGGACGGCGCCCTCCACCCGTCGCTTCTATTGTAACAATCCCGGCGTCCGTGACAATCGTCGGCACAGGCCGGTCGTTCTCGGTCACGGGCATCTCATCGAGAATCTGTTCCCGGAAGGCGACGGCGACGAGGTCGGCCCGCAGGTCCGCCCGGGCGAGGAACCGGTCGTAGAACCCCCCGCCCTTGCCCAGGCGATTGCCCCGACGGTCGAGCGCCTGGCACGGGACGAGCACCACATCCAGTTCCGCGACCGCGAGCGGCGGCGCGTCGGGGACTTCGAGAATCCCCATCGCCCCCGGCCGGACCGCCGGATGCTCCACCGCAGCCGGGACGTCGGCCCGCTCGAGCAAGACCGGCTCAATCTCCCTCCCGCCGAGCGCCCGGTCGGTCTCCGTCAGAGGCGGCTCGATGCGGGGGACCGCGACGCGTTTGCCCTCGCCCCACGCCCAGCGGATGAGCGGCCAGGTGTCAATCTCCGTCGGCATCGAGAGGAACGCCATCAGCGTCCGGGCCCTCCGGACGCACCCCAGGCCGGCCAGGCATCGCGCCAGGGCGACGGCGGCGATTCGGCGCCGGTCGGGGCCCAGGTTCGCCAGCGCCGCCGAAACGCTGCGGCGCACTTGCATCTTGGCCCCGGCGATTTCGTCGCGCGTCATGGGTTGCTCTCGCGTCTCCCCGGCGGCTTCGGTGCCGCGCGGTGCGGCATCGCGTCACACGCCGAAGAATCCCGGTCTCTTCGGCCGGGGCTGCGGTTGCGGCGTAGCCGGCCCGTCCCCGGTCCCAGGCGCGGTTGGTCGCGCCGGCGCCCGGCCGAGCGACGGACTGAGGATCCACACCGCCGGCCGAATCCACACGAGCCTCTGCCCGCCGACCGCAACCCGTCCCTCGCCTAGACCGGCCACCAGGATCCACTGGCCGTACTGCCAGGTCCCTGGAGCGGCCGGGGGATCCTGGCCGGCACCGGCGTCGCGCTCCGCCTCCGGCCGCATCGCTATTCGCTGGTTCGAGCCGTGCGGCGCCAGCACCACGTACCCGCCGTCGGGCGCCTCCACCTTGTCGAGGATCTGGGCCCAGACCACGAGGCCGCGCGGCCACTCGGCGTCGTCCCGGACCGCCTGGGCGGCGGCGGCGAGCATCGCGCGGCGCCCTTCCGTCTTCAGGTTCGCCAAGGCATCGAGGACCTCGCGAACGCCGGCAAGCGTGGCTTCGCGCGCCTTGGGGTCCACCTCCGGGTCGAAGCGGACGCGCGCCGCCTGCTCAGCCATCGCGACCAGATCGCCGTGCGTCGTATCGCGAAAGACGGTGCCTTCGCCATGACAATCGGGACACGCTTCATCGAACTCGCCGTACGCGGGGTAAGTCATGCCGCCGCTCTTACGGATTCCGATAATGCGCCGGACACGGACCTGGCCCGTGCCGTTGCACTTGTCGCAGCGGAGGCGCAGTTTGACGGATCGCACGGTGGCGGCAAGGCGGGCGGGGGCGATGCTCTCGCCCGCGACCGGCCGGACGCGCGCGGGCCAAAGGGGGCGCGGCAAATCGGTAAGGGGTTGCAGTTGAGGCTTCGCCGCCAGGAGGGCCCGCCGGATGGCAGGCGCGGGCGCCGCCACGTCCACCGCTCCTGTGCCGATCGCCAATTCCAACCAGACGGCGACGACGCGGCCCTGGGCGTCAAGCACCGGCGAGCCAGACGCGCCCGAGACCCGGGCACCGTTGACGGCGAAAAAGCCGAACGCTTCCGGAGGCGAATCGCACCCCGCTGCAGAGGCAAGGTCGGCCGCGCTCTTGCCCGCCTGGAGCCGGCCGGTCACCAGTTTGAGCGCACTCGCCCATTCCCATCCCGCGCTGGTGACGGCGACGGAGCCGTCGAGCGCCGGCCCGTCGGCCTGGAGCGCCAAGCCCCGGCGCCCTGCGCCGTCGGGCCCCAGGTCCAGCGCCGCCACGCCGAGCGCAGCGTCGGCGAAACCGAACTTGGCGGCCTCGGCCGTCGAACCATCCTCGAAGCGCACAGTCGCCCGGACGACGCCCGGCTGAGCCACGGCCGCCAGGTCCGTCAGGACAAACCGCCCGTCGCCTATCAGAAAGCCGGTGGCGTGGGCGAGCGGCAGGCCGAAACCGTCCCTGGCCGTCAC
Source organism: Phycisphaerae bacterium (assembly GCA_035530455.1). Lineage (GTDB taxonomy): Bacteria > Planctomycetota > Phycisphaerae > FEN-1346 > FEN-1346 > JAPLMM01. Next base: position 3,296 of record DATKUU010000366.1, on the reverse strand, counting down.
GAGGCACACGGCGCCGGAAACCGCCTCGCGGAGTTCGTCGGGCCTAAGGTCGCCGGCGGCGCAGAGGCTCCCCCAGGCCGCGCCGCTCACCAGCGCCAGGCCGAACCACCCTCGCCGCATTCGCGTCGGTTTAGTGCGCATGACCCTCGGTCTTTTCGGCGAAACCAAGTTCCTCTCTCCACTGCCGTTTCCAGGAGCCTCCAGCGGTGATCCCCGGTGTGGCGTGTGGCGCCAGCGCTTCCCCGGTTCCTGGAAAGGGCGTCCGTTGGAGGGTCGTCCGCGGGAGCATTATTGTCCGACGGCCGGCCCGTGTCCAGGGGCGCGGCCGAACGGCTGTCTGGACGGGACACATGGCGGGGGGTATAATCGGTTCGACATGCCCGGCGTCGGAGTCCCGGCGCGCCGGGACCCAATCGAGCGAGGTGTCCCATGGCGGACATACAGCGCCCCGAACCCCCCGTGGCTGCGAAGACGGCGAACGCCTCCCGGCTGGTCGCCGTCTGGTTGGCGCTCGTGGCGGCGATGGGGCTGGTGGGGCTGGCCTGCTGGGTGGCGCTGGCGCTGGCAGGCCCGCAGCCGACCGCGACCGAACCGGCCGGGAAGGAACCGGCGGCGGACACCTTCCTGGATCGCGTCATCCGTCCGGACGGTTCGGCCCCGGTCCGGCCGTGGGATTACATCGTCATCCACCACAGCGCGACGCGGTCGGCGACGCTGGAGGCCATCAGCCGCTGGCACCGCGAGAACCTGCACATCCGCGACGCGGGGTACCATTTCATCATCAACAACGGTCGGGCGAAAGGGACAGCGGACGGCGAGATCCTCCCCACGCCGCGGTGGACCGAGCAGCGCAGCGGCGCCCATTGCCACGTGCCCGGCCATCCGGAGTTCAACGTCCGCGGGATCGGCATCTGCCTGGTCGGGAACTTCGAGCGCGAACAGCCCACGGCCGCGCAAATGGCCAGCCTGGAGGCGCTCGTCACCGCCCTGGCCGAGCGGTACGGCATTTCCCTGGAGCGCATCGTCGGGCACGGCGAGGTGAAGGTGACGGAGTGTCCCGGCAAGGAGTTCCCGATGAGGACGTTTCTCTGGGAGGTGCGTCAGCGGATGCTGGTGCGGCACCTGAGCGCGTCGCCGGGGAACGTCGCTGCGACCGCAGCCGAGCGCTGAGAAGGAGCCACGCTTGAACGGCCCCGCTGAGGATTGGGACCTTAACCTGGACGAGGCGCACCTGGGGGTCGGCGAGGTGACCGACCTGATGGACCGGGCGGCGATTCTCAGCCAGCGCGACCCGTGGCGGCGGGGCAACGTCATGGAGTTGCCCGCCGAGGGAGACCTGGTCATCCTGGGGGATCTGCACGGCGACCGGGAGAACCTGGACCGCGTTCTGGGGTGGGCGCGCCTCCACCGCCACCGGGACCGGTGCATCGTCTTCCAGGAACTCATTCACGGCGGCCCGGCGGACGAACAGGGCGGGGACTCCAGTTTCTGGCTCCTGGAGGAGGTAGCGTCGCTAAAGTGCATCTTCCGGTCGCGCGTGCAGGTGGTCCTGTCGAACCACGACCTGGCGGAGTTGACGGGGTCCCGGATCACGAAGGCCGGCGAGCCGGTGAGCGACCAGTTCCGCCGCGGCGTCCGGAACGCCTACGGCCCGAACTGCCAGGCCGTGCTCGAGGCGTACCGGCGGTTCCTCGCGGCGCTACCCCTGGCCGTCTCGACGCCGAACGGACTTTTCATCAGCCACTCGACCCCCGAGCCCAAGGCATTGGAGGACTTCGACTACAGCATCTTCGACCGGCCGCTCGTCCCTGGGGATTACCGTCGCGGCACGTCGCTCTATGAAATGGTCTGGGGCCGGAACCACAACCAGCGTTCCGCCGACGAGTTCGCCCGGGCCGTCGGGGCGCAGTTGCTCATCACGGGCCACCAGAGTTCCCTGCCGGGCATCAAGACGCCGACGTCTCGGCACATGATCCTGACGAGCGATGGCCGGCTGGGCAGCGTGCTGGTCGTGCCGCTCAACCGTCACATTCCGCAAAGGGCGCTGGCGCGACAGGTGCTGCGGATCCGGTCGCTACGGCTTCCGAGCGCTCGGCGGCGTGCCAAGCCATCGGGGGGCGCGGCCAAGGAGACGTAACCGTGATCGAAAGCGGAACCGTCGTGCGCGTCGCAGGGGACCGCGCGGCGGTGGGCGTCGCCCGCCGGGCTGAAACCCTCTGCCGTCGCTGCCGCGCCTGCCAAAGCGCCGGCGGCGGAGAAAGGGTCCTTTGGGTCGAAGCCGGCGACCTCGTCGTCGGCGACGGCGTGACCCTCGAGGTCCCCCTTCCGGGCGTGTGGCGGAGCATCGGCCTGGTGTTCGCCCTGCCGCTGGCGGCCCTGGTGGCGGGCCTGGTGGTCGGCAGCCGGTGGGCGTGGCTCGCGCAAGCGACGGGCCTGGGCGCCGAGGGGTCGGCGGCGGTGCTGGGCGGCGCGCTGGCGCTCGTCGCGTTTTTCCTGGCCGTCCTCCAGGAGCGCCGGTTTGTGAAGCGTCACGGCGTGCGCGTGGTGGAGGTTCGGCATCCCGCCTGACAGGCCGCACGCCCCTTCCCGCTCGTCCCCCAATGGCTTTTGCTTGACAGTGCGCCCCCGGGAGAGTATCGGAGTCTGTCCGGGGCTCGTGCAGAGCCCCAAACCGATGAAGAGCCCGCACGACGCAAACGGAGTCGCATCGGCCGGCGCCCCCATCCAGCAGGGACTCATGGCGGACCGGGACGATTTCACCGACGAGGAAACGGACGCGCAGGACAAGGGCCCGCTGTGGCATCGCGGCGTGGGGGTCCTGGCGGTTTCCTGGGTCATGGCGCTGGCGATCCTGGCAGGATGGTTTGCAGGCTGGCTCCTGGACCGGAACGTGACAGGGACCTTTCCGCTGATGACGATTCTGGGCGTCCTGGCGGGCATCATCGGGGGCGGATGGTATTCGTATCGGACAATCATGAGGGGCCTGCGGCGATGACACGTGCGGCCGACGTGAACACGTTCGAGTCGTTCCAGGACCGCGTCGTGCAGGCAACGGCGGTGGCCGGCCTGGCGGTGGTGGCGTGCGCGGTTGCAGCGTCGGGCGGCTACACACCGGTGACGGGGGGCCTGGCCGTCGGAATGGCCGCCAGCCTGGCCTCACACTGGATCAAGGTGCGAACGCTGCGCGGCATCGGGCGGCGCGGGGCGGCGACAAAACCCGGCCTCGCGAGCCTGGCGCTGCTCGGCCGGCTGGGGATCTGCGGGGCGGCGCTGGCCGCCGCCTCCGCCACGCCTCA
>DATKUU010000365.1:0-2569 GCA_035530455.1 Phycisphaerae bacterium | reverse complement strand
AAGTTTCTCGGCATTGATAGCCACACTCTGTGATTAAAAGAGATTTTGCGAAAGTTGCCAAAAGTCGTAAGTGTTTGATCTATAAGGGGTTATGGTGGATTCGGGGATTTTGGGGTTTTGCGCTGCGCAGATCGGTTTCGGGGGGAATCAAAGGGTTTTGCAGTGGTTGCCAAAAGTCGCAAACCCTAGCGGGGTAGGGGTTTACGGCGATCCGTCGGCGGCGGGACTTTTGGCAATCGGCAACGCTTTGGCAATGGTTCGGCGCGCGATTGCGGGTCGTGAGGTCGTGGAGCGGGGTCATGCGGGGAGTCTCCGAGCGACGCCTAGGCGCTCGAGTCCGAGACGGCGGTCGCGGAAATTAGGCAGGAACATGTCGAGGCGACGCGAGGCGACGGCGGTCTCAGTCACGTGGGGGTGATCGCTGCGCCAGGCGGCGAGTCGGAAGTCGATATCATGGCGGACCGAGTCGGGGACGCGGTCCCACCACAGGGGCATGGTGGCAAGGGCCTCGTCGCGGGCGTCGCGGGCGTCGCGATCGCGGCGGCCGGCGGCCAGGAACATCCGGCGGTAGCCGTCGTCCAGGGCGCCGAGAAACTCGCCGATCGACGCGGGGTGAGCGAGACCCTTCAGGGCGGGGATCCCCGGGGCACGGCGCGCGACCATGTCGCGGGCGAGACCATCGAGGCCGACGCTATATAAGGTACAAGGGACGGAGGGGGGAAGGGATCCCGACGGGGTCGGGACAGGCTCCGGGATGGAGGGACAAGGGGACGGGGAATCGCCGGCGAGGGTGCGGAGGGCCCGGCGATTGGTGCGGGCGGTGACGTCACGCTGGCGGGTGCGTGGAGGGGCGACAGGTTTCGCGGCCTGGAGGCCGCGCACGTAGTCGGCGCTTTCGCAAGCCCGTAGGAGCCACTTCTCGAAATCGTGTTTGACCCAGCGCGCGAACGGTTTGAACGGAAACGCAGCCCGGTCCGTCGGGTAGGCGTAGTAGCAATCGATCGTCGCCAGAATGTCGGCGACCGCATAACCGCCGTCGATCAGGGCGGCGGCGATGGACATCATCGTGGTGTCAATCACCGTGGCACTGCCGATGCGATAGGCCCACCACGCGCACACCTGCACCGCGTAGGTGGCGTGGCGGGCGTCGATGCGGAGTACCTTCTGCGGTGGCTTGACGTAACGGTCACGCAGGCCGTTGGGGCCCTCGATGTCCAACGTGTGCGACCAGTTCTGGAGCGAGCGGACACTGACGTGGGTGACGCCGGCGGCTGTGGCCTGGGCGACAACGCGCTGAGCGAGAATGCCCTTGGCTGTGGTCGGGTTCTCGTTGCACAGCCGGTGCCAGTGGGTGACCAGGTCGAGGCGGGCCGCAGCGCGCTGCGGCAGGGACGAAGGGATCCCGACGGCGTCGGGACAGGCTCCGGGACGGAGGGATCCCGACGACGTCGGGTCGGAGCGGCGGTAGTCGATGGGGCAGTGCGTGGCACCGCAGACCTCGTGGGGGAACTCGACCCAGCCGGTGACGCGGTCGCCGCTGCGAGTGGCGCAGATGCGCAGGGGCGGGTTTCCAAACGCGATCGAAGGGGCTTCGATGGGGGTGTGAATGGCGTTCGACGGGGTCATGCGGCGTGCTCCCGGGCCCGCCGGCGGGCGGCCTTGTCGCGATAGATCGGGCCGCCGCAGAGCTCGCAGGTTGGTTTGTTCGTGACGGCATTCATCCGTTGCCTTCATCCTTTAATGAGTGGCGAGTGCGACCAACCACTAGCCACTATCCACTAACCACTCTCCACTAGTTTCCCCGCGAACCGCTCGAGCTCGGCGCGGTACGTTTCGGCGGCGTGCCGCCCGGCCTCCTCCAGGGCTATCACGTTGCGCCGGCTGGCGTTGTCCATGTCCGGGCTGGCGTTGCCCAATTCGGGCTGTATGCGGAGATACTGATCGGGTTTGCCAACCGCGTCGTAAATCTGTCGCAGTTGATAGTCCACGGTCTCCGAGACACCGGACATCATCATGTCCAGGACCGGCACGGCCCACTCGATCTTGCCCCAGTTTTTGATTCGCCGGAATGGATAGGAGGACAGTTTCTCGCCGGTGCCGATCGAGAGTATTGCCATCCGGCTCGCGGTGGGCTTGTCGCCCATGGTGCGGGCCTCGGCGTAGGCGCACAGAGCCGGGTTGTTGGCGAAAATTCCGCCGTCGATCAAGGAAAACCTGGTTCCATCGAGGGCCTTTACGTGAGCCGCCTCGAAAAACGTCGGTGCCGCCGACGTGGCACGGGCCACCGCCCACACCGGGAAGTCCCGGTCGCTGTGCATCTGGGCAGCGTGTTGTTTGAAAAAGTGGGCCCTGCGCCGGACGGTGTCGTAGGCGGTAATCAGGCAGGGTTTGAGCAGATCGTTGAGCCGCAAGGCTCCGGAATACCGTTCGAGCAGCCCGTTCAGGCCGTCATCCGAGTAACGCTCGTCGCACCAACCGCCCGCGGCTTTGAGGCTGTGCCATACGGAGGTCGCGAATACCTCGCCGCCATGTGTGAGGTACAGATCGACGGCCTGTTGGGCACTGTACA
>DATKUU010000364.1:0-17268 GCA_035530455.1 Phycisphaerae bacterium | reverse complement strand
CTGGAGGACGCGTTGGCGCCGGAAGACCTGGAGTGGTTCGCCGAGATCCGTCGCGCCTCCGCGACGCCGCTGGCGATGGGCGAACTGTTCTCGCATCCGCGCGAAATGGTGCCGCTCGTCACCGGCCGGCTGATTGACTTCGTCCGGTGCCACATCTCGGCCATCGGCGGTGTCACGCCCGCCCTGAAACTCGCCCACCTGGCCGAGGCCTTCGGCGTCCGGACCGCCTGGCACGGGCCTGGCGACCTCTCGATGGTCGGCATGGCCGCCAACATCCACCTCGACGTGGCCTGCCACAACTTCGGAATCCAGGAATGGGCCGTCCGGAAACCCGTGGAATACGAGTTGTTCCCCGGGGCGCCCGAGGTTCGCAACGGCTACGCCTACCCCAGCGCCAAACCCGGCTGGGGCGTCGAGTTCAACGAGGCCCTGGCCGCCAAGTTCCCGCCCGACGACAAGAATCCCAACTGGACCGTCTCCCGGCTGCCGGATGGTACGCTCTGGCGGCCGTGAACGCCGTCTGATAGAATGCGGTCGAAGCGTGAATCGAAGGAGCCCCCCGTAGTGAAAGAAAGTTCCGCCGGCGCCATCGAGGTCGTCCGGGAAAAGTTCAAGGCCGTCCTGGCCGCCGACTCGGCTGTCGAGCCGGTCGCCGGCGGCCTCCGGTTTACCGAGGGCCCCGCGTGGATGGCCGAGGGCGCGTTCCTCCTCTTCAGCGATATCCCCGTGAGCACCATCTACCGCTGGTCGCGCCAGGACGGGCTCAAGGTCTGGCGCCAGGAGTCGCACAACGCCAATGGCAACACGGTGGACCTTGAGGGTCGCCTCGTTACCTGTGAGCACGGGAGCCGGACGGTCACGCGGACCGGGAAGGCCGGCCGGGTCGAGACGATTGCCGCCACCTACAAGGGCAAGCGCCTGAATTCCCCCAACGACGTGGTCGTCAAGCGCGACGGGACGATCTGGTTCACGGACCCGCCGTACGGCATCCGCCCGGAGATGGCCGAGCAGACGGCCAACCATGTGTTTCGGCTCGACCGCGGCGCGGCGGAGCCGGTAGCCGTCGTGTCGGACTTCTCGCGGCCGAACGGACTGTGCTTCTCGCCTGACGAGGCCCTTCTTTACATCGCCGACAGCGACCCGAAGATCCACCACGTCCGCCGGTTCCGCGTGAAGCCCGACAACACGCTCGAAGGGGGCGAGGTCTTCGTGACGGTCTCGCCCGGCGTCCCCGACGGGATGCGGGTGGACCGAGACGGCCGCCTCTACAGCACCGCCGGCGACGGCGTGCACATCTTCAGCCCCGAGGGGAAACTCCTGGGCAAGATCCGCACGCCCGAGACGGCCGCCAACTGCACCTTCGGCGGACCGGACGGCCGGACGCTCTTCATCACCGCCCACACGGCCGTCTGGCAAGTCCGCCTGGCGGTGGCGGGCGCCGCGCGATAGGATCGGATGACCGGGACCGCCCCACGATTCATCGCCGCCGCGTACTCGGCCCTGGCCCACACGTTCCCCAGGGACCTGAACCGGGCCACCCTGGACGAGATCCTCAAGGCGATGGCCGGCGGCGGAGCGAGGATTTCACGATGACGGGACGCGCCAGACGAACCGCTGCGACGGGCCGCCGCGCATGCAGCAACCGGCGCCAGGAGAATCCGATGTCGGACACCTTGCGGACCATTCTGGAGAGCGGCGTGGTGGCGGTTATTCGGTCCGACGTCTCGGCGGGCCTCCTGGAAGGTGCCCGCGCGCTGGCGGCCGGCGGTGTCCGAGCCATCGAGGTCACCATGACGACGCCAGGGGCTGTGGAGGCCATCGCGGCCCTGGCCGCCGAGAGCCGCGGCGAGTTCGTCGTCGGCGCAGGCACCGTCCTGGATGCCGATGCCGCCCGTAGGGTCATTGATGCCGGGGCCGAGTTCCTGGTGGCGCCCAACGTGGACGGCGAGATGATCGGCGTGGCCAAACAGGCCGGCAAGGTCGTCTGCCCCGGGGCGCTGACGCCCACCGAGATATGGACCGCCTGGCAGGCCGGCGCCGACCTCGTCAAGGTCTTCCCGGTCTCGTGCGTGGGCGGTCCGGCGTACATCAAGGCGATCCGAGCGCCGCTGCCGCAGGTCCGCCTGATGGCGGTCGGCGGCGTCGAAGCCTCGACTGCGGCCTCGTACATCGCGGCGGGGGCTGCGGCCGTCGGCCTTGGCCATTCGCTCATCAACGCCCAACTCATCAAGCAGGCCGCCTGGAACCGTATCACGCAGACCGCGCGGCAGTGCGTGGAGGCGGTGGCCCGGGCACGAAAATGACCAGCTGCCTCGGGCGCAAAAACAAAACCCCGCCCTTGCGGGCGGGGTTCATTTTCATCGGCGCTGTCGGTCAGGCACCTTCGGCGCGGCGGACGTTTTCCGCCTTCGGGCCTTTCGGGCCCGCCGTGACGTCGAATTCGACCTCATCGCCCTCGGCCAGGGTCTTGAAGCCCGACCCCGAAATAGCCGAGTAGTGGACGAACACGTCCGTGCCGCCCTCCTGCTCGATGAAACCAAAACCCTTCTGCTCATTGAACCACTTCACTTTACCACGAGCCATCTGTGCTGCTCCTTCGTCTTCCCGGGATTCTTTCCGTGCACGAGTCTGTTACCGGGAAGCACTAACAGACCTGATAGCCGAACCGGACGTCCGGTTCGTCCCGCCGGCCCAAAGCCGAACGAGTTCTTGAACCAAGGAGTGTAATCGGCCAAACCAGCCCTGTCAATTGAAATATTTTTGGTCTTGCGCGCCTATTTCCGGCCCCGCCGGAGGCCCCTCGGGGCGGGATTGATTGTCAGACGGGGCCCTGGTACCCTTCAGGCGCCCCCGGACGCCCCCCCGCCCAGAAGGCGGGCTGGCTGATGAACCTGGCGGCCAACTGGGGGTTCCGCTACTACTATCGCCGCGCGGGCCGGCGGATGCCCGATTTCCGCGACGCCTGGGCCAAGAGCGCCGGCTCCGTTGAATACCCATCTGTTTAGGAGCGGCGCGGCTGCTGGTGTGAGGAGACAGTGCCATGAGACGGGCAATACTCTTTTCGTTTGCGTGCGGCCTTATCCTTGCCGCAGAGGTTGGCGCTAGGAGCGCTTCCGGCGAAGAAGACTTGACGGTCGGGGGGAGATTGCGCGTCTCGGTTGAGGCCGTGAACTCCCCGCTGCTCGTCGGAGAACCGCTGTACCTTCGGCTGTCCTGGCACAACATATCGGAGCAGACGGTACCGTTGGTATTCCGCGGCGTCTATCAGGTTTATGTCGGTGCGGAAGGCCGGCCTCCGGCCCTCTTGCACCTCTGCCGCGAATGGGGTCCCTCGAGGACCATCATGGTTCGCCCTGTGAACCTCGATCCCGGGCAGACCCATGTGAGGACCCTGTGGGTGGATCTGGTGGGCGAACACGAAGTGCGACTGCTTTTCGATCGCGCGGGGACGTATCGCATCCGGCCGGCGGGCTTTCCCCCCGACTCCGCCGCCCTTGTGGAGGTCCGGGACCCGGCGGACCCCCAGGACCGTCAAGCGTCGCGCCTCTGGACCCAGGCGGCCGCGCGCGCCTGGGCCAGCGCGCGCGGCTTGGTCGGCGATACTTTGACCGAGGCGGTTCGCGCATCGGTTGACGAGATTCTGACCAAGTGCCCGGAGAGTCGTTTCGCCCCGTATGCGGCATGGATTAAGGTCATGGACCTCAAGCACAGGAAACGCTGGTGGGCCTCAACCGACGTGGATTATCCGGCCGTGTCGAAATGGCTCGAGTTCATTCTGACTCGGCACCCGAAATCACCCTTGCGCGAGGCCGCCCTTGAGGAAGCGGTCGATGCGTACTCTGCCCAGGAGGATTGGTCTCGTGCGCGGGAGACGGCCAAACAATTAGTTCGTGAGTTTCCCCTCAACGCCTGCGTGGCTCGGCTGCGCAAAATCCATGGTGAGGATTTCGAGCGCTTGCCGCCATGGCAACCGGTGTCCATTGCCGAACGGCAATTCCGCATCGGCTTCGTGGGCTGGCCTGGGCTGCTGGCGGTGGTCTTGGCGTTCGTGGTCTGTACGGCCGTCGGCTGGCCCGCCCTTCTGCACGCCTGCGAGGCGGTCGGTCCATGGCGAATCGCCGCCCTGGGGGCGGCGATGCTCCTTGCAGACGCAGGGGTGGGCTTGCTGGTTTTCGGACCCACGTCCTTTCTGCATAGGATGCAGCCGTGGGGAACGCGCGACTACATGGTGATCATGGCGGTTAACCTCGCCGTGTCGTTCGCCGTCACGGGAGCCTTGATTTGGCTCCTGGCTCGACGCGGATTCCAAGACGGAAGTCCGAGGCTGCGGCAAGTGTGCGGGGTTGTCGCTCTGTTGCTTGCCAACTACTTCCTGACCTTTGCGGTTTACGTGATCTGCCACCTATATGTCATCAAATGAGCCCGTAGAGGCGCGGACGGACAAGCCGAATTCTGTTGCATCCCCTCCCGCGAGCCCGTGTGGCCCGACCGGCCTTGCCTGCCTTGAGCATGGCAAAGGGCCCGGCCTTGCATCCCCCGCCACGGCATGAGTATGGCACGAAAGCCGGGCGGAAGTTCCCCAGGGCCGCCACCGCCCGTCGTATAATGAAATAGGAGGGCCGATCGGGGATTTTTCGGAACGGCGGCCCCCGGCCAACGTCCAAGAGGGTGGGCGGCAGAGTGATGGAGAAGGACCGGATGACCGCGACCGCAGGGGCGCTTACCGCAAGGCCGAACGCGGCGCTTGGCGCGCTGGAAGCGGCGGTGCGCCATCGCCGGGACGACCCGGCGGCCCTGGTCCGGGCGGCGCGCGAGGGCGACGCCGAGGCCTTCGCCGAACTCGTCCGGCGGTTCGAGGGCCCCGTCTACCAGCAGGTGCTGCGGATGGTCCGCCGGCGGTCGGCGGCGGAGGACCTGGCGCAGGACGTCTTCATCCGGCTGTGGCGGCACTTGGGCGACGTTCCATCGGCGGAGGCGCTGGGAGGGTGGCTCAGGCGCGTCGCAATCAACGCGGTCATTGATTACTGGCGGAAGGAGGACGCGCGTCGGCGGAAGATGCAGACGCTGCGGGAGCATCCGCTGGCGCGGCGGGCGCTGGGGCCGGCCAGTGCAATGGAAACGCGGGAGGCGATGGGCTCGGTCCAGGCGGCGCTCGACCGCCTGACGCCGCATCTTCGGAGCGTCCTCGTGCTGCGGGCGACCGAGGGCCTCTCGTACGGTGAGTTGGCCGACGCGCTCGGCATTTCGACGAGCGCCGTGCGGAGCCGCCTCTTGCGCGCCCGCCGGGAAATGGCGCACCTCCTGAAGCAAGCCGAGGCGCCCGTCCACCTCGAACGCATGTACCGGTCGCGGGACGCGGCGGGCGGCCGCGTGTAGGGCGGCCTGACACGTCGGACGAGCCGGACGCAAAGGAGCAGGGCGTGGAACGCTGCATTCCCAGAGAGACGCTCAGCCGATACATGGACGGCGAAACGTCGCCGGCCTCGGCCGAGCGCGTCCGCCGGCACGTGGACGCCTGCCCCTTGTGTGCGCGGGCGCTGGAGGAGTTGCGGTCGGTGGACGCGGCCGTCCGGCGCGAGATGGCGCCGCAGGCCGTCCCGGACCTGGCCGGCCGCGTCGCGGGCGACCTGGAGGCGCGCGGGGCGCTCCTCGGTGCGCGGATTGCGGCCGGGAAGCGTCGGCTCTTCGGTGACCGGGCGCCGATCGGGCGCGTCGCGGGGGTGGTGGCGGCGGCGGCCTCGATCGTCATCCTCTCTTTTGTCGGTCTGGATTCCCTGAACCGCCGGGCGTGGGAGCGGCGAACGGAACCCGTCCTGGCCGACGCACGGCGGGTGCTGGTGCGCCTGGTGCTGATGGATCCCGAGGAGCACCAGCAGGCGCTGGGGCGGGCGCGGGCGCTCGCGCGGGAACTGGCGCTGGCGGAGCGGCTGGCGGCGGTCCGCGCGGATGCCGACGCCGGCCGCGCGGCCGACCTGGGAGACCTGGCGCGCGCCTTCGCGGGCCTGGCAGGCGAGGACGACCTGGCACCCGACCTTGTGGCACAGTTGGAGCGCGGCGACTTGCTGCATCGGACGGACCGCCTGCGCGACAGCCTGTCCCTGGCCCGTTAGCCCGGCAGCACGCCTGCTGCATGCCCTGACGACCGCTTGAAACCTACCGGTCGGCTCCCTAGAATGGCCCCGCCTTTTCCGGGCCGCGTCGGCGCGGAGGGGTATGGAGAGAGGCGTTGCGCGACCAGCCGAGCGATGCCGTGGGAGGCGGGGACCTGGACGCCCTGTACGAGGCGGTGGCCTCGTGGTTTGGTGTGGGGGCGCTCGGCGAGGCGCTCTCTTCCGCCGAGTCCGAGACCGAGAAGACGGCGCGCGATTGGCTGGCCAGGGGCGGGAAGCGCTGGCGGCCGTTCCTGGTGGCCTGTGCCCACGAGGCGCTTCGCGCGGAGGCGGATGCCTGGCCGGCCGCCCTCTGCCGGACCGCCGTCGCCGTCGAGTGTTTTCACAAGGCTTCGCTCATCCACGACGACATCGAAGACGGCGACGCCGAACGCTACGGCCAGGAGGCGCTGCACGTTCGCTTGGGTGTCCCGGTGGCGCTGAACGTGGGCGACTTTCTGGTGGGCGAAGGATACCGGTTGCTGGGCGACCTGGCGGCACCGGACGAGCGAAAGGCGCGGATGGTGCGGGCGGCGGCCGAGGGCCACCGGAGCCTGTGCGTCGGACAGGGGCGAGAACTGGAGGCCCTTGGCAACCCGGCGCCGCCGACGCCGGACCAGGTACTCCGGATTTTCAGCGGCAAGACGGCGCCGGCGTTCGAGGTGGCGGTCCGTCTGGGCGCGGCGCTCGCCGGCGCGGACGAAACCCTTTGGCCGATGCTCGGGCGATACGGTGAGGCGCTCGGCGTGGCCTACCAGATCCGGGACGACCTGGAAGACTCGTGGCCGACGGGCGGGGCGGGCCAGTGGTGCGGCCGGCGCGTCTCGATCGTCCTGGCGCTGGCGTACGAACGGTCGGTAGGCGAGGCGAGGCGGCTGCTGGAAGCCGCCTGGCGTAGCGCCCCGGCGCCGCTCGGGACCGCCGCGCGCGTCGAGCGAATCCTGGCCGAGTTGGAGGTCGAGGCGTCGGCGCGTCGGCTGCTGGAATCGTACCGGCAGGCGGCACGCGAGGCGCTCGAGCCGGCGGCCGGTCGGCCGATCGGGCGCGTGCTCCGAAAGGCGGTCGAGAGGATGTTCGAAGGGACCCTGAGGGGTCGCGCCCTGGCGGATGCCAGCGCACGCAGGGCCGTCCAGCCCCGCCTCGGCGCGGAGCCTGCCGCCTGACGCCCATCGGGCGATGCGAGAAGTTCCGTCCCCTCCGGAGCGCCCGCTTCGCTACGCCTGCTGCGGCTCCAGGTAGCAGACGACGCGCTGCTTCAGGACGTTGGCGTTGAGGACGGGTGCGCCGCCGGGGAGGTCGTCGGCGTCGAGGACCCGGACGGCGTGGGCCCACGGGGTGGCGTCGGGCAGGAGGCGGGCCAGGCGGTTCGGCGCCCGCCGGAGGAAAGCGTCGTTCAGCCGGTTCCCTTCCTGCGCCGGGAAAAGGGCGCAGTAAAGAATATCCATTTCGATGAGTTCATTCAAGAAGTGGGTCCCGAGGGAAACGTCGGGGGCGAGGTTCTCCTTCATGGCCACGATTTCGCAGAGGACGGAGGCGGCGCTGATGTCGGCGAAGGAGACGGGGACGCCGAGCGACGGCGTCGTCGTGCCCCAGCGCCCCGGCCCGAGGAGCATGAGGGTGGGCGATTCGCCCGGCATCGGGAGGTGCACGAGCCGGCCGATGAGCCGCGCAACCGTGTACCGATCGGCGATGGGAAGTCGGGCGTAGGCGTCGGGCACGACGTAGATGAGGCGGTCCACGGGGGCGATGCGGCTCTGGCCGATGACGGCGCCCTGGGCGCGGAGAACGACCTCGTCGGAGGCGAGGTCGGCGGGGGGCTCCTGGATGGTGAGGCCCTCCTTGACCTGAAGCGGGCGGCACTGGAGGAGGTTGATCTTGTAGCCCCGGCCGTCGGGGAAGTTGGCGGTGAACTCGATGTCCACAGGGTAATCGTAGGCCTTGTGCAGGGTGGCGAGCATGTCGCGCATGTCCCGGATGAAGTCGGTTTCGGCGAAGAGGCGTTCGAAGGTGAGCACCCAGGGGAAAGCGTCGCGGACGCCGCTACGTTCGGCGCGGCGGGCGAGTTCCTCGTCGCGCGAGGCGAACAGGTCCAGTTGCAGGCCGGGGCTCACCCGTGCCACTTCCGAGATGCTGTGCGATACCAGTTGATTGGCCTCCAGGTCCAGGACGTCGGCGCGTCGCTGGGCGTATCGTCGGACCTGGTCGAAGTTGGCCTCCGGCCGGCGGTCGGGCGCGTTGAGGGCGACGACGCGCGTGTAGTCGTCGTCGGAGCGGTCCACGGCGCGGGTGCCCAGGCCCAGCACGAGCCGCAGCATCCCCGCCTCGGGGTCAATCTGGTCGCTCCAGACGTAGGGGTTGAAGGAGAATCCGACGCCGGCGATGGGGGGATAGAAAAGGTGGCCGTAGAGCCCGCCGGAGACGCGCTGCACGAGGAGGGCCATCTGCTCGTCGCAGTCCAGAATGCCGCGCCGCGCGCGGTACCGCAGGGCCCGCTCGCTCATGGCGCTGGCGTAGATGGTGCGGACGGCCGAGAGGAAGTCCTCGAGGCGTTTGTCGCGGGAGCCCTGGTTGGCGCAGAAAACGCTCTCGTATTTGCCGGCGAAGGAGTTTCCGAAGTTGTCCTCCAGGAGGCTGGAAGAGCGAACGATGATGGGCGATTGGCCGAAGTAATCGAGCATCGCCTCCAGTTCGCGGACGGTGTCCGGGGGAAAATTGCCGGTGAGCATCCGGTGGCGGGCGCGCTCGGCGCCTTCGAGGAACGTGGCGGGATCCTTCTGCTTCTCGCGGACCCACCAGATGCTGTTCTGCACGAGAAAGGTGTAGAAGACGTCGGAGCCGATGTAGAAGGAGTCGTGGGGCTCCAGAAGCCCCTCCCAGCGCGGGTCGGCCTGGCGGAGGATGGCGCGCGCCAGGAGCATGCCGACCGACTTGCCTCCCACCAGGCCCGTTCCGATCATGCGCCGGCGGACGTCGAGGACGTCGGCGAGGGTGAAATGTTTTTCCAGCAGCGCCAGGACCCTTGCATCGCGTGAGATGGCCATGCGCAGGAGCCGGCCCAGGTGGGTGCGGACCTGCTCGGTCTGGGCCTCGCCGCGGGCCGCAGCCGCAAGAACCTCCTCGGCCTGGAGGAAGGCGCGGTTCCAGATGCCGAGTTGCCAGCGCGGCGAGTCGGGCCCCGCGCGCGGGGCGCTCGTCAGAACCTCGCTGGTGGCGGCGCTCTGGGTGACGGGGGCGAAGTTGTCGCCGTTCCACGCGTGCAGCATGTACATCGTGGGCGAGTACCGCTGCTGGACCTTCATGGGATGAATGTACAGATGTCCTTTGTAGCGATAGACGTCCATGAGGACCTGGGTGGTTTCGGCGATGGCGCCGGCGGCATGGGCGGAATGATAGTTGCGGAGGACCGAGAAGTACGCAATCGCCTCCACGTCGAAGAGGTACGGGCACGTCAGGCGGAAAAAGTTGCCGAGCATCTGGTCGCTGTTCCAGTCCACCGCCAAGTCCGACAGGCAGTCGAAGACGTAGTACCCGCCGCGGCCGTTCGACTGGATGACGTCGTGGATCTCGGCGATGAAGGCCTCGAACCCCGCCTCCGGGTGGAGCGAGTGGACGACGGCGCCGGCGTCGGGCCCGACGAGCGGATCGTGTCGGCCGAACCGGAAGTACGTCAGGCGCTGGCCGCTCGCGCGGGCCCACCGGCAGTAGGGCTCGACGAAAGGCCGGTAATCGTCCACCGTGCCGACCTGCCAGACGATGTTGTCACCGGGGATGAGCCCCTTGAGCGTCCGGTCGAGCCCCGCGAGGCCCGTGCTGAGTTGTGCGCTGACCTGTCCCATCGCGACTCTCGTTCTCCGGGCGGCGCCTGGACGCCGGCGTCGCCTCCACAGAGCGTATCATACCGTGCGGGCGGCCCAAGGGGTAGCCGCGAAATGGGTTTGCAGCCGGCTATTTGGCGCTTATGATGGTGGCGAAAGGACGACCCATTGTCCGAGCACACCACAAAGCGCGCGGGGGATCAGCCGGAAGTCCGACGCGAGGTCAAGGAACTCTCGCTCCTGTTTGAGGTCAGCCAGACCCTGGAACGGAGCATGGACCTTGGGGAGGTGCTGGGGCTGGTCCTGGAGGCGATGGCCGAGCACATGGGGATGCTCCGCGGCACGATCACGCTGCTGAACCGCGAGACGCGCGAGATTTCGATTGAGACGGCGTACGGTCTGTCGGCCAGCCAGCGGCAGCGCGGGCGGTACAAACTCGGCGAGGGCGTGACGGGCAAGGTCGTCGCCTCGGGCCAGAGCGTCGCCGTCCCGCGCATCTCCGAGGAGCCCCAGTTTCTCGACCGCACGGGTGCCCGCAAGCGTCTTAGCAAGAAAGATATCTCATTTATTTGCGTTCCCATCAAACTGGAGAATGAGACGATCGGGGCCCTGAGCGCCGACCACCTGTTCGCGGAGAGCGTTTCCCTGGAGGAGGACGTGCGGCTCCTGCGGATCATCGCCTCGATGATCGCCGAGGCCGTCCGACTCCGCCAACAGGCCGAGGAGGAGCGTCAGCGGCTCCTGGAGGAGAACGTCCGGCTCCAGGAGGAACTGAAGGAACGGTTCCGGCCGGCCAACATCATCGGCAACTCCAAGGCCATGCAGGCCGTGTACGACCTGGTGGCCCAGGTCGCCCCGGGCGACACGACGGTGCTCTTGCAGGGCGAGAGCGGCGTGGGGAAGGAACTGGTGGCCCACGCGATTCACTACTCCAGCCCCCGGTCCGAGAAACCGTTTGTGAAGGTCAACTGCGCGGCCCTGCCGGAGACGATCATCGAGAGCGAACTGTTCGGCCACGAGAAGGGGTCGTTTACGGGCGCCATCGCCCAGCGCAAAGGGCGATTTGAACTGGCGCACGGCGGGACGATCTTCCTGGATGAGATCGGAGACCTCTCGCCCGCGACGCAGATCCGGCTTCTGCGAGTCCTCCAGGAAAAGGAGTTCGAGCGGGTGGGCGGCGGCGAGACCATCCGGACCGACCTGCGGGTCATCACCGCGACAAACTGCGACTTGGAAGCCCTGATTGAGCAAGGCCGGTTCCGCCAGGACCTTTACTATCGGCTCAACGTGTTTCCGATCCACGTCCCGCCGCTGCGGGAGCGCAAGACCGATATCATGCTCCTGGCCGACCACTTTGTGCAGAAGCACAACGAGGCGCACCGCAAGAACGTGCGTCGGATTTCGACGCCGGCGATTGACATGCTGATGGTATACCACTGGCCGGGCAACGTCCGGGAACTGGAGAACTGCATCGAGCGGGCGGTCCTCCTGAGCACGGACGACGTGATTCACGGCCACCACCTTCCGCCGACGCTTCAAACGGCGGAGGCGAGCGGCACCGGCCTGACGCGGACGCTGCCGGAGGCCCTCCAGGCCCTGGAGCGTGAGATGATCCTCGACGCACTCAAAAGCAGCCGGGGGAACATGGCGAAGGCGGCCCGGGCGCTCGGCATCTCGGAGCGGATCATGGGCCTGCGTGTGAAGAGCCTGGGGATTGAGCGGAAGCGTTTTCGCACGCTTCGGTAGAATACGGCCACCTTCCCTACACACCGGTAGGAATGTTGGCTGCTTCCCTTTTTCGCCTCATGCCCGTGTTAAAATGTAAGCCCATTCTTGTGCTGCGCTTATATCGTCCTCTTACGGCCATGCTGTATTCTGGCACTCCGTTTGCATAGGACTCAAAAGATGCCGGTGGTTGCCCTCGGGGTTGCACGGAGGAGGTAAGGGGATGCGGATCAGGCTTCTTCATCGGGGAGCGGTGCTGTTTTCGGTTGCCATCGCGCTTGGCGGCAGTGCGGCAGGAGCGGCAGGGTCTGAAGCGAGCGCCGAGACGAACGCCGCCGCGATTGACACTGTCTGGGTGCTGCTGGCGGCATTTCTGGTGTTCTTCATGCAGGCGGGTTTCGGCATGGTCGAGGCCGGGTTCATTCGCGCCAAGAACACCTGCAACATTCTCATGAAGAACTGGCTCGACTACTGTGTCGCGAGCATCATGTTCTTCCTTGTGGGCTATGCGTTCATGTTCGGCCGGGGGAACGGCTTCATCGGCCTGAGCGGCTTCGGCCTCTCGGAGGCCGAGAATCCCAGCGGCGTGCCGATCTGGGCCTTCTGGCTCTTTCAGGCGGCGTTCTGCGGCGCGGCCGCGACGATCGTCGCCGGCGGTATGGCGGAGCGGATGAAGTTCCCGGCGTACCTGATGTACACCGTGGTCGTCAGCGCCGTGGTCTATCCGATCATCGGGCACTGGGCGTGGGGCGGTGGGTGGCTGGCAGGGCTGGGTTTCGGCGACTTCGCCGGCTCGACCGTCGTCCACACGACCGGCGGGTGCATCGCCCTGGTGGGGACGGTCCTGCTCGGGCCGCGCATCGGCAAGTTCCTGACCAACGGCAAGAAGCGGCGGGCACGGGCGATTCCCGGCCACAGCATCGCCCTGGCGGCGCTCGGTGTGTTTCTGCTCTGGTTTGGATGGTTTGGCTTCAACCCCGGTTCGACGCTGGGGGTGAGCGGTCCGGGCCAGGCGGAGTCGGCCGCCCTCGTGGCGATGAACACCAACCTCGCCGCCGCCGCCGGGGCCATCCTCGCGATGGTCACTGCCTGGATTCTGTACGGAAAGCCCGACACCTCGATGACAATGAACGGGGCGCTGGCGGGCCTAGTGGCGATCACGGCGCCGTGCGCGTTCATCTCGCCGGTTGCCTCGATTGCCATCGGCGCCATCGGCGGAATCGTTGTCGTCTTCGGTGTCGTGTTTCTCGACAAGATCGGCGTGGACGATCCGGTCGGGGCTGTCCCCGTCCATATGATGAATGGCATCTGGGGAACGCTGGCGGTGGGGCTGTGGGGCCAGGAGGCGCTCGGTCTGGCGCGCGACGGGCTTTTCATCGGCGGCGGCGCCGAGCAATTGGGCGTCCAGGCGCTGGGAGTGACGGCCGTCGCGCTCTTTGCAATGGCGACAATGGGGATTGTCTTCTTCCTCATCAAAGCGACGGTGGGCCTGCGCGTAAGCAAGGCGGAGGAACTGCGGGGCTTGGACATCGGCGAACACGGGATGGAAGCCTACGCCGGCTTCCAGATTTTCACGACCACATAAGGCGCGGGAGACGCAAGCATGAAACTCATCATCGCCTACATTCAGCCGGAGAAACTCAGCGACGTCAAGCAAGCCCTCTACGAGCGCGAGGTGTATAAGATTTCGGTGACGAACGCGCTGGGGTGTGGGCAGCAGCGCGGCTACACCGAATCGTACCGCGGTGTGGACATCGAAGTGAATCTCTTGAAGAAGGTGCGTCTGGAGATTGCCGTTAACGAGGCCTTTGTCCAGCCGACGGTCGAGGCGATCGTCAAGGGCGCCCGGACCGGCCAGATCGGCGACGGCAAGATTTTCGTTGTGGCGCTCGAGCAGTGCATCCGCATTCGGACGGGCGAGACGGGCGGCGAGGCGATCGGCTGAGCCGGCCCGCGTGGCGCCGGGCCGGTGGCGCATGGGGCGACTGTTCGCAGCGCATGGCCGGGCGACGTCGGGGTGACGGGCAAAGTATGGCGGAGAGGCCGGGATTCGAACCCGGGAGGCAGGTTTACCCCACCTAACGGTTTAGCAAACCGTCGCTTTCGGCCGCTCAGCCACCTCTCCGCTTTCCTAACATCCTAAGCGATAGGCATTTACAACAACCGGCGATTGGGAACTTCCGGCATTGGACAACCGAGACGACAACCGCGACGCTCCCTAAACGCCGTATTTGATTTTGACTTGAGGCTGTTCCCACACTCATGCTCTATACCTGAGAATACAATATCCCTACAGGGTGCGGCCGTCAAGTGGGTTCGGCGGAAATCCGCGCCTGGCTGGAGGTCCGTCACTCGTAACAGTTGGGCCCGAGGCGCCGGTTCAAAAAACCTTTGTAATCCGAACTGAAATTCCGGCAGGAAGCACAATCCAGAATCAGAAAGGAAAAAAGATTCACGTTGACAGGATGGAGCGTGTAAGGTATTTGTTAGGTATCCGTGGTCAAGGCCAATGGAATAAGGGTCCGGCCAATGGGAAATATCTTTACCGCCACAACGGGTACCGCCTACAGGCCGCGGCCCGTCCCAGACTTCAGGCCCGAGCGAATCGTCCTCGCCAAAGGTAGCCAGACGACACCCAGCCGTCGCCTGTTTGCCCAGCAGATGTGCGGCGCTTACCCGGATGCGGAAGTGGCCGACCTTCCGAAGGTGCCGCACAACCGGGTGGACCTGGGCGAAGTTGATCCGCTTCGCGCTCTGCGACAAGGCAAGCGGACCCTGGTGCTCGGCGAACACCAAAGTGCCGTTCGCGAGAGCCGCGAGGAAGGCAACACCTGCCCCAACTACTGGCACTTTTCGCCGTACGGCTTCTGCCCCTATGGGTGCCGCTACTGCTACTTGGCTGGTACGCCCGGCGTCCGCTTCTCGCCGACGATCAAGGTCTTCCTTAATCTGCCCGTGATCCTTGCCGAGATTGATCGAATTGCAATGCAGTTGGCCGAGCCGACGGCATTCTACCTGGGGAAACTCCAAGACGGCTTGGCCTTGGACCCATTGACCGGCTACTCGCGGACGTTGGTACCCTTCTTCGCGGACCATCGGTATGCGCGAATGACGCTGTTGACGAAGTCGGCCAGCGTGGAGAATCTACTAGACCTCAACCACAGGGGGCACACGATTCTTTCCTGGTCCCTGAACCCAACCGAGGTGATCGGGGCATTCGAAACAGGCACGCCGCCGCTAGCCGAGCGGCTCCAGGCGATGAAGTGGTGCGCCGACGCCGGTTACCCCGTCCGCGCGGTGATCATGCCCATTATCCCACTGCCGGGCTGGGAACGGGTTTACACGGCGTTCCTCAGAACGTTTCTGGCGAAAGTGCCTCTCGACCGCATCACCTTAGGCGGTATCTGTTCATACCGAGCGGCACGGGGTCTGATGGAATCACAACTCGGCCGCTCGAACGCCGTCTCGGACGCCTTCGACCCCCGTGGGCCGTCGCCGGACGGCCGGCTCCGCTATCCGGCGCACCTGAGAACCGCCCTCTATCGGCACATGATCCAAACCATACGCGGCCGCGCGCCCGACTTGCAGATCGGCCTGTGTCTTGAGGAGAGGAGCGTTTTCGAAGCGCTCGGCCTGACCGCCGCCGTCGGCCGATGCAACTGCGTTCTCTGAGGTAGGCGTACCACTTTGTAGAGGCAAACCTTGAAGCCAGCAAGTTACAACTTGGGGAAGCACTGATGTCCCTGAACCACAAGCCTGCTGTACCTTACGAGCAGGTCGCACGGTGTCTGAAGTACATCCAGAGTTGGCGCGAGCATCTCGCGCACGCATGGATGGGCCACACATCCGGTGCGCCCGACACGCGCGCCATCGGGAACGCGGTGGACGATCTCGTCTTGCTGGCCTTGCTGGTAGAAAAAGTTAGACGAACAGCGCCCAAGTCCGTGCCAGCGCTGCGCGATGTGATTACCTCGTCAACAGCGCGAAGCGTTCAGGACTTGTGGACCACGGTTGGCCAGTCCGCTTCTTCTCCAATGCTGGAGGCTGTCTTCCAGACGGACAATCACGACGAACAAATGTTCGTTCCCGACAACGTGCTCAACAGCCCCTGGGTGGAGCGAGTCGGTGAAGCCCTGAACCTGATGAGCCCAACGGAAGTCCCCTCCGCGTTCTTTGGGGATTTCCATCAACTGTGCATGGCCCGGCCGCTTGAGGCATCGTTCTTCCATTTCGGCACGCTGGAAAGCCAACGTCGGAGGCACGATTGGGGTGCACACTACACGCCAACTCCCATTGTGGAGTACTTGGTGCGCCGGACCCTCGGCCCCTTGCTTGAAACTGGCGAACCCGTGAGCTGCCTTCCCCCGCGAAT
Source organism: Phycisphaerae bacterium (assembly GCA_035530455.1). Taxonomy (GTDB): domain Bacteria; phylum Planctomycetota; class Phycisphaerae; order FEN-1346; family FEN-1346; genus JAPLMM01. The sequence goes on along the minus strand of DATKUU010000364.1, from coordinate 1,207 downwards.
TCTTGACCCATCCTGTGGATGCGGCGCTTTTCTCATCACGGTCACGGGAATGCTGCTTCGACAGGGCCCTGTTGACAATCTGCCCGTCAGTGAGCGGCTGAGGTACATCGGGGGCGCGATCTTCGGGACAGATATTGACGAGAAGGCTGTCTGGTGGACCCGCCGTCTGTTGCTTCTAACCGTCTGGGCTTCATGTGTGCAGGACAGTCTTGATGTCCGCGCCATCCCCGGGGGGAAACTCCCTACGCTTGACCCGAACATTCTTTGCACGGACTTCCTCCGCTTTGCTGGCAGCCCGGCCGATGCCACGGAGTACCGACCCCCGGAGTCATTCGACGCCATCATCGGCGGTCCGCCGTTCGTCCGGCTGCAGGACTTACACAGAACCCAACCTGAGCGGGTCGAGGAATACAAACGGCACTTCGCCACGGCCACATGCGGCTCATTTGATCTATACATGCTTTTCATTGAGAAGTCACTGGACCTTCTCCGCGAAGGTGGCCGTCTCGGCTTCAGTGTCTCGAACTCCTTCCTCCGCTCGAAGAGCGGACGACGGCTACGAGAGTTGATCGCGGAAAGCGCAACCGTCGAGGAGATCGTTGAGTTCCCCGACGCCCAGGTCTATCCGGATGCCAAGGTCCAGATCGTGCTGCTTTGCCTCAGCAAGGGCAAGAGGGCTCTCCGCACGCGATTTGTCAGGCTGCGCGGAGAAGACGCCGTGGGCCGCGCGCTAGGTCGGCTGCATTCGTCCCACGAGGGCGAAGACCCCAACATAGCGGTCTGCTTCCTACCCGTCCGGCATTTGGGTGCCAAACCGTGGTCATCGGCAGATGGGGCAGATGCGGCAGGCCTCGCCAGGATTGAGCGCGCGGGTATCAGGCTTGGGCTACTCCCCGTGGAGATCTGCAGCGGAACGAGCACGGGAGCCGACAAGGTGTTTCTCCTGCAGCACGTCCGAGATGCAGGGGATGGTTCAGTGCTCGTCCGGGAACGCCGATACAGGGAAACATTCCGCATCGAGTCGCAGGCCGTGCGCCCCATCGTGCGGGGACGGGACATCAAAGCCTACCTGCCTCCTGAGCCAACGACCCTCTGCGTCTTCCCGTATGACGAACAGGACGGACTGCTGACCGAAGGGGCTTTCGCAGAACGCTTCCCGGCGGCATATGGATACCTCCAGAGCAAGAAGGACTGGCTCATAGCAGAT
>DATKUU010000363.1:0-4102 GCA_035530455.1 Phycisphaerae bacterium | reverse complement strand
CGCCTGCCGGAGGTTCGGCTCCCCCGCCGCTTTCGCTAACGCGACGCGGCGGGATCGCCGGGGGCCGACGCCCGCCGCGCCGTCAGTGGCGCGGACTCGACTGGTGGCGACGCGAGGGACTCGACCGGTGGCGACGCCAGCCGCGCCGTCAGTGGCGCGGACTCGACTGGTGGCGACGCGAGGGACTCGACCGGTGGCGACGCCAGCCGCGCCGTCCGTGGCGCGGACTTGGCCGCGACTTGTTCCGCCGCGACGCCGCGACCTCGACCGGTGGCGACGCCGACCGCGCCTGCCGGAGGTTCGGCTTACCCGCCGCTTTCGCTAACGCGACGCGGCGGGATCGCCGGGGGACGACGCCCGCCGCGCCGTCAGTGGCGCGGACTCGACTGGTGGCGACGCGAGGGACTCGACCGGTGGCGACGCCAGCCGCGCCGTCAGTGGCGCGGACTTGGCCGCGACTTGTTCCGCCGCGACGCCGCGACCTCGACCGGTGGCGACGCCAGCCGCGCCGTCAGTGGTGCGGACCCTACCGCAGGGTTTTCGCACCTTTGGCTGTGGATAACCTGTGGAAAACCTGTGGATAGCCTGTTGAAAACCTCAAAAGTGGCACTGAAAATCTTTTCAAGTAGCCGAGTTATCCACAACTTCTCCACAGGTTATCCACAAGTTATCCACAGGCGCGCTTCCGTCATAACCTATTCCACGTGAATAACTTGTGTTGTTCCCGTGTTGACTTTGTGTTGCAAAGCGGCGGCGTCTACTACTAACGGTATACATGGTCTGGTATACGCAGAGTGGTAGGCGGTAGCCCTAACCAAAGTGAGGATAGTGCGAAATGGCGAAGATTCGAGGCGGCGCGCTGGCCGCACAAATCAGCGGGAGCATTGCCGGGCAAGTGTTCTCCCACAACCGGTACGGGGCTTACGTGCGGAACCGTTCGATCCCCGTGACCTCGACAACGGCCTACGCCCTGGCCGCGAAGCAGAAATTCTCCGAGTGTTCCCAGGCGTGGCAGGCGTTGGAGGCGTCAGAACAGGATGCCTGGCGTACCTGGGCGGACGTGAACCTTATTGCCGATCCGTTCGGCGTGCCCCAGGCTTTGACCGGGCAGGCGGCTTTCGTGCAGTTGGGCGTCCGGCTGCTGATCTGCGGGTCGGCGCTTCCAACGCTGCCGCCGGTGGCAACGTCGCCCTTGGGCTTGACTCTCCTGACCGGGGAGTGGGACATTGGGCCTGGCGATTTTGCCCTGACGTTTACCCCCACTCCGTTGTCCGCCAACGAGCGCCTATGGTCGTGGGCTTCGGTGGTAGACTCGGCGGGCAAGCGGTACGTGAAAAATCTGCTCAAGCTCGTTGACGTGAGCGACGCGGAGCAAGCGACGGGACTTGACCTTCAGACGGCGATAGAGGCCCGCTTCGGCGATCTGTCCGTTGGACAGGTCGTGCACGTCGAGTGTCAGGTCTGCTCGGATCTCTCGGGCGAGATCAGCGGACGGCGCAAGGTCGTCGGTACGGTCATCGACACGACTGTGTAGTCTGATGGCGATTGTAAAGTTGGGCGGGACTGTCGTTGGTATACGCGGCACCGTCGGCGGCGTCACGTATTCGGCGAACAAGAGCGGCCCTTATGCAAAGGCGTGGGGACGGGGGTCTAATCCCCGGTCCCCACGCCAACAGGTTTTGAGGGGTGAGCTCGCGCGGCTGGGTCGGGCGTGGCAAGCCCTGGACCAAGAACAAAGGGATCTGTGGGACGCTTTCGCGGCCCTCAGTCCCGAGCCAACCTATAACAGCCTCGGAGAAGAGATCGAGCTTTCGGGCTGGGGGTACTACTGCCGGATCAACGTCAGGCGTTTGGAGACGGAGTTTTCTTTGATGGAGGAGCCGCCCGAGGGCGACGAGGCAACGCCGCCGCCGCCATTGGAGCCAACGGGTCTGACGTTGTGGGTGCCGCCCGAGGGACCGTGTGAAGTTGAATGGGATGAGCTGACGGGGGAGGCCGGGGCCGCGGCGATTGCTTACATGGCTATGCGTCCGTCGTCGGGACAGCGGGCTCCGGCTGCTGGGTACTACCTGATGGGGTATGATTCATCGGATGTCGGCACGGTGGTGTTCACTGAGCGGGCGATCTCGGTCTTCGGTTCGTACCGTGCGGGGTGGACGGGGTATTGCAAGTTAGTGCAAAGGTGGTACACGGGGCTGCAGAGTGCACCGGCAACAATTTTTGCGGTGGTCGAATAGTGGTCCCTGAGTTTATCATTTTGCACACGGCGGCGAGCGGCGCAGCCGGGGTGGTGTGGGATGTTTCGTGCGCGGAGATCGACAGGTGGCACCGCGCGGAAAAGTGGGACTGCGTTGGGTATCACTACGTAGTGAGGTTGTCGGGAAAAATCGAGGTTGGCCGGGCAGAGTGGCGGCAGGGCGCGCACTGCTTAGGGTATAACGCGCGGTCGTTGGGCGTGTGCTTTTCGGGACACGGCGATTTTATGGGGTGGGCCGGAGAACAGCTCGAGTCGGGGCTGGCTTTGGTGTTGGCGCTGGCGGTGCGGTATCGTATTCCGGCGTGCCGGGTGTTGGGGCACCGGGAAACCGGGGCGCTGAAAAGCTGCCCTGGTCGGTTGGTCAATGTGGGCGTCGTGCGGAAGGAGTTGGAGTCAAGGGGGGTTCCGCGGGACGTGTTAAGTTGAATGGGATGAGATGACGGGGGAGGCCGGGGCCGTCGTGGCCCTAACTGTACGTTAAAATTTAACGTACACGAAAGGGGCGGCATGGAGAGCGTTCTTTCGGGAAACATGGGGTTGACTATTGTGGTGGCGGTGCTCGGCTCGTTGTGCACCGCGATTGCTGGCTCGCGGTGGTGGCTAGACTGGCGGGCCTCGGTCGCGGCGGGTAAACACGGGGCGGTGTTGCGGGCGGTCGCGGCGGCGGTTGAAAAAGTTTACGAGACCTTTGTCCGCGAAGCGAAGGAGGGACACGCAACGGGAAAGTTGGCACCCTCGGAGCGGAAGGATGCTATGGATCGGGCGCTGTCGGAGATTCGGGCGCAGTTGAACGGGCGGGGCCAGGTGTCGGCGGCGGATGGGTACTCGACGGACGACCTCAAGCGGATGGTGAAGGACAGGCTGCTGACGGTGAAGGCGGAGGCTTCCGTTAAAGCCTCGGGGCTTGTAGACCGCCTGGCCGATGGGCTGGTTGGGGCGGTGGATCGCGGAATTTCGGCTCTGGGGGCAAAAACGGGCGGCGGGGGGTAGTTCTGCCATGGTGGCACGCTCCAGGAGGCTCCAGGAGGCGAGATCTCAAGGGGGGGTGGTATAGGACCATGGCAATTTGCAGAGCGGGCGGCCTGGTCGGTGCTCTGTCGGGTCGGGTCGGCGGCGTCGTTTTCAGGAGTCAGCGGGTCGGGCAGGTGGTAGCCTCGCCTGGGTGGGCTGCGGACAAGGCGTCTGCCGCACAGCTCGAGGCGCGGTCCCGCCGCGCCTTTGTGGTGGCGGGGTGGCGGGGCCTGACGGATGATGTGCGGCAGGCCTGGCGGACCTTCGCTCAGTCGCGGCCAGTGGTGAACCGGCTGGGCGTGAGCCGGGCGATCTCGGGGTGGCAGTCTTACTCGAGCTATGCCGGGGTGGTCTTCGGGTCGGAGCCTCCGGTCGGAGTGGAGCCTCCTCAGCGGATGGATATGATCATGCCGGGGTCGGTCGTCGGCGCGTGGTTCACGGGCGGGCCCCTTGGGCTGACCGTGCAAGGGGCACCCTGGCCGGACGAAGGAGTTGAAGAAGCGTTCTACGTGCAGCGGATGGCGGCGGTGTCGGCGGTTGCGCCGCACCGGCGCGTTGTTCGCGTTGGCGGATTTTCAAAAGGGTCGGCAGGTGAGGACCTCAAAAATATCGCGCCGGAACTGGCGGCGAGTCTCGTGGACGGGGAGCGGGTGCTTGTCGGTGCGCGGTGGTGGCGCGAAGAGGGGTTGCCGGGGCCGAAGTTTTGGGCGCCCGTGGTGGTCGGCGCGGCGCCGGTAAGCATAGATGACTTTGAGCGGGCTGCGCTGAGTTACTATACGGGCGACGTGGAAACTTTCTCGCTGTGCCTCGACCCCGTGTATGAAGGGGAAGTGT
>DATKUU010000362.1:0-5202 GCA_035530455.1 Phycisphaerae bacterium | reverse complement strand
GCGAACGCGAACGGCATTACCAACGTCACGGTTGAGGCCGGGTACGCCTACGCCATCGGGACGCGCGAGGCTCCGCTGTATCTGAAGGTGGCAGGCGCGGCGACCTGGACTTTCAAGGGCAGCAGTCACGGCGACATCTGGATTGTGAGCGGGACGGCGGCGATTACGGCCCTGAACATTCTCAAGACCGCGAGTAGCAGCGACGCCTTGCACTTGGCGTTCAGCCACGCCGTCACGACCGCCAACGTCACGGGCGGAAATATCTGGTTCGACGACGCGCTTTTTGGGGTGTCCTCGGTGGGTGAGGCAACGTTGAACGTCTCGACGCAGAGCGGCGGGTCGCAGCCGAACCTTCGCGTGTTTGCACCCGTGACGACGGTGCTCAACAACTACGGTGGCAAGGTCTATTGGAACGCCGGGACCGTGACGGCCTTCAACCAGTATGAGGGAACCTTTACCTGCGAGGAGAGCGTGACGGCCCGGACCTTGACGGCCTCGGCCTGCTACGGCGGGACGGTGGACCTGCGGACAGGAATACCAGGGACAATCACCTTGACGGCGCCAATCGCGTACAAGGGCGGCTCAATCTACTTCGATGTGGGCGAGAACCTGCAAAGGTCGTAGCGAGGAGATGAAACGTGGCAACTGCAACGGATAGGTGGGCGCTCCCGAAGCGGCGGAAACCCGCGCGTCGGCCCTTGTCTGAGGAGCCGACGGAGCAAGAGAAGTACGACGCCATGCTGGCGGCGCGGGAGGAATCCGAGCGCACGCGCGGCGTTTCGCGCCACTACGAGCCGGTCGGGACGGAAGGCGTCAAGGGGCCGGAAGATCAACCCTGGTGGATGTTCTTGTCGCCGGAGGAAGCCGCGCTTGCCAAGACCGTCGAGGAAGCCAAGGCGCGTCCGCCCGAAGAAGCGGCGAGCAGGGCCAGGGTGCGGGAACTCGGCGGGCCGGGCAAGTGGGAAGATACCGGGACGAAATATCGTCCCAAGGGTCCGACCGTTGAGGAACTACAGGCCGGGGCCACGCGGGTCAGTCCTGAACTCAAGAAGAAATACGAGGGCCTGTCGCCGCGTGCCAGAGAGAAGGAAAGGGAACTCGGCACGCAAGGCACAAGGTTGAAAGAGCAGGCCGACCGCGAGCAGGTGGGAGCCGACGAAGACCGGAAGAAAGCCGCCGGTTTTGCCGAGCAGGGCAAGTTGAAGGAGGCGCAGTTTTTTGAGGACAGGGCGGATAAGCGGGGGCGCACGGCAACCGACCTTTCGGCCCAGGCGCGGGACGTGATGGAGAAGGGGCGCGGGCAGGCGGGCTGGGTTGGCGGCAGGCCGGCGGCGTTGGGGCCAAGTCCGGATGCGCTGGCGAGGGCAAGAACCCTTGGAGATTGGGACAAGGCGGTGGCCGGGGAGCCAGAGGAAGAACCGTTACGCCTGAGAACTCCAGCGGATTTTGCGGCAGCCGAAACGGTAAACAAACTGAAGAAAAGCGGACAATACGCGCCGACTCCAGAGGGGGAAGCGCAATATCGTGCCGACCTCAAGGGGGCTGTGGAATATGCCCGTTTGACGGCTGGCGAAGAAGGGGAGGAAGGGAAACCGCTTAGCGAAAAAGACCGCTGGGAAATCGCCACAATGGTAGCCGCCGCAACAGGTGAAGCCCCGGAAGCGGCTTATCGTCGTCTCGAAGAAAGCGGATGGGGAAGGGGCGGCGCACCGCAACCTATGCCAACCACGGGCGAGGGAAGGGCTGCGGCGGCTGGAGCGACGGCTGGCGCGCAGATGGGACAGCCCACACCCGCGCAACCGTCAACTGCCCCAGCGGCTCCGGCGGCCTCCGTTCCACCGGCTCCGCCGGTCGAGCAGCGAGAAGTCGGCAAGGTCTATATTTTCCCGAATGGTAAAAAGGCAATCTGGCGCGGCACAGGATGGGAACCTGTTCTATGACCGCATTGCTGACAGACGAAGAAATGATGGGAGCCGCGCCCGCTGCTCCGGGTGCGCCTAGGTTGCTCACGGATGAAGAAGTGATGCAGCCTGCCGCCCCGCCTGCACCCATCCGCGCGCCAGTCGCGCCCCCACCCGCTTTGCTTTCGGACGAACAGGTGATGCAGGCTCCTAAGGCGCTGCTCTCCGACGAGCAGGTGATGGGCGCGCCTGCTACGCCGCAAGTGGTCGCGCCGCCTCATATCGCTTGGGGGCTGGGCGAACGGGAACGTATTCAGCAATGGGTAGAAGCACCAGAGGTCGAAGTCGCTGGGTGGACGGAAACGTGGCCGGAAGCGGACGAGAACAAACGGCGGCGCATCGCAGAAAAGGTTTTGTTGTATGAACGAGAAGGACAACTTGACCTTCCGACCGAAACCGGACCGCGCGTGGCTACCGCGCGCGAACTTGAAATGCTGCAAGAGGTGCGCGGCCTGTCTCCGGCAGACGAGATACGTCGTGAAAAGTTGGTGCGGGCAGCCGAGGGGTTCACTTTAGACTACGCCGCGAAAAGTCTGCAATACATTGGACGCCGCGCCATCAACGTTTTCGGCGTGGCTGAGCGCATCATACCCGGTCTGCGGGAAGCGGTGCGCCGCGAGGAAGCGGTGCAGCCTGAGGCGGGTGCTGCCGAAATAATGCGCGCAACCGGCGAGGTAGCACAGTTGGGTGCATCTTTGCAAACGATTGGCGCAATCTTCCGGGGGGTGGCCCATGTTTCCCCGTTGGCAGCAAAGGCACTAGCAAAAATACCTGGTTTGCGGCGTCTCGGACCTCCTATCCAGAAGGCCGTAGAATTTGGCTGGCTGCAAGAACGTGCGCCTGCCACTGCGCGCGTCTTGAGTGCCGCTGTCAAACAAGCCGCTCGCCTTGCGCCAGTCGGCACGGTCGTCGGCGGGGCCGAGGCCGTGGGCCAAGACATGAGCCTAGAAGACGCCCTGAAACACATGGGCGTCCGAACCGCTGAGTTTGCCGCCTTCGGTGCGGTCCACGGGGCGCTCGGCGAAATAGATGTCATTCGCCAAGTTCGGAAACTAGACGCCGAATTGGCAAAGCGCGTCGGTCAGGCCGTGGATGAAGCCACGCGGTTCGAGAATGTGTCTGGATGGAAAGACCCGCGATTCCGTAGTCCAAGCGAAGCAGACCCGTGGTATGCCAAAATGGTTCGGAGCATGGTGCAATCCGGCGCGTCGCCAGAGGAGATTATCAAGTCCTTGCGCGCTGAACTGGTGACAGTGTCCGCTGGTGAAATGCGCCGCCCAACTAACACTGCTCTGGATGAAGCGGCACGCAACATCTACGCGATGGAGTCTGGAAACTGGGAATACCTCTGCCAAGGCGCGCGATATCGGCTGGGGGTTAGCGACCCAGGCCAAGTACGCGCAAAGATACGCGCCATTGAACAGCACCTTGGCAAAGAGGCGGCCAGTCGGATTTTGCCTCGCAGAGTACCCGAAACTCCTCAAGAAACCGTGGCTCGTATGTTCCGCGAGCCGATGGTTGTAGCAACCGCACAGGCCGAACCGGGGACGGCACAAAGGCTAGCGGACACGGCAGTGCGCGCGGCCGCGAAGGTCCTGCCGCCCGCGAAGGTCGTTCCCGCGAAGGTCCCGCCAGCCGTCGCGCCCACACCATCTGTTGGTGTTGCGGCTGCGGTTGCCGCACTTGACCCCCCAACCGTCAAGATGTTCGCCGACCGCGACAGTGCGAGCCGGGGTGCAGTGCAGGGTCCGGTGAAGGCGGCGATGACGGCGGCGGGTATGGACTCCTCGAAGGTTGCCGACCGCGCGGCGATGCTGGCTGCGGCGAAGGAATCGGTCGCCGGGCGTGGTGTCGAGGCGGCCCCTGCGCCGCCTGCCGCGCCCGCCGAGGCCCCGCCCGCTGCTGCCGAGGCCGCGCCCGCGAAGCCCGCTCCGGCAGGGGCAGAGGTTGCCACGCCGGAATCCGTGGCGGCGGCCGTCCGGCCCCTTCCGCTCCTCAAGAAGTACGCCAAGGATTACGCCCGGTTTATTCTCGAAGATGGCGCGCGGGAGCCGCTCCTACCCGCCCGTTTGCGGAAGGCCCCCGACATCGCCGAGGCCGCGCGGGTACTCCGGGAGCAAATCAGGGCCGAGATTAGAGGGAAGCCGCCCGCCCCGGCCTGGCCCGCCGACAAGATGGACGCCGGGTTTCGCGTGCGGGCGACGGGCAAAATCATCAACACGGGCCGGGTACACGCCTTGCCGCCCGGCTATGCCCCGAAGGAATTGGTTCCGGGGTTCATCAATCAGCAAACGGGCGAGTTTGTGGACCGCGAGGCCGTCCTGCCGCCCGAAGCCCCCACGTTGCCCCGGGCTGAAAAGGGGGGTCCAGGGACAGGGAAGGCGGCCAAAGTCGCGCCAGAAGCGAAGCCAGGGGCCTTGCCGGAAGCGGTAGAGGCCAAACCGACGCCCGTTAGCGCTCCATTAGCGCCGACAAAGGCCGAACGGCCGGCGGTAAAGCCACCGAAGAAGCCAGCGAAGACAGCCATTCAGAAGGCCGCAGCCGTTGCAGAGCGCGAGGCGCGCGGACCAGCGGCAACCCCCGCGCAGAAGGCCAGAGCACATATCGTAGCCGGAGAAAAGGGACTGCTCAACAAGAAGGGGAAACCAGGCATCGCCTATCGGATGCTCGCCAAGCGCGTGACGGGTCAGACTTCGATGGCGAACATGACGGACGCGGAAGCCACGAAGTTTATTGATGCTCTTGAGCGGCATCCCAGGCCGCCGCGTGGCGTACAGCCGCCCGGAAAACCGCCCGTAGTTTCCGCAGAAGCACCGCCACCGCCCCCGGCAGATTCCGCAGGGAAACTAAAACGTTTTGGGCGAACGATCTACCGTGTCTTTTGGCGCGCCTTGGGCCGCCCCGCAAAACCGGCTGAATTGATTGCAGGAAGGGAACCAACAGCGCGCGCCCTGGTTGCCGCCCACGAAGCGGAAGCCGCGCAGGTGGCGTATGGGCAACGGACAATAGAATCCGCAGGGAAGACCGTCGAGCAACTCCACAAGTGGTTCCGAAAACAAACGACGCAGAATAACCGCGACTTCCTACTTGCTTACGGTCGGGAACCAATGACGGATGAAGGTCGGGCCATTCAGTCCGCAGCCCGGGCGCGCCTGAAACCGGAAGCAGCGGCAATGGAGAAGGCGTTCCGTGAACTGGCGGACATGAACTTCGAGGAACTCCGCGCCCTTGTCGGCGAGGA
>DATKUU010000361.1:0-2322 GCA_035530455.1 Phycisphaerae bacterium | reverse complement strand
ACGTCCGCGCCGGCCGGCGACTTTTCCGCCCGCAATTCTTTCAGGACCCGAGCGCGCCGGCAGGCCAGCGCGTCCATCCGCGCCGCAAGCGCGTATTCCTCCAGCGTTGCGGCGAGGAACGGGTCGGCACCCTGCGCTGCCGTCGGCCAGCGAAGCGCGTCGAGGCGCGCGGCGTGGCGCACCAGCGCCTCGGGCGCGACGGTGTCCAGCGCCCGGCCGCCCGTGCTATCCGGCGCAAGATAATCTTCGAGCGGCCCCAGGAACGTCGTATAGAGCGGCGTCGAGTTCGCGTAGGCCAGGCCGAGCGCCTCGTGCGCCCCGCCCAGCGTCCGGATGGCGTCGGCCAGGGCGGGGGATTCCTTGCCAAGCGCCAAGCGGCAGAACCGCTCCGTGAATCCTTCGTCGCGCACGCCCGCGTGGTGCCAGGCGTGGGCCGCCCCATAGGCGAGGTTGTGGAGGCTGACGGCCAGCGGGTTGCGGTGGCCGCCGTCGCCCCAGTCGGTGTTGAGGAGCCCTTCGACGCGCGAGGCGCGCTCCTCCTCGGCGAAGCGGGCGATGTTCTCCATCCCCATCGCGAGGCGACAGCCGTGGCTGTTCCACGCGTTCGTGCCGGGGCAAACCAGCGCTGCGAGGCCCGCATCGAGGATCTCGCGAGTTCGTCCGATGCGATTCCCCTCGGGGTGATAGTCCCAGTTCAGGAGGCAGACGTCGCGCGGGATTTCCGCAAGCGTCTCGGGATGCTCCAGGACGATGTCGGCCCAGGCGTTCATGCGCTTGCCGTATTTGGCGCACAGGGCGTGGACTTTCTTGAAGAACTCCAGGTACACGCGGCCGACGCCGAGGCGCTCGGCCTCCGGCTTGGAGCGTCCTCGTCCGAGTTCCCACGTCTCGTCGCAACAGGCGTTGAAGTCGCTGGCCTTGAGGAGCGGCACGAACTCGGCATAGAGGTCGGCGAGCAATGCGATGCTGCGCGGGTCGGTCGGGCAGAGTGTCGTCCCGCCCGGCCAACCGCGGTAGCCCGCCAGTTCCCCGAGATGCTGGTACTCCGGCAGGGCGAGGATTTTTTCCATGTGCCCGAAACTGGCGAGCGACCCGACCAGCCGCACGTGATGCCGCCGGCAATGGTCCGCCAGCGCGCGGAAATCATCGGCCGTGAAGGGACTGTATCCCGTGCCGATGGCCGGATGGCGCGCAAAGCGGAAAACGTTCTCGACGTAAAGTTGGAGTTCGTTCGTTTTCCATCGCGCGAGTTGCTCGACCAGGGCCTTGAGGGTTTCCAGCCGCGGCACTTTGCCGCGCGAACAATCGTGATAGACGCCGCGGCGGGCAAAGTCCGGCGCATCGCGGATGACGCACGCGGGGACCTCCCGGCCGTGGAGCGCCACGAGGTCGCGCAGCGTCTGGACGGCGTAGTAAGCGCCTGCGTCGGCGGAGGCGCGAATCTCCACGCCGCCGGGGCCGACCGTCATCTCGTAGGCTTCCGGCCCGGCGACCGAAGGATCGCGGCGGATGCGGACGTCGGCGGCTTCGCCTTCGCCCAGGACCCGCGCGCGGACGCCGAACTCCCGAAGGTCGTCGGCGAGTTGGCCGAGGGGCAGGGCGTCGGCCGGTGCTGCGCCCGAGAGCGTCGCCGCCTCCGGCACGCGAAAGACGCCGCTCGCAGCCTCGAAATGCCTCACCGGGATGAGCAAGTCGAAAGAACGCATCGGGCGATTTTCCTCTTTGTCTCTTTGGACCGTGGCCATTGTAGCGTCCGCCGCCCGCCACGCCACTGACTTGAAAATTAGGGACAGGCACCTATTTTTGGAGAAAATAGGTGCCTGTCCCTAATTTTCCGGGGCTGCCAGGTGGTGGGAGCCGTCAACCGGCAGTGGGTGCCGGTCCAGGGGTCGTGAATCCGGCACAACCGCGCGAATGGCGCGGACCTTGAGAAAAATTTCACTTTTCGGTTGACACCGCGTCGCCTCGTGCCCTACGCTTCGGCAGACACCGAGAGCGGTTCCTTTCAACCGGTGAAGGGGCGCGGCCCGGACGTGGGTTCTCCACCAAGGCGCGCAGGCACAACGGGTTCCATGGCACCTCTTGGAAGGAGGCCCGGAGTGCGGAAGATGTACTGGTGCGACGAGCAGGCGCTCCTGGATCTGCTTTTGTCGCTCGAGGCGGCCGACGTCTACGCGACGGTCCGCCGCGAAAAAGGTCCCGCGTACTCGAATCTCCGCAAGACGGAAGGGGCGGAACTGGCGTTCCGCGACGCCCGTCCCAGCGCCAGCCCGAAGGCGCTCCTCCAGCCGGCCAAGGAACGCGTGGCCGCGTACGATTCGG
>DATKUU010000360.1:0-4995 GCA_035530455.1 Phycisphaerae bacterium | reverse complement strand
CTTGGAGTTCCCCGCCAAGGTCCCGGCGGTCACGGTGAGCGATGCGACCGACTCATCGGCGCGACAGGTGACGGTCTGCCCAGCGCCATCAATGACAACCGCCAGCCCCGTTGCAGCGCCGCCGAGCGCAATTTCGCCTGTTTGATCACACGTGAGCGTCGCGCCGGCCGTGTTCTGGTGGGTGAAGGCACGAAGCACAACGATCACCCACGCGTCCACCCCTCCGTTAACGGTCAGGTTGCCGCTGCCCCAGTCCACGATGCCGCCGTCCGTGCTGCCCACCGGCGACAGAATCCAGCCGTCAATGACTGCGCCCGCGCCCTCGGCTTCCACCTTCCCATTGCCCCAGAGGCCGATGTCGCCGGTGACGGTCGTACCCGTCTTAACTATGAGCGTTCCGTTGTAGGCTTCCGCGTCGTCGAAGGCGTTGTCGAGGCGGATTTTTCCGGTTCCTGCCCCTACCAAAAAAAGCGACGCTGCGCAGGAACCGCCTCCGTCGCTGGTAAACTCGCTGATATCCGTCGTCGAATAATCCGCCGTAAACCAGAACGTTTGATTAACGACCGAGAGGTCCAGAAGATTCACTGTCGGCAGGCCGCGGGCGCCTTCGGATACCCCATCAAAAACCGCAACATCAGTCCCCGGCGTCGGCACACCGCCGTCCCAGTTTCCGGCGGTCGTCCAGTCGTCATCTTCGGTCGCATTCGTCCAGGTACACTCAGCCGCGAAGGCCAGACCCGCCAAGAGCAGGACGATGGCAAAAGCCATTAGTATGCGCTGCATGGTTCAGGCTCCTTTAGGGGGCGGTGTACCGTCTGGATTCAGACTCAACATCCGCCGCTCAAAAAACTGCGTCCAATACTTCCGGCGACCGCTCGTTCGCAGGTGGCAGGCGTGGCACAACGCGACAAGATTCAGCGGGTCACAATCCCGCTTGTTGTAATTGATATGATGCACGTCAAGAGTCCTAGAACACTCGGACTGCGATACGCCGCACAACTGGCACGTGTAACCGTCCCGGTGTCGAACCACTTCCTTCAATTCATTGTTCCAACCCCAACCATAAGGCTCCCGCGAGATGCCGCCACGCCACCTGGGATGCCGCGTCGGGTCGGAGAATCTTTCTATCGCCAAGGCGGAAAGTTTGGCGCAGGTCGGGGCTGTTCGTCGTTGGCCCGTATTGGAGGCCGCAATCTTGTCACGGACCTCCTTGGAACGCGTACACCCCTCGGCGTTTTTGTTGCCCATATTCAAGGCCCGTAACTTGGCACACGTCTCGGCTGTGTGCTTGCGACCCGTGTGTGCCTCGGAAAGCGCAGCGCAGTGGGCAGCACTGAGCGGAACCCCCGCGTGAGAGGCCGACATCTTCGCACGTACCGCCTTGGAATGTTTATAACCGACGCTTGGCATTGCAGCAGCACCCCCTATGGTTTGTACCAACCCGTGAGTCCGTCGTTGTTCGTGGCGGCGTCCACAAAGAAGAGTGCCATGTCGATTTTTTTGCCGTCCCGTTCGCGGATGATGTAAGAATCTCCGGGCGCGAGAACCTGTTGCCGGGCCGTCGCTATCCGAATCGCATTCCCGACGCCGACAGTCACAAGACCCGTGTTGGCCGCACTCGCCCGGCCTGCGTAGAGGTGGATTTCGGTTGCGAAGGTTTGCGCGCCAATCAGCGGCACCGGCGTACCCGTGGCCGTCACCACAATGGCCGTCAACGGTACGGGCGTCTCGGCGACCGGCGCGGCCGTGAGTTCATTCAGGTCCGCCGCCATGGCCGCTGCGCTCGCCTCCGTCACCGTGCCAGCGGACACCGCGACCCACATGTGCCCTTTGGAGTTCGTGCTGATTCTGATGGGCAGAGTGTTCCCCGCCGTCGGCTGTGTGGCGGTCGTCCCTGCATCGTCGCGGATACCGTAGATGTTTTGTGCCAACGCCACACCGGCCAGCACCACAAGCGCGAATGCGCCGAGTGCCCACGCTTTCCAACCTACCTTTCGCAAGTGATTCATCTTCCATCCTCCTGTTCTGGTGCTGCCCGTTATGCGCTATCTGTTATTTGGTAAACGAGAATCCCCGTTAGATTCCCCGTCGCCGCCGTAATCACCAAATCCGTCGCCACCACCCCGACGAACCATGCAGGCGCGCGGTCCAATGCCAGGGGGTCGCCGACCACGGGCCAAACGAGCAGCCCCATCATGCCAAGACCCATCGCCCCAGTCGTCGTCGCGCCCGTGGCGAGCGTGGCCGTCCCATCGTTGGCGTTCATGGACAGGGACATGCCCAAGACCTCGACCTTGGCGGTGGCGCTCGACGTGACCGCCGAGATGTCCACCAGTGTTTGGCTATTCCCCGCCGTGCAGGAAATCGCCACCTGTTGCCGTCCGTGTGACCGCCTCATTTTTCGCTCCCTTTCTCTTTTGCAATCCGTTCCCGTAACCGTCTCCGCCGCGCAAAACGCGCGACAGTAGAGGTTTTCGTTATTGTCTTCACCGGGTGCGCTTTCCAATAAGCGTCCAAGTGTTTTTCAATCTGCTCCGGCGGAATCTCAAATGCCTTGAATATCCGTAGTGTCCGCTGGCTTTGTTGTTCATCAAGACGTTGTTCGCTGAGGTAATAGGCTCGGTTTGCTAAGTAGTCCGGGATGTCAATAGCCAGTTTCCCGACTTCCTCCTTTTGGGATTCGCTGAGCGTGTCCGCCTTCTCCGCTTCCCGGACGAGATCGTTATATGCCTCGACGGCCTCGCGCGCTTCGCCGGGGTCCATCTCGTCAAGTTCCTGGTAGAGTTTGTCCTTTTCATTGTGCAGGTCATAGAAACGATTCATCTGGAGTTTATTCCGATACACCTCCGTTGCCGTCGTCGGTCGGATTCCAGCAAGTGCAGTCCAAAGCGCCGTCACTGGCGGGATTTTTTGGCGACGCTGTTGAGCATAGACACTGGCAGGAATCGGACGCAAATCCGTCATCTCCGATTCAGCCAACTTTTGCAGTTTCACCAGGAACGGGTCAGACCTCCAATAAATCGGCTGCCCCCGCCAGTCGTTGGCAATTTTGCCGCTGATAAGTTCATGGCCGCGAACCACACCGCCCCAAATGGGATGTTGCATCCCGGCGAGACGGCTACCCAACTCTGTCGCCACCTCTAAAACCATAGAGGGCTTCTTCTCCTCGGCGGCACGCACCAAGGGTTCGATGATTCGCCAGTAATCGCGTCCAGTTCCCGTCAAAAGGTCAAGATACAATTCGTTCTCTTGTCGGTCTTTCAGGCCCGTGCGAACCTTGAATTGGTCGCGGACCCAATCAACCTTCTTTTCCTTTTCTTCCGGCGGCTTGGGTGCTTCGCGCCACCAGATGTATCGGACGATTGCGGCGATGGTTAGTTGCAAGGCCAAGAAGTTGAAAATGTTCCACCGTGCCCGCCATCCCATTTTGCCGGGGAATCCCCGCCAGTTTTTCACCGCCTGGCCTAGGGTTCCGAAGTTGCCCTCTCCAAAACCCGGAGCCATGAAAACAAACCGCATAGCCGAAGTGACCGTTCCGCTTCGGCCGAACAGTCGTTCATTCATCAGCCCGTAGAAGTTATTACTCGTTCGTATGATGTCGATTTTCTCGGCGCTACTCAAGTCGCGTTCAAGACGGTGTTCAAGTTTCCGTTTCTCGTCGAGGTACTTGTAGTATTTCACCTTCGGGATATATCGCTTGAAAACCTGATTCATCAAAGCGAGATAAAGTTTCCCCAAGGCGCGGGCAGGCAAGGTCGTCAACTTGGTTTTCTGAGTCGCCCCCTCGGCAGTAATCGCCCTTTCAAGCAACCGTCGCGCCTGTTCCTCTTGGGCAAACCCGCTGCCTCCGCCGTGCCGCACATACTCCTGGTAGTCCGCCGAGCGCTTATCGGCTCTCGTAATTCCCGCGTGCGAGAAGGTGAGTTCCTTGGCAAGGCGGGGCCACTTCCACGGAGACAGAAATCCCAGCGGACCCGCATCGGCCAAAACCTGTTCGGTGATGGTGACATAATGGAAAACAGGAAGCGCGAGTTTCACGGATTGTATGAGAGAGAATCCCTGTCGCATCGTCCGGCGGGTCGGAGTCCTTCCAAACAGGTTCGGCGAAAAGAGGTTGTTGATGAGGACGGCAAGATCGGGTTGGCAGAAGTCCCCCTTGAAGGCCCGGTCTTGCAATTCCTTCCATCCTTCCGGCGCATCCGGTTCCTGTTGAATCAGACCAAGAGCGCGGAAGTCGGCATCGAGGGATTGAATCGCCCTGAGGCGCGCTATCGCCCCAAACTCGTCCAAGAGGTTGCCGACGGGATTTTCGTTGCGCAACCGCAGTCCCATCCCGTAGGCGTCCGCAACCGTGGGGATGGTCTTCTCTTTGAGGAACCGCTTTGTAAATCGGCTAAAAACTCTTTTCTCCGCATCCGTTGTAATGCGATACTGGCCGTAGAAATAGGACTCGAAGTAGTGGGCGTCCTCGCCGACAAGGGCGCGGAGTTCCTCGAAGTTCATGTCCGCCAGTTCACGGAACGCCTTCTCCATTGCCGCTGCTTCCGGTTTCAGGCGCGCCCGGGCTGCGGACTGAATGGCCCGACCTTCATCCGTCATCGGTACCCGACCGTAAGCAAGTAGGAAGTCGCGGTTATCCCGCGTCGTTTGTTTTCGGAACCACTTGTGGAGTTGTTCGACGGTCTTCCCGGCGGATTCTATTGTCCGTTGACCGTAGGCCACCTGCGCCGCTTCCGCTTCATGGGCGGAGACCAAGGCGCGCGCTGTTGGTTCCCTTCCCGCAATCAATTCAGCCGGTTTTGCGGGTCGGCCCAAGGCGCGCCAAAAGACACGGTAAACCGTTCGCCCAAAACGTTTCAGTTTCCCTGCGGAATCTGCCGGGGGCGGTGGCGGTGCTTCTGCGGAAACTACGGGCGGTTTTCCGGGCGGCTGTACGCCACGCGGCGGCCTGGGATGCCGCTCAAGAGCATCAATAAACTTCGTGGCTTCCGCGTC
>DATKUU010000359.1:0-2099 GCA_035530455.1 Phycisphaerae bacterium | reverse complement strand
CCTGTGCGAGAAGCTGGCCACGGCCATCAACATTGGAATCGCCCCGCTGGTCGAGGCCGGGCTCGAGGTCTGGGCGGACCTGGAGGATGTCCCCGTCTACCAGGCCATGCGCCAGGCCAATATGCGGAGCGTCGGCGAGCTCTGGACCAAGGGCGTGCCTCTGGCCGACCTGTCGGACATGCTGGACCTCGGCATCCCCGAGCGGCCTCAGCACATGATCGGCTACCTGCCCGCCGGGCTCGTGCCCGCCGCCGACATCGCCGGCCCGCCGAACGCGGGAGAGACGCCGCCGCCGGATGACAGCGACTCCGTGGGCCAGGGCGGCGGCGGATTGCGGATTGCGGATTGCGGATTGCGGATTGGGGAGAAAGCCCCCGCCGGCAAGCCCTCCGCCGCTGACGTGCTCGCGGCGTCGCTGTGGAAAGCCTGGGAAGCATCCTGGCGGCCGACCGCGAGGGCCATGGAGCAGATGCTCCGCTCGCACCTGCTGATGCAGGAGCGGAAGGTTGTCGCCGAACTGAAGGCGTCAGACCTCAGACTTCAGGCTTCAGGCACGGCAAGAGCTTCGCGTGAGCCGGGCCTTGTTTCTTCTTCTGCGCCTGAAGCCTTCGGGGTTCGCAAGAACCCCGAAGTCGTCGCCCGCGTCCTGTTTGACATCTTTGGCAGCGCCGCCAGCCAGCAGGCCCTCGAGGCCCGCGTGCGGGTCTTCATGGCCGACGCCCGCGAACTCGGCATCCGCCAGGCACTGGCGGAGGCCGGCCTGACGGGCGAGGCACAGGCCCAGGCCCTGCGGGAGATGACGGCCAACCCGGAGATCATCGCCGGTCTGCGGGCCGACCAGGTGCGAATCTCCACGCTGGTGAACAACCGCACGCGGAACCTCCTCCGGGCGGAACTCCAGACCGGCCTGGAGGCCGGCGAGGGGATCCGCGACCTGGCCAGCCGCGTGCAGGGCGTCATGCAGGGGCGCAGGGCCCAGGCGTACACCATCGCCCGCAACTCCGTGTCACAGGCGATCAGCCATGCCCGCTACACCGCCCAGCAGGGCTACGCCACGCACGAGATCTGGATCCACAGCCGTGGGCCCGGCGAGCGCCGGCAGACCCACGTCGACGCCGAGTTCCGCTACCGCGCGCAGCCCAAGCCCATCGGGGAACTGTGGCAGATCGGCGCGGCGCAGCTCCGCTACCCGCGAGATCCCCAGGGCCCCCCCGCAGAGGTCATCAACTGCCAGTGCATGGCGATCGGCAAGCGCATCGCCGCTGAAAGCGGCGAGCGAATGCCAAATGGCAAATGCCAAATGCCAAATGCCGAGAGCATCCTCGCCGCGCAGCTTGCCGAGGGGTTCGTGCAGGCGGCGGCTACCGCCGGGCTTTTGAGAGAGGAAACACATGAATAGCGACCCGAAAACGACCCTCAAACAAGTCGATATCGCCCCGTCCGATGAGCTGGCCCAGGGCCGCCTGGTCAAGGGTTTTTTGCAGGCGAAAACCGTCAACGCGGACGCGCGGACCGTCGAGGGCCTGGCCAGCACGATCAGCCTGGACCGTGATGGCGACGTGATCCTGCCCGCCGCGTTCCGCAAGGACATCAACCGGTTCCTTGGCACCAACGCCCCGTTCCTGGCCGCGCACCGACACCGCAGCGACGATGGCACGCCCACGCAGATCGGCTGGGTGATGGACGCCAGGGTCACCTCGACGGCCCTCCAGTGCACGTTCAAGTACGCGACTACCGACATGGGGGAGCAGTGGTGGAAGCTGGCCGCCGACGGCAGCGGCAAGGGGCACGCGTTTTCGGTCGGATTCATCCCTCGCCAGTACATCACCGGCACCGTGGCCGACCTGGTCGGACAGTTCCCCGAACTGGCGGATGTGTTCCGCCAGGCCGGCCGCAAGAACGAGGACCGGTCCGTGGTCTACACCCAGGTGGAGCTATTAGAAATCTCCGCCTGTCCTGTCCCGAGCAATCGCGAGAGCCTGCAACTGCTGGGCAAGCTGTTCGACAGCCAGGTCGCGGGCGAGGCCGGCGCGGCGGCCGCCGCCAAGGAACTGGAGAAGCTCGTCGCCTCCGCCGTCGAGGCGGCAATCCGCAATCCG
>DATKUU010000358.1:0-14193 GCA_035530455.1 Phycisphaerae bacterium | reverse complement strand
CCGCATCCATCACTATCTGGTACACTCTGGACCACAGTTCGCTCTCCATGCTTGGTCTCCTGAAAAGGGGTTCAAGACAAGCATAAGGGCGAACTGCTTATTGCGCAAGAACTTATAGCAATGGCGCAAAATCCTGGTATTCACGGGGGGCTAAATAACGCCCGCCGTATTGCCCGCCCGCGCACGTCCCTTTATTTGGCCCCCGGTGAACACACCGGGGGCGCCACCCCAGCGGCGCGAATCGCGGTTGACACCCCCGTCCACGCTGCTAAAATGGTTTTTCCAACCCTCGGCCGGTCGGGGAACGCACGGATGGTGGACAAGGGCGCGCAAGCCAAATGGGACCACTGGGCCCGGGCGCATCCGGACCTGCTGCTGAGCGTCGAGCGCGGGCCGGACCTGGAGCAGACGAAGTTGATTGCCGAGGACGTGGCGCGGAAACTGGAACTGGGGCCGGAGGACGACCTGTTGGACGTCGGGTGCGGGAGCGGCCTGCTCCTGTCGCTGCTTCGGACCCGTTGCCGCAGCGCCGTCGGCGTGGACTTCGCCTCGGGTCAACTGGCGCTCGGTCGGGGTCACTTTCCGGAGTTGGCCTTCGCCGCCGCCGCCGCCGAGGAGTTGCCTTTTCCGGACGGACGGTTCTCGCGCCTTCTGTGCTATGGCGTGTGGCATTACGTGGAGAAGTGGCAGGCGACGCTGGACTCCTTTCTGCGCCTGCTCCGTCGGCCGGGGATCGTGCTCATCGGCGACGTTCCGAGCCTGAGGCACAAGTGGCGGCTGTACCTCCAGTACGCCAAGAGGCTGCCGGCGCTCGCGCTGCACCCGAAGACGTTCTTGGGGAAACTCAAGTACTCCCACGACACAAGCCACTGGCACTGGGTGGACCTCGGCGAGACGGCGGCGTACGTGGAGAGCCGCGGCTGCCGGGCCGAAGTCCTGGCGCAGCCCAGGGAGCACCGGCAATACGGCGGCGTGACGCACGTGTACCGGTTCGACCTGAAGATCCGCGCCGGATGATGGGGCCACGCCCATGCCGCTCGTGAAATTCCTGCTCGGCGATCCCGGCTTGGCGGCGGTGGTGGAAGGCCGGCCGGTGCCCTTCTTCTGTTCGCCGACGTGGAACGAGGTCCTCCAGCAGGGGCTCGGGGCGCGGGCGGCCTACTACGCGCTGGCGGCGGGCGGCACGTACCGGGCGGCGCTGGCGGGCGTGCATCTGGCGTACGGGCCGGTGCGGATGTTCTACGCGAACCTGCCGTACGGCGGCCTCATCGGCGACCCGGCTGCGTTTCCCGACCTGGTGCGCGAACTCCAGGGGCAACTCCGCAGCGAGGGCGTCCACGAGGTCCGCATCGTCCGGACGGCGCTCGATGCCTTTGACCCGCCCGCCGGATACAAGTGTACCGAGGCCGTCCACCACCTGCTGGACCTCGCGGGGCGCGATTGGGCGGGCGGCCACGCGTTCCCGTCGAGCGTCCTCCGGAACGTCCGCAAGGCCCAGGAGGATGGCGTGGAGGTGCGTCCGGCTGAGGGGATCGAGCAGGCGGACCGCCTGTACGACCTGTACGTGGACACAATGCGGCGCAAGAGCGCGCCGACGATGTGGACGCGGCGGTTCCTGCGGACGGTGTACGAGCGGCTGGTGGGGACGGGGCGGGCGGAGATGATGCTGGCGTGGCGCCAGGGACGGATCGCCGCGGGCATCGTGGTGTTGAAGAGCGGCCCGGTGGCGTACTACTTTTTCGGCGCGTCGGACGCCGAGGCCCTAGTCCATCGGCCGAACGACCTCCTCTTCAGCGAGGCCATCCGTTCCAGCGCCGCCGAGGGCGCCCGGACGTTCGATTTCATGACGAGCCGCCTGACGGACGAGGGCCTCATCCGGTTCAAGGAGAAGTGGGGCGGGGTGCGGCAGCCGCTGCGGATCTACCGGACGGAACTGAGCGTGTGGCACGCGAGGCTGTGGCGGTGGACGCAGCGAGCGGCCGGAAGCCGACCGGGCGCCGCAATCGTCCGCTGGCTCCAGAATCGCTGACCGACCGCGCGGAAGGACGGGACGTGAAAAGGATTCTCTTCATCACGGCGCTGAACCCGGAACTGGAACTGGACCTGCGGCAGCCGTCGCTCGGGGTTCAGTACCTGGCGAGCGTGATCCATCGCGATCGCCCGGGACGGTACGAGATCCGCCACGCCGACCGCCGGGTCGAGCGGGCGATGGACGAGTTTCGCCCGGATCTGGTGGCCATAAGTTCCACGAGCGCGTACTTCGACCGGGCACGCGAGGCGGCCCGGTCGGCCAAGGCGCGGGGCTTGCCGGTCCTGGTCGGCGGCATCCACGTCTCGATGCTTCCGGAGTCGCTGTACCCGGAGATGGACGTCGCGGCGCTGGGCGAGGGCGAGCGGACGATTATTCCACTCCTGGATTTGTGGGAGGAGACGGGCGCATTTCCGCACGACCGGTTGCGCGAAATCCCGGGCGTTGCGTTTCGCGAGGCCGACGGGTCAGTCTTCCAGGCCGAGCCGGTGACGCACATTCAGCCGCTCGACGCTCTTCCGTTTCCGGACCGTCGGCTGGCGCCGGTGCCCCGGCATGCATACATGTTCACGTCGCGCGGGTGTCCGTACCGGTGCGCGTTCTGTGCCTCGACGCGCTATTGGCCGGGCAAGGTGCGATTCTTTTCGGCCGAGTACGTCGTCGCGGAGATCGAGGAACTGATCCACCGATACGGCGTGTCGCTGATTTCGTTCTACGACGACCTCTTCTGCGCGAACCTGCCGAGGCTCAAGGAAATCGCGCGCCGGATGGACGAGCGGCATCTGGTGGGGCGCGTCAAGTTCACCTGCAACGCCCGCGCCAACATCGTCAGCGACGAAATGGCCGAGGTCCTGAAGGCCATGGGTGTTGCCAGCGTCAACATGGGTCTGGAGTCGGGGTGCAAGGAGACATTGGCGTACCTGAAGGACCGCGTGACGGTCGAGCAGAACCGCGAAGCGATGGAGATTCTCCACCGGCACGGGCTGTTCGTCTCCGGGTCGTTTATCATCGGCTCGCCGCACGAAACCAAGGCGCAGATGATGGAGACCTACGAGTTTCTGAAGCGCGCCCCCCTCGCCATCACGGATGTTAATATCCTTATCCCGTACCCGGGGACTCCCGTCTGGGAGTATGCGCTCGCCCGGGGCCTCGTGTCGAACGGCATGGACTGGAGCCGACTGACGTACGGGATGATCGTGGACCCCAAGAGGCTGATTAACCTTTCGGAGCACCTCTCGGCCGAGGAGGTCTGCCGGCTCCACCGCAAGTTCCTCGTCCTCCGGTACCGCAAGGTCCTTTCGAACATTATTTTCCACCCGTACCGGATGGACCTGCTGCGTTCGGCGGGTCGGATGGCGTCGGGGATGGTGTCGGGAGCGGCCCGGCAGGCATGGCGGGCGCTGGTCGGGCGCAAGACGCCGAAAAACGGAGTCGGATGATGGCCAAGGTGTGCCTGGTTTCCAGCGCCGGCGGGCATCTGGCGGAAGTGCTCGGTGCTCTCGGCGAGGCCGCCGGCGAGCACGACTGTTTCGTCTGTGTCACGGGGTTCGAGAACGTCCGTCGGATGCGTCTGACGGGTGTCCGGCGGGTGTACTGCATGCCCGTCTTCTGGCGGTACCAGGAGCCGTTCGGCGTCCTTGTGAGCCTGCTCGTCTCGCTCCCGGTCTTCGTGTGGATTTTCCTGAAGGAGCGCCCGGACGCGCTGGTGTCGGCGGGGGCGGAGATCGCCATTCCCGCGTTCCTCGTCAATCGGCTTCTCTTCCGCAAACCTGCGCTTTATATCGAATCGATTACGCGGCTTCATGCACCGTCGGCGACGGGCCGGTGGGTGGCGCGTCTGGCGACGCGCATTTTCGTTCAGTGGCCGCGGTTGCTGGAGTTTTACGGGCCCAAGGCCGAGTATCCGGGGGGTCTCCTGTGATTTTCGTCACCGTCGGGTCGGCCGAGGAGGGGCTGGAGTTTGAGCGCCTGGTGCGCGAGATGGACCGCGTGGCGGGGGCGCTCGGCGCGGACGTTCTGATTCAGCGCGGCACGAGCGCGTACGAGCCGGCGCACGCCCGTCACGTCCGATTCCTCCCGTTCGAGGAGGCGATGGACTGTTTCCGCCGGGCGGACCTGGTCGTCGGCCACTGCGGGGCCGGCACCGCCCTGAACGCCATCCTCCTGGGGAAGCCCCTTATCCTCGTGCCGCGACGTGCCGACGCCGGCGAACTGGACACCGAGGACCATCAGATGGAGTTGGCGGCATGTTTGAAGGGTCGGCCGGGCATCCGCATCGTCGAGGACGTCGGCGACCTGGAGCGGGTCGTCCGGGAGATGCTCGCCCGGCCGGAGGAGCGCCCCGAACCGAGTGAGCGGCTCGTGCGCCTCCGGGCGGCAGTGGGTGATTTCCTCTTGCGTGCGGAGAAGAAGTAGCGCGGCACGCCTTGCGCCCCCTCGCCATGCCGGAATGTTGCCTTTCCCGCGTCAGCCGGGTATGGTGAGGAACCTGTTCCCCGCCCGGGGCGACCCTGAGGGCCTGCCGCCCGAGTTCCCGGTCGCCGGGGCGGCTTGTGAGGAAGGGCGATGCAAGAACACGCCGGCGCGAAGAAGCCGAAGGTGGTCGTCATCGGCCTGGACGCCCTGACGTTCGACGTCATCGAGCCGTGGATTGCGGAAGGGTTTCTTCCGAACCTCGCGGCGATTGCGGCCCAGGGTGCGAGGGGCGACCTCCTATCGTGCTATCCGCCCCTGAGTCCGCCCGCCTGGACAACTATCACCACCGGCAGACTGCCCGGCAGCCACGGCATCTTCAACTTCTCGGTCCTGCATCCGGGCACCTACAAGGTGGACACGGTTGACGCGCGCCAGGTCCGCGTGCCGCGCCTCTGGGACATGCTCAACCGGCACGGCCTGAAGACGGGCGTCTTCAACGTGCCGGTCACCTGGCCGCCGACCCCGTTGGACGGCTACATGGTGGGGGGATTTCTCACGCCGGACGTCCGGGCGACATTCACATATCCGGAGGCGCTCGGCCGGGAAGTCCATGAGGTGTCGGGCGGTTACCGGACGATGGCGTCGCAGGTTTTCAGCGCGACGCACCAGATGCCTTACCTCCAGGAACTGCGCGAACTGGTCGAAATGCGGACCGGCGTCGTGGAGCATCTGATTCGGACGCAGCCGACGGATTTCGCCATGTTCGTCTTCATGGAGGCCGACTGGCTCCAGCACAAGGTGTTCCACCTGCTCGCCAATCCGGAGGATAGGGGGGACGGCGTGTACCCGGCCGCGCGGGCCGTCTTCGCCGCGCTCGACGTTGCCGTCGGCAAGATCATGGCCGCCTGCGGGCCCGACTGCAACTATCTCGTCATCTCCGATCACGGGGCCGGCCTTCACGACCGCATCATGCACATCAACAAGTGGCTCTATGACGAGGGCTTCCTGGTCCTGAAACGGACGTTCCGGCTTCGCCTGAAGCGGTTCCTGGAGCGGCGCAAGACTCTGGTCCGGGCCTACGGGCTTCAGTCGCGGCTGCGGGCGCGGGCGCCATGGATCGGCCGGCTCATTCCTCGTACGCTCAACGCTCTGGCCAACGGCGCCGTCGACTTCTTCACGGCCTACGACGATGTTGATTGGAGCCGCACCAGGGCCTATGGCCGGGACGTCATCGGCCAGATCTACGTCAACCGCAAAGGCCGCGAGCCGGAAGGCATCATCGGCCATGGCCCCGAATACGACGCCCTCCTCGACGAAATCGAGGAGCGATTAAAACGCCTCCTGGATCCACGAACCGGCAAGCCTATCATCAGCGGCATTCGGCGGGGGCGCGACCTGTATCACGGTCTGTTCGCCTCCGAAGGACCCGACCTGGTCTTCACGCCTGACGACTTCCGCTGCACGGCGTCGGTGCGTTTCGGTTTCGACACGGAAGGCTACTTCGGCGACATCGAGTTCTGTGACTCGGGTTCACATCGCCCGAAGGGCATCTTCATGGCCTGCGGGCCGCACATCCTTCCCGGCTCGCGCATCGAAGGCGCTGCGGTCCAGGATGTTACGCCGACGGTTCTCCATCTGATGGGGCTGCCCGTGCCGGAGGACCTGGATGGGCGGCCGATTGAGGAAATCCTGACGCCCGAGTTCCGCCGGTCGCATCCGGTCCGCCGGGAGACGGCCGAGGCGTTGGCGGCGCCGGTGCCGGTCCAGGCCGACGGCCTGTCGGAGACTGATCGCGACGAACTGAACGCCCGTTTGCGGGACCTGGGATACTTGTAGCGCAGGCGACCGCCACGCCATGACCGATCCTGTGACCACCCGATATCACTTCTACGCCCGCGTCGCCGGGAACACGGCCTATTTGGCGGCGGCCATCGGCGCAACCAGCCTGGGGCTGTTCGGCATTGACGTGCTGCTCAATCGGTTCCTCGGCGATGCCCGTGCCTTCGGCCTGATCACCTACGTCGTCGGCCTGATTGCGATTCCTCTCTATCTGTCGGACCTGGGCCTGTCGCGGGCCCTGCCGGCCGTCCTGGCCTCCGCTCTGGCGCGCGGGGACACGCGGGGGGCGAACCGGGCGTGCGGACAGGCGCTCGTGCTCCAGGTGGCGGCCACGGCCGTTCTGGCCGCTCTCATTCTCGCCGTTTCCTACCACCTGCCGGAAGCCGTGCGCCTCGTACGGGGCGTGTTCGGGCTGGGGTCGGCCGGTGTGCTGATTCCGCCTTACGTCGCTCCGTGGTGTCGGGTGCTTGTGGTGTGGATGGGCGCCATGAGCGTGGTGCGGCTCCTGTCGGCCGTCTTCGACGGGTATCAGAAGATGGGTTATTCGTTTGCGGCGGCGATGCTCCGCGAACCCGTCCGCATGGTGTGCGTCGGCGTGGTCCTGCTGGTCGCCTCCGGTTTGGGCGCCGCGACTCTAACGGGCCCGGCCATTCTAGCGCTGGCGTTTTCTTCGCTGCTCGTCCTGGGGCTGAACGGGGTTCTCTTGCGCCTGTTTCAGCGGGCCCATCCCGACTGCCGCTTCCGTTTCGAGCGGGCCGGCTACGGGCGGATGCTCCACGAGAGCCTTTACTTTTACCTCCCGCTCGTCGGCCTGTGGGTCTTTCCCGAACTCGTGAAGGTGGTGGCCGGGACGCTTGACTCGCCGGAGACGGTCGGCGAGGTGACGGTTTGCCTTCGCCTCTCTTCGCTGGCGTTTGTGGTCCTGGGCGCCTTGCCGCGCGCCATGCTCCCCGCCTTCAGCGAAAAGGCCCACGACCCCACCGTCCTTCGGGCCTCGTTCCTGGGGCTCGTGAAGTACGCGGGGCTGGTGAACCTTGCGGCGTTCATCGTGATGGCGAGCGCCGGGCCGCACCTGGTGCGTCTCATTTTCGGCAGCGCTTACCCGACGGAGAAGATTTACGGCGCGATGATGCTAATCGCGCTCGGGAGTTTTTTCGAGATTTACCGTCTGGTGACCGAGCCGGTCCTCCAGGCCACCGGCCACGCCCGCGCCGCCGGAGTCGTCGAGGTCGTGCGCCTGGCGGTTTTTCTCGGCCTGGGAGTGCTTTTGATTCCCTCGTGGTCGCGCTTCGGCGTGGTCGTCGCGTTCGTGGCGGGGAACGGGGTGGCCTGGGTCCTGCGGTTCGTCATCACCCACCGGCGCGTCGTTCTCGTGCCGTGGCCGGCCCTCCTTGTGCTGGCGGGGCTGGTCTCGGCTGCGGCCGTGATGGCCCTGCTGCGCTCGGCCGCGGGGTTCTGGGTGCTCGTCGCGGCGGCGGTTGTGGTACAATGCCTCCAGTTCTCCAGGACCGAGGCTGACACGTTGCGCCGCACGCTCAGGGCTTTCTTGCGAAGGGAGTGACCGGGTGCGCATCCTCCTTTTCGTGGCAGGCTGGGTCGTCGGCCTCGCCGCCCGAGTCAGCCACCGCCTGACGCTTGCCTACTATAGAAGCCGCGGCGCCGTCATTGGGAGAAACGTCCGACTCTACGGCCGCGTGGACCGCGTCAATCCGCACCTGGTGACCATCGGCGACAACGTCGTCGTCGGCCTGGGGTCGCGCATCCTGGCGCACGGCCCGGTGAAGGGCGGTCGGCCGGTGTCCATCGGCTCCGACGTTTACATTGGCGCGGGCGCCATCATCCTGCCCGGCGTGACGGTCGGCGAGGGGTCCGTCATCGGCGCCGGCGCCGTCGTGACCAAGGATGTCCCGCCGATGTCCATCGCGGCGGGGAATCCCGCGCGGATCATCGGCGATCGCGACCCGGCGGAACTGGCGCGCACGCGCGAGTGCCTGGAGAAGGGCCTTCCGGTGGGCAAGGTTCCGGCAGTGTGAGGGGCTTCGGCTTCGAATGCCGTGCTGCCGGCCACCGGTTTATCCGTGCGGAGTGTCCTTATCCCTTGATGGGCAGGCCGGCCTCGATCCGGGCGACGGTGCGGGCGATCTCTTCCGGATCGCGCTGGCGGATGACGCGCGCGGGGTTGCCGACGGCGATGGATGCTGGCGGGACGTCGCGAGTGACAATCGCTCCGGCACCGATGATACAGTCGTCGCCGACCGTCACGCCGGGCAAGATGAGGGCCGCATAGCCGATGTAGCAGTTCCTACCGATGGTGACCGGGGAGCTGCCTCGGACCGGACAGTGGGCGATGATCTGGGCGCGGACGGCTACGACGGTGTTGTCGCCGATGCTGACCTTGTTCGGGTTGACACCGTCCACGCCTCCGAAGAGGCGGACGTTGCGGCCGATGCGACACCCCATCCGGCGGTAGACCCATTTTTTCAGGTTGTGCCGCAGGCCCAAAAAAAGCCCGTATACCCAGATCAGAACGCTAAACACAAGACGCATGTTATCACTCGCTCCGCCTATTGTTGGGTGTGGCGAGGGTTCCTTGGGTCCGCTGCCATCGTATCAGGTTCCAGATGACTTTCAATTCGGAAAGGGTGACCGGGGGACGAACAATCATCAGCAGTGCGACGGCACCGATCGCGCCGGCCACGGGGATTGTGGATCCGAGACCCGGCACGAAGTAACCCAGCATCCATCCGCCGCATAGCAAAGCGGCCCAGAGGGTTGGCAGGACGGCGTCCGTCCAGCAGTGGATGCCCAGAAGACGGTGTACGTAAAAAAACTGAAGGACCGTCGTCACAAGGCAGCCGAGGACGAAGCCCTCCATCATGCCGAGTGGCCCGAATCGCATTGTGAGCGGGATGCCCGTCGCCAGGGTCACGACGAGGCGCACGACCTCGATCCAGGTGACCGCGCGGGCCTGCATCGCGCCTTTCAGCAGTGGGTTCGTCACGACCTTGAACGCCTCGAAGAAGATGCCGACGACAGCCATTGCCAGGAACAGGCCGCCTTCCCGGTAGGCGGGTCCGTAAACGACTGTCAACAACTGTGCCGATAGGAAGGAGTAAAACATCAGGCCGAGGAACGCCACGAGCCCGACGAATCGCATTGAAGTGTGCGCGAGGGCTTTGAGCGATTGTCGCCGGGCGTGCGCGTGTGCCAAGGTGGGCAGGAGCGCCTGCGAGATCGGTAGAAAGACCATCATCGTCATCATCGCCAGGGTCATGGCATTATGAAAGGTACCGACCCCACCCGTCGGGCTGAAACGGTTCACGAGGATGCGCAGCAGCACCGGCAGGAGGCAGACGCTCAGAAACGGAAGGTACAGATACCGGCTGGAGGCGAGGAGTCCGGGAGGCTCGAGGGGTTCACCTTCCGTCAGCCTCAGGCCCTGCTTGCGCAGGAACCGCATGAAGATTGCGAGCGTCAGCCCCAGCGCCACGACTGACCAGAGGACCCAGCCGGCCACGGCCAGACGCACGGTGAAGCCGACGGCCGCAAAGGCAAGAAAAAATGCAACCTTGATCGGCTCGCGCACGAGTGCCGCCAGGAAGGAATACTTCATCTCCTGGAACCCTTCGAAGACGCTGGTCGGCACGCGGATGACCGCCAGGGGGATGATCCAGAGCGCCGCCAGGGCGATCAGCGGCGCCGTCTTCGGGCTGCCGACGAGACCGGCGATGGGCCCGGCCCCGACGAGGACCACAGCCGTCGCCGCCGCGCCCGACGCCAGCAGGATCGCCAGCGCCTGCCGCGCGACGGTCGGCACGCAGCCCCGGCGCCCGCGCGCCAGCAGCGACGCCACCAGCCGTGTCGTCCCTTCCGTCAGGCCAAGTTCCGCCAGCGACAGAAAGAACACCCCGACGTTGATCGCCACCACGTAGGCGTCGTAGGCGCTCGTGTCGTCACCCCGCGTCAGCAAGCGCGAGGCAATGACGTACGAGACGAACAGGCCCACGCTCCCCAGCGCCTGCCCCAGGGCGAGGTACGCCGTGTTCCCGGCGAGGCGGCGGTAAAGTGCACTGGGGTTCTGTGTGCTCATGGCGAAGCGCCCGGCAGGGGGAACTCTCCCTTGACCTTCCAGAGGGTGACCGCGGGCCAGTCACCTTCGACCCGCTCAAGGAACTCCAAGTGCGGCAAGCGCTCGACGAACGCCTCGGGGTACCCGCCGCGCTCCGTCTGGGCCAGCGCGCCCGACAGAATCCAGCCCTTCTCGATGCAGAGGTAGCGGACGCCGTTAGCGCGCAGTGCCGCGAGAATCTCTTCCGGCCCATATTCCGTCAGGAACGCCGGCAGGCAGGAGGTGCCTGTTTTGGGATCGGCCAGTTGATTCCAGACGACCGGCCGGCGGGCCTCGATCATGATGGACTCGCCGGGATACATGACGCGCGTCCCTTCCGGCGTTTCCGTCCGCAGATAGGCAAAGACCGCCTGCTGGCCTTCCGTCAGGTGTCGCGCACGGTTCACGAACCACGCCGTCGCGCCCAGCTGGCCGAACGCCGCCAGCGCCACAAGCGCCAGCACCCAGCGTTTTTCCCACCATCCGGTCAGGCCCCGTGCCGCCAGGATAGCCAGGATGGGCACGGTCGGCATGACATACCGCACGTCCGTGTCCAGCGTGAAGACGAGCAGCAGCGTCACGAGGTAGAACCCGAGGAGCGCCCAGAGGGGGCGGTCGGCCTTCGCCGAGGCTTCCGACTTCGCCCTTCGGGCTTCGTCGGACAAGTCGGCGGGCAGGTCGGCCTTCCGCCAGGTCCGGCGGACGAGGTACAGAGCCAGGAGCGTGGGAATGACCGCCCCGAGGTACTTGGCCAGATGCAGGGGGTTGTTGATGTTCGACGAGAGGCGCTGCGGCGAGAACCACAACGAGAGGCGCCACAGGATGTGGACCGGGTTGGCCGGGTCGCTCGTGCTCGGGATCCAGTGCCGGCGCCAGAAGAGGTCGGGCAGGACGATGATCACTGCGGGGACGACGAGCAGCGCGAGGTTCTTTATTCGCCGGCGCCACGGAACGTCTTCCAGAAACAGCCACAGCACCATCGGCGGGGCGAGGAACGCCGCGTTCCGTTTCGCCAGGAGCGCCAGGCCCACGAGCACCCCCGCCCAGAAAATCCGGCGCTCCACCAGCAGCACGATCGCAGCCAGGATGATGGCCGAGGCCGCCACGTCCACATAGAGCATCATGGAGAACGCGCCGGCCATCGGGACGCTGACGGCGACCAGCACCGCCGCCAAGGCGCCGCGCGGCCCGAGGAAGTGTTTCCCCAGCCGCCACACCAGGGCGAGGAACACCGCATAAATGGCCGCCTGGTACGCCTGGGCGACCCACGGGATCGGCCCGGTCGCCTGCCACAGCGTTGCCAGAACCATCGGCCAGAGCGGCTCGGAGACGTAGTAGTAGCCGGGTGCCGCGCCCGAGGGATAGAGCGGGTTGTGCGTCGGGCGGTGCGCCAGTCCGGCATCGGCCCAGGCGCGGGCGAACATGAAGTGGTACGCCTCGTCGCCCAGGACGACGTGGCTCGTGGCGCCGGCGACGAAGACAATCGCCGCCGCCGCTGCAACTAGCGCCAGCGCCCACTTCCATTCCGCCGGGCGGGTTTCCGCCTTCGCCCTTTGGGCTTCGGCGGACAAGTCTGCCCGTGCTTCGCTTGCGCCCGATGCCTCGCTCACGCTTACCACACCCTCCGCTCGTACAGCACCAGGTTGCCGAACCGCTGCGGCGCACCGAAGGCCCCCGTTGCCTCCAGCCGAGCCATCACTTCCTCGCTCCACAGACCCTTGCTGGTGGGAATGACGACGAACCGCCACGGGCCTGCCGCCGCATGGTCCGCAAAGGGGAAACTGGGCGACGGCACGCCGTACCCCAGCACGACGTCCCGCGCCTTCCAGTACATGCCCGCGTCGGTCCGCAGGCCGGCCAGATAGTGGAGCACCGCCGGCTGGGGCGAGAGGACGCGGTCGGTCGCCGCCGCCTCGCCTTGTCGGCGGAGCGAGGCCAGATGGTCCCCCAGCGCGACGCATCCCTGCCACTCGCCCCGGTCGAAACTCTCGTAGAAGTCCGTGCGGTGCATGCGGACGACCTCGCGGACGGCCTTCGGCAGGCTGACGGCTGCGCAGAAGCCGACAACGAGCGCCAGGGCGGTGACCCGTCGCTTCGCCGTCGCCGCAGCATCCGCCGAACCCCGCAGCCGCCCCAGCGCTCGCGCCGCTCCATCCGTCCCGACCAGCAGCGCCCAAGCGAGCATCGGCATCACCGGCAGGAGGTATCGCGGCGCGACGGCTGTACCTCCCAGCAAGAGCAGAAAGCCGACATAGACAACCACCGGGCAGACGATCACCCAGAGCCCGCGCCGCCCCGCCGTCCACAGGCCCGCTACGATCAGGGCGGTCGGCACGAGATTGAAATATTGCAATTCCTGACCTGTGATCGCCTCGCACAGGGCGCCCGGCAGGCGGAGCGGCCCCTCGCCCCACTGGAGCCACCGGCTCCAGAGGTCGAACCGGAATCGCTCGAAGATCGTGACGAAATAGTCGGGAGCCGCGCCGCCCGACGGATCGCGCAGCAGGAACCACCATGCAGCGGCGCCGGCGACCACGATGGCCGCTGCGCCCCCCGTCGCGACCAGACGCTTCAGCCCGCCCGCCTGCCGCACCTCCAGCGCCAGGCCCGCCAGGACGCCGGGGATGAAAACGGCCGCGGGCAAGCGCGTCGCCGAGGCCGCCACCAGACCGGCGAGCCCCGCCCAGCACCACGCCCAGTGCCCTTGCCGCGCACGGATGAATCCATACAGGCCGAGCACGACGAAAAAGGCGCACGGCACGTCGGTGAGGATCCGCGTTGAATCCACCATCAGCCGCGCGCCCGACCCGACGATGATGAGCACGCCGAGCGCGAGGGGTCCCGGCGCGCCGGGAGCGGTTTCCGTTTCCCGCGACAGGCGCCGCGCGAGCGGATACGACACCGCTGCCACGCCCAGCACCAACAGCGTCACCAGCAGATTGAGGGGCCACCAGGCCGGTCCGAAGACGAGCCGGCACCCGGCGATGAGCGCGGGAAAAAGCGGCGGGACCCCCCACGACGGCGCGCCGTTGTACTCCATGCCGTGCCCCTCGGCCAGGGAGCGCCCGAGCGAGAGGTACAAGCCGCTGTCCGGTTCGATGGCCCAGTGGTTGTTGACTGCCGCCAGGTGCAGCAGGGCGATGGCGGCCAGGAGCGCCCCGACGAGGAGCCATCGGCGGCGCCGGTCGCCCGCGGTGGTCGTCGGGGTGGTCGTCATGGGCGCTTATCGTCCGTCCCGCCGCACGCCCGGTCAACGCAAAAACGGAAAGGCAGGGGGGGCTTGGGCTGTAGAGAGGGCGGCAGGTCCTACTTGACAGAGAGGCCGGCTAGAGATAGAATGACTCAAGATACGCGTCACATGACGCCGATATGTGGTCGGACGACGCAGTGTATAAGGTGCACGCGAGTGCAGGAGTATGGGACTATGCTGGAAGGCATTCTCGGTTCGACCAGCGCCGAACGGGTTCTCGTTTTCCTTCGGTCCAGGGGCGAAGGCTATCCGCGCGAGATGGCCCGCTTTTTTACGACGAGCCTCCGGCCGATTCAGAACCAATTGGAGAACCTGGAGGCGGCGGGCGTCTTGTGGAGCCGCCTGGTGGGCAGGACGCGCCTCTATGCATTCAACCCGCGGTATCCTTTTCTGCGGGAGTTGGAGGCCCTGCTCGACAAGGC
Source organism: Phycisphaerae bacterium (assembly GCA_035530455.1). Taxonomy (GTDB): domain Bacteria; phylum Planctomycetota; class Phycisphaerae; order FEN-1346; family FEN-1346; genus JAPLMM01. The sequence goes on along the minus strand of DATKUU010000358.1, from coordinate 130 downwards.
CCTGTCCTTCTATCCCGAATCGGATCGCGGGGCGCTTCTGATGAATCGCCGGCGACCGTAGATTGTTGCTCAATCTTAATGGGGAGAAGAGAGCATGCGAATTCTGGCGATCTCGCTGGTGAGCCTGTCG
>DATKUU010000357.1:0-15421 GCA_035530455.1 Phycisphaerae bacterium | reverse complement strand
GTGGAAACTGGCGGAAGCGGTGCGGCGACATGCAGAAGCGGCGAAGGCGGCGGCGTTCCGGGAGCGGCTTAGGACGATCCGGGGCCTGACGCGGGTCGAACCGGTCCTCGGACCGAACGATCGCCGGCAGGCGCCGGGATTGGACCTTCGGTATAGGGTTCGCTGGGCGGACGACGGGCTCTTGGTGATAGAGACGGAGTGGCGGGTCGGCGAAAAATGGATCGGCGGCGGATTGGCGGAACGCTACGAGATCCGGTCCTTGGCGAATGCGGCGCGGTGGCGGTTCCGGGCCGCCCAACCGACCTTGTTTTGACCGACAGGGCGGCCGCTTGCGGTCCGCCTGCGGCGAGATCTCGCAGCGCGGACTTAGCGGCCTTGGGTGTTTCAACGAAAGGAGCGGGCGATGAACGAAAAATGCGAGTCGTGCGGGTCGGCGGTGGTGACGGCCCCGGAGCCCAGCGGGTTCGTGGAACACCACCGGGAAGGCGGCCTGGATTGTGTGCGGACGCAACTCGCCAAGGTCCGCGAGGAGGCCAAGCGGCTGCGGGAGGCCATTCGTGAAGCCCTGCGACACGACCTTGCTCCCGGCGGATGGGGTGGCCCCGCCGCCGAGAACATTCTCATAAAGGCCCTGGCTGTGAAGGACCCGCCGTCGCCGGAGGCTATGGCCGCGAAGGGGGGCGAGGGATGAAACGGATTCAGCGGCGGCGGACGAGGGGCTGGCGGATGCCGAAGGGCGCCGTCAACGTGGCGCGGCCGGGATTTTGGGGCAACCCGTTCCGGGGGCCGAAGGCGCTGCACCTCTACCGGTTGCTCTGGCGGCGGCGGTGGAAGGACTTGCGCCGTGCGGGATACAATGATTGGCACATTACTTTCCTACGCGGGCACTTGCGTGCCTGGAAAACATGTCTTCATGAACTCTGCGGCCTGGACCTGGCGTGCTGGTGCCCCCTGGACCGGCCGTGCCACGGGGATGTGCTCCTCAGAAAGGCGAACGCATGAACGCAAAAGAGCGGAAGGCCGTTCTCCTGGCCGAGGAGGTTCTGAAACGCTTAGAGTTTTCCTACGAGGATGACGAAGTAGACGGCCTATGCCCGGAGTGCGGCGGCGTTGACCCAAAGGATTCTGGGGGAATCGCCGTCGCCGGCGAGGACATCGGCCACACCGAGGCCTGCCATTTGGGCCAAGCGATGACCGCAATCAAGGAAATCCTTTTTGAGGATGGGGCACGACATGAACCGTGAAGGGCCGGACCCCGCAGTAGAGCAGGCGGTCGCACACTGCGGGGCTGAAAGGAGCAAGGCATGAACCGCGAAGGGCCGGACAAGATCGGATATCTCGATTGGACTTGGAGTCCCGTAGTCGGATGCACGAACGGTTGCCCCTGGTGTTGGGCGCGGCGGCAGGCGAAACGGCAGAAGCACAACTGCCGGAAGTGCTACGACTTTATCCCCCACCTGCACCCCGAACGCTTGGACGAACCGCTGCGGAAGCGGAAGCCGTCGGTGATCGGCGTCGCGTTCATGGGCGACCTGTTCGACCCGACGCTGCCGGATGAGGACAGAGATAGGGTGTTTGCCGTAATGGCTTTGGCGAACCGGCACACCTTCTGCATCCTGACGAAGCAGCCGGAGCGGATGCAGGTATACCTCAACAACAAAGACCGGTTGCTGGATGGCATTTGGGGTGCTTTCGCGGACAACCACGTGGGGCCGACCATTTCCACCGCCGATGATGTGCGGAAATGGTGCAAGAAAAAGGGCATGCCGGAGCGGGAGCGCGATCGACGCATGGGCATCATCCAGGATGCCGGAGGGTTTTGGTTCGGCCGGCCGGACTTGACCTCGGCGGCTTTCTGGCCGTTGCCGAACGTCGTCCTCGGCGTGTCGGTCGAGGACCAGGAGAGCGCGGACCGGCTGATTCCCGAACTCATGGCGTGCCCGGTCGCCAAGCGGATCGTCTCGATCGAGCCGATGCGAGGAGTCGTGGATGTTTCGCCCTGGCTCAAGCCTCAAGCCTCGGGCCCGCGGGAGCGAGGTCTCGCCAAGGCGGACCTCAAGCCCGCCCTCTCCGGCGTGATCCTCGGCGGACAGACGGGGCCCGTAAAAGAGGGTTCCCTTCGTTGCGGAGAGTACGCCGTGCAAATGGATCCCGACTGGGTCCGCCAGGTCCGCGACCAGTGTCAGGCGGCGGGCGTCCCGTTCTACTTCAAATCCTGGGGCGCGTTGGTCCCGGCCGACCAGGCCCGCTGGGATGGGAAGGGCCGGATGCTGGACGGCCGGACGCATGATGAGGTGCCATGGACGGCGGGCTTGAGGCCTGAGGCTTGAGGAAAAGATGACTGACCCGAACCCGATTACATCAGCCGACCTCTTGCGAATGCTGCATACGAGATACTCGGATACGGGTTGGGCGTTCTTCGCCGAGGTGCCGGACCGCACGGCAGGCCATTTTCGGCGCGCGGACGCAGTTGCCATCAGCCTGTGGCCGAGCCGCGGCCTGCACCTGCACGGATTCGAGGTCAAGGTGTCTCGTCGGGACTGGCTGGACGAACTCAAGAGGCCGGAGAAGGCGGAGTCCATCGGCAAGTATTGTGATTTCTGGTGGCTGGTGGTGAGCGACTCGTCCATCGTCGAGGACGGCGAGTTGCCGTCCGCCTGGGGGCTGCTCGCCCCGTCCGGGAATGGGCTGAGGACGCTCGTGAAGCCGACGGCGCTCGAGCCGTTGCCGATCGGCCGGCCGTTCCTGTGCTCGTTGCTGCGCAAGTTCGCCGAGGGGCAGGTCCCCAGGGTGAGCATCCAGAACAAACTAGCGGCGGAATATAAGCGGGGGGAGGAGGCGGCGGCCCGCATGGCCTCCTATGACGCGGAGGACGCGCTAAAATTGCGTGACGCGGTGAAAGTGTTCGAGGGCGCCACTGGCCTGAAGATCCGGTGGTCCGACCTGAACGAACTCGCCCAGGTCAAGCGATTCGTGGGTCTTACACAAGAATTGCGGGAGGGAGCCGCCAACGAGGCGTTGGCCCTTGCCGCCAGGACGGTAAAAAGGCTTCGAGACGTAGCGACGGCGCTTGAGGGCGCCCTGCAAGCGAAGGGGAGTGGCGATGTCTGACCCGGTCTTGATCCGCTCGGGTGAGCGCGTCTGCCCGGACTGCAAAGGCCGCGGGCGGCGGTGACGATGCCCGGGGGACGAAAGACAGAGATGTCTTGCGGGACGTGCCACGGAAGCGGAAAGAGAAAAAAATCGTGAGCAGCCTGACGCTGGACGAACTCCGGGCGGCGCTGCCGGCGCCGCTGATGAAGAAGATCGAGGCGCAACTGGATCTCGGCCAGGCCGCGAAGTTCAGGTCCAAGCGGCGGAAGTACGGGAACCAGCCGGTCTATGTGGACGGGCGGCGGTTCGACTCGAAGGCGGAGGCTAGGCGGTACGAGGAACTCATGCGCCTGCACGCGGCGGGGGAGATTCTGTGGTTCTGTCTCCAGCCGGTCTTCCGCCTGCCGGGCGGAATTGAGTATAGGCCGGACTTCATCGTCGTGTCGGCCAGCGGCAAGGTCTTCGTCGAGGATGTCAAGGGCGGCAAGGCGACCAAGACGAAAGAGTACCGCCTGAAAAAACGGTTGATGCTGGACCGGTACGGGATCGAGATCGTGGAGGTGCACAGTTGAACGGCTTTTTTCTCTTGACACGGCCGGCGTCCGGAGCGAGGATGGCATCGTCGAAGTCAGGAAGCGTGGCGAACGGTCGTCCGTACAGAGTCTCCCCTGGAACGGGAGATGAAAGGGACCGAGCCATGCGAAACACGGACGACTCCGCCTTCGGCGAGCCCGCCTTCAGCGAGGTCTCGCTCTGCGGAATCTCGCTTCGCGGACGCAAAGACGACGGCCCGGACGCCAGGACCTTACCGCCCGGGCCGTTGTCTTTTGGGAGTAGGGCGAGGCCGCGGCCAGCCCCATAGGGGAGAGGTCGTGGCAGGGACACCACGGCGACAAGGGCGCCGGGAGGCGGAGATGACAGACAGAAAAAGCCGGAAGCCGTCCGCGAAGCGAGATCTCGCCCAGGGCGGAGAAACCGGAAACCGGAAAAAGACAACTGGGAAAAAGGGCCAAAAGGGGCCACTAAAAAAAGGGCCGGAGAAGCGAAAAGGGAAATGGGTGTGGGTCTGCGGCGTCCGGCCGGAGGGAGCGGATGAGTGGGCGGGCCTCGGTCTCAAACCGAAACAGCGGGCGCTCCTGGTGGCCTACGCCGCGTGCGGCAGTATACGGAAGGCGGCCAAGGCCGCGGATGTGGCGCGGAACAATCACGGCCGGTGGCTCAAAGACGAAAAGTACGCCGAGGCGTTCGAGGCGGCCAAGGAGATCGCCGGCGAGGTATTGGAGGAAGAGGCTAGGCATCGGGCCATCGAGGGCATCCAGGTTCCCGTTTACTACAAAGGCAAGATTCGTGGTTACCGGCGGTGCCGCTCGGACACGCTGTTGATCTTTCTCCTGAAGGGGAACAACCCGGAGAAGTTCGGCGACCGGCTGGAGGCCACGCACCACGTCCCGGAACCGATCCCGGTGAACGTGAACCTCGGGGCGGAGTTGATGCGAAAGGTGCTGGAGGCGGGCGGAAAACCGGGAGTGCCAGGAGTGCCCGCGTAGCGAGGTCTCGACGAAGGCGGAGGAGGAAAGGGATGAGCGAGGCGAGCGATGTGCCGGCCGGAGCGGGGACGCCGGAACCAGGGGCGGAAGAGGACAAGCCACCAGCGGTGCGGTACTGGCAGCGGGAATGTGGCGACACGGAGGGCCGTGGCATTGTGGAGTTAACGCCCTTCGGGGGTACAGCGAAGCGGTACAAGGTGGATGTGACTTTTCAGAAAGGGCAGAAAGCGCAGAGGGTCGTTTTCGAGATCGAGGCCGACTCGGCCGACGAGGCCTTTGACCGTTACGATGCACGGCTCGAAGAGGAAAAGAAAAAGTTCGAGGCGAAGGCCAGTCAGACGAGTCTGATCGTGGGTCCCAACCCGAAGATCGACGAGTTCCGGCGGCAGAAGCGGGGCAGGCAGGGCGGGAACGGCGGCATGAGGAGAATACGGTTGCCATGATCACGCTGGCCATCAACCCGCCTTTTCCGAAGTTTGCACGCGGCCAATCGGTAGCGGGGCTAGACGGGGCGGTTGCTAAAATCCTTTCGGCCTCCTGGTTGGATGGCGTGTGGTGGTATTCTCTGACCTGGTCTAAAAAACCGGGGCTTCATCAAAACGGCGTCGCGCCAGAGAACGCTCTTAGGGAGGCTTCGTAGCCATGGTGGCGGTCGCCAGAAAACCAGGGCGGTCGAAGCGGAAGCCAAAGTCGCGGGGTGGCGCAGCGGAAGCGCGTCCGGCTCATGCCCGGAAGGTCGCCGGTTCGAGCCCGGCCCCCGCTACCATGCCGAACGTCTACGGCTGGATCGCCTCGCGCCTGAAAATCATCACCAAGGCGGGCAAACAGGAGCCCCTGGTACCGAACGACGTGCAACTGCGGATCTACGGCCACATGGCCGCGCAGCGGGCGGCGGGGCATCCGGTCCGCCTGATCGTCCTGAAGGCCCGGCGGGAAGGCGTCTCGACCGGCGTCGAGGGCCTGATGTTCGCGAACGCCTACCACCAGCCGTTCAAGAAGGCGTTCGTCTGTGCCCACGACGACATCGGGAGCAACACCCTGTTCGCGATCAACCGGCTTTTCGAGCAGGAGTTGCCGGACAAGGAGCGGCGGCCGACGGAATACTCGAGCCGGCAGGAGATCATCTGGTCGGCGCCGCACCGATCGCAGTTCAAGGTCGCGACGGCGGGAAACACGGAGATCGGAAGGACGGCGGAGATCCACTACCTGCACTGCTCGGAGGTCGCTTTCTGGAAAAGCGCCAAGAAGAGTCTCCTCAGCGTCCTCCAGGCGGTTAGCGACGACCCGGAGACGATGATCGTCCTGGAGTCGACGGCGAACGGGGCGAGCGGCGAGTTCTACGAGCGGTGGAACGCGGCGGTCCGGCAGCAACGCGAACGGCCCGGCAGCCGCGACGGGTTCTATCCGGTGTTCATCTCCTGGCTCGACTGTCCCGAGTACGCGACGGCCCTGGATGTGGGAGAAAAGGTCAAGCCCCTGGATGACGAGGAACGGCGCCTCAAGGCCCTTGGGGCGACGGCGGAACAGTTGAAGTGGCGGAGGAATACGCTGAGGGAGAAGTGCAACGGCGACGAGGACCTCTACAAGCAGGAGTATCCAGCCACTCCAGAGGACGCTTTTATCACGAGCGGGCGGCCGGCCATTCCGCCCAAGATCGTCGCGCGGCACCAAGCGACCGCACGGCCGCCGGCACGCCGCGTGCGGCTCGTGCGGGATGCGAAGGGCAAGGTGACGGCCCATGGCGTGGGGCCCGAGGCGCAATTCGCGTGGGAGGTATGGAACGAGCCCGAGGAACACCACGACTACGCGGTGTTCGGCGACGTGGCCGAGGGGGCCCTGTCGGACCCGGCGGACATGCGGAGCGCCCCGGACTTCTCGGCCGCGGCGGTGCTGAACCGGCGCGAACGGCGCATCGACGCCGTCTGGCACGGGCAGACGGAGGCGGACTACTTCGGCGAGGAACTCCTGAAGGCCGCCCAGTGGTACAACGAGGCGTGGGTGTCGCCGGAAGTGAACGGCGTCGGCATGGCGGCGCTCGTGCCGATCCGGCGGGCGAACTACGCGAAATTGTACCAGCGGGTGAAGGGGGCGGACCGGCTGGATGCGGGCGATGAGACGCCGCTCTGGGGCTGGAAGACCGCGCCGGCGAACCGCGACCTGATGATCGACGACTGGATCGCCGCCTGCCGGGAAGACCCGACGACCGGATGGACGGAAAAGGTAGGGGTGTTCTCGGCCCTGTTGGCGGATGAGGAGCGGACGTTCGTCCGGAAGGCGAACGGCAAGCGCGAACACCAGGTGGGGTGCCACGACGACGTCCTCTTCGCGGCGATGGGGGTCTTGCAACTGCACCAGAACTGCCCGCGCGGGATCCGCACGGCCTGGGCCGGTGAGGATGAAGGCCGGCGCCCGCGGAGCCTCTTGAGGACGGGCGGCGTGGACGACTTCGACGAAGAAACCGAAGGGGCGCTGACGACGGGATAAGGAGGGTGCCGAATCATGGAAAGGCGTTTTCAGGTCAGCGGGAAGATAACACCTGCTCGCGAGCGGGTCGCCGCCTTCCTGCGGGAGAGAGGCTATGCAACGACTCCTCACACAACCGTTGTTGCTCTCCAATTAAGAAGCGGTCGTGTTGGTTGGGCGCATCATGTGAGTTGGAATAGACTTACGCACATAAAACATCTGGGCGCTTGGCTTGATTCTTTAGAGAAGAAGGCCATGCGCGAAATGAGGGAGAAAGCCGATGGCGGGACCAGACGTAGCGGCGAAGCCGGGGAAGTCTGAGGCGGCCGAGGAGCGGCGGTGGAAGGTGGAGCGGGCGGCCGATGCCTTGATGGAATCGGAGAAGGTCCGGGCCGATCCGGCGCTCTTGAAGGATGCCCTGAAGGAGTTGAAGCGGCGGAAGAAGGAATTGTCGGCGGCGCTCTCGACGGCCCGGGGGCCCGGGTCGGCGGTCATGAAGGGGCGGTCGGAAAGCGAGGAGTAGCGGGCGATGGTTATGATCTGCGGGATTCCGTTTGTTCCCTGCCCCGCCCTTGGGAAGGATATGCTTCTGTTCATAAGTCCGCAGTTGGTACACCACATACGCAGCATTTTTTGCCGGTGTGCTGTTTGTAAGGCCTTCGAGCGCGAGTGGGACGAGGGGCACGCCGTTCTGGTCAAGAACGCAGGACCGGTTGAGGAGTAGGGGATTATGGCGGACACCAAAGCGAACGATGAACTGAACGAGCGGCTGGATGCGTTTCTCGCCCTCGGGCAGGAGGACAACAAGGCGTGGTCGGCGCTCGCGCGGGACGCCGAGGACTACATCTTCGGCAACCAACTCAGGGGCGTCGACAAACGCGACGGGTGGGACCGGATCGTCGCCAACTACCTCTTCCCCGCCGTGACGCAGCAGATGGCCCTGATGGCACAGCGGCGGCCGGCGGTGGTGGTCGAGCCGTGGGAACCGGATGATGCCCCGTTCGCCGATTTCTGGCGCGGGCTGGAACAGTACCGGTTCGACCGGACGCTCAGGATGAACATCCTCGGGCTAGGGGCGACCCTGGACGCGGCGATCCACGGGTTCTACGTCGCGAAGGCGTACTGGGAACCGAAGGCGGAATGGGTGGCCGACGAGCACCGGTGGCGGGGCGAACCGAGGGTGAGGTTAATGCGGCCGGACTACTTCGGCATGGATCCCGACAACGAGACGACGACGGCGTCGGATGCTTCTTTCGTCTATTGTCACCGGAGGGCACTACTGGACAAGGTCCTGGCGCGGTGGGCGGACAAGGCAGAGGAAATCAAGCGGGAAGCCCGGGAGGGCCCCGAGGACTTGGCGATGCCGGGCATGGCAACGTTCGGGGGCGAATTTGAGCACCGGGCGGAAGGCCAGACCGATCCGGGCCCGGCCGGCAAGACGGAGGGGCGGCTGGTGAGTCTGCTGCGCGCTGCGCGCGGCTACGGAGAGGGAGGCCAGGCGCAGGGAGCGGGCGGCCGAGGCGAAGACGGTCTGCCCCGGTGGGTGACGGTGACGGAGGTGTTCTTCAGGGACGGGAAGGAACGGAGCGGCCGGGAGACGCGGCCCGTGCCGTTCGAGGAACTCTTGCAGCAAGGCTTGGTCACATACGATGAGGAGTTGATGGTCTACCGTGTGGGCACCGAGGGCGTCTTTGAGGGGAAGATGGTCGGCGAACCCTTGACGATGCAGGATAGTTTGCCGGAACAGGTCGTCCGCGAGTGGAAGGACGAGCCGGTGTGGCCGAACGGCCGGGTGGTGCTGCGGATCGGCAAACTGATCCTCAACCCCGACGCTGAGAAACCGTGGGATGAGGGGGGTCAGGTCTGGCCGTTCCGGTCGTGGCCGTACCTGGTGGGAGTGAACCAGATACTCCCGCACGTCTGGCGCGGCCTGAACGCAGCCGAGATGCCGCGCACTTTGCAGGACTGGAAAAACGTCGCTTTCGCCCACATGGCGAACTACATCAAGTTTTTCGGCGACCCGATCGCCATCGTCGAGGAAGGGGCGGTCGCGGGCGCGGGCAAGGACGAGAAGAAACTCGCCAAAAAACTCCGGGCGCGGGCGGGGGCGATCTGGCTCGCGGCGAAGGGCGGCCTGGACAAGATACGCCGGGACCCGCCGCCGCCGATGTCGCGCGGGATCCTGGATATCGACGCCCTCATTTCGCGGGAACTCCAGGACCAGACGGGGATGCAGGAGGTGGCGCGGGGCCGGCAGGGGAAGGGCCAGGTGACGGCGACGGAGGTGCAGGAACTTTCGCGGTCGAGCCGGGTGCGGACGAGCCTGGCGGCGATCCTTCAGGACGATTGGATGGAAGGGGTGATGCGGTTCGTCGCGGAGATGGACCAGCGGTACCTCGAGCCGAACGACATGGTGCGGATCGTCGGCAAACGGGCCGCCATGCAGATGGCGCAGGCCGGCCAGGGGATGCGCGCGGATGGGAACGATGTAAAATTCGACCTCAGCCTTAAGATCGGGACCGCCCTGCCATTCGACCAGGAGCGCCGCAAGGAAGAGATGGCGGAACTCTTCAAGGCGGTGGGCCCGGCGATCCTGCCGGAACTCCTAGCGGCGTTCGGCGTGGAGAACGCCGAGGAGGTCCTGGCCCGGTCGGAGATGTGGCAGGCGTTCCAGCAGTTCCAAGAGATGCAGGCCGCGGCGGCACAGCGGGCGGAGGTGTCAGCGGGCCACGGCCGGAGCCGTACCCCGGCCAGGGAGAAAGGTTCCTGATGAAAGACATAAGCTGGGCCGAAGCAATCAGGATATCGAGGAAGGTTATGGAGGATGCGGAACGCGGCAGAATTGACGCCGCAGAGCAGGAAGCAAAAGGTTTGTTCGTTGAGGAACCAACCATCGAGGTTTGTCTTTTCGGGTGCGGAGCGATGATTGTTTTTCGGGGGGATGAGTACGGGGGCGAACGATACGAGTGCGGAACCCGCTACCAATGGCGGCCGAAGATGGGCTGGCTCTATAGGGGGGCGGAGTGCAATGGCACGATGATTCCCCCCGGCACAACCATGTTTCTCAAAGGAGGCACGCCATGCCCTACAAAATAACGAAAGTCGATGGTTACAGGGTGTCTACTCCGCACGGCGTTCACGCGAAGAACACCACGAAGAAAAAGGCCCAGGCCCAGGTGCGGTTGATGCAGGGCGTCGAGCACGGATGGAAGCCGACGGGCCGGAAGGCTCGCCGGGGAGCGGGGACGGCCCTGATGCAGGGGCGGAGCGCAAAGCGATAAGATTTCACTTGACAGGTCTTACAAAGACCTGGTACAACCCAAGGTAGCGGTGGCGATCGGCCGATCACCACCGCAACGAAAAAACAAAAGGCCCCGGCCCGCGGGCGGCTGGGGCCTTTTTCCTTGGGTCGAAAGGTGAATACGAGCCGCGACCGGCCGGCGGACCATGCGCCGCCGGAAAGGTCACGGACGTAGGGCGTAGACGACAAGGGCGTCGAAACCAAAGGAGCGGGCGATGGCGAAGGAACTCAAGGGCGGGCTGGGAGTCGAGGAAGTTGACGGGCGGGCAGCGGGCGAGGCCAGCGCCGCGCCGGCGCAGGAAGATGGGTTGACCGAGGACATTCTGTACGCGACCCCGGCGGCGGCAGGGAACGGCGCACCGGCCGCGAAGCCGGGCGAGGAAGCAGGCGCGCCGGGAAAGGCGAAGCCCAAGGCCGAGGACGCGGACGACGACGAGGACGATGAGGGCGACGAGGACGACGAGGGAGAGGGGCCCGAAAGTAAAGACAAGCCGAAGTGGGACAAGGAGCGTCAGCAGCGGGATGAGGCGCACGCGCGGGAACGCCAGGAACTCCAGGGACAGATCCAGGCGGCGGCGGGCGCGAACACGGCCCTCGCCGAAGAAATCCGGGCGATGCGGGAAGAGCGGGGATCGGCGGCCACGGCGAAAGAGGATGCAGCGGTCGAAGAGGCCCTGGCTCTGGTGGACCAACTCAGCGAACTTTCGGAACCCGCCCAGATCGTCGCGGCCGTCAAGGCGGTCAAGCAGATTTCCCTGCGGGTGCCGAAGGGCGGCGCGGACACCGAACGGGTGGAGAAGCTCGAGAAGGCATTGCAGTCGTTGGCCGAAAGCGTCCGAGCCCTGGGCGAGGCGACGGCCGCGCGGCAGGGGCGGGACGACCTCGAGGGGGCGATGGGCGCGTTGGACGAGGAGTTCGGCGCGGAGTTCCACAACGACGCCCTGGAAAAGGCCGGACAGTATCTCTTGAAACAGGGGCGGACGATGGAGAACCCGCCGTCGCTGGCGGAAAAACAGATCGCCCTTCGCCTGGCCTATGTGGAACTGGCGGGGGGAAAGAAGACGGTCAAGCCGAAGCCCAGGCCGGCGGTGGCGGCCGATGCGGGCGCCGGAGGGGGCCTTCAGGCGGGGGGCGTGACGCGCGGATCGCTGAGCGACGTGACGGAGGACATGAAGAAGGAAGGGAAGTTAACGTAGCAGCGTTTCCGGCCCGAGTCGGACAAGCGCCGATGCGTTGGGCCGGTGGAGTGCACGAAGGCCAGCCGCCGGGGACAAGCGCCCCGGGCCAGGCCGCGTGAGACCAGGGACGACGACAGGCGCGTCGCTCCGAAGTAGGAGGAAACGAGAGACCACGAACGGAGAATAGCCATGGCCGAGACCAACCTCTCCGCATCCACGAGGGAACTCTGGATGCGCACGACAGTGAACGAGGTGTTCATGGCCCTGCCGTTGACGGCGATGCTGATGGAGCATCGCCGCGTCAATTTCAAGGGCGGGACCAAGATCAAGAAGACCGTCACCAAGGCGACGATGACGGACCTGGCGCAGGACTACTCCAGCAACGAGCCTCTGGAGGGCGGGAACAAGACCGTCCTCGGCGCCCCGGAGTTCGGCTGGAAGAAGTTTCAGATTCCGGTCGAGTACGGGATCGACGAGGAGTTGCAGAATCATCAGGTGGCCGAAGAGACCGCACCGGCGGATCTTGTGGCTGCCCTTGTCGCGGGCGCCCAGTACGCCGCGCGGGAACACCTTGCCGCGATGGCCTACGCGACCACGACGGGCGAGACGGGCAAGGTCTTCCAGGGCCTCGCGTGCGCCCTCACCCACGACACGGCGTATGGGGGCTATACCCGCACCATCGCCTCAACCCTCAACACGTTTTTCCAGGGCGCCTCGGCGGATCTGACCTACACGGACTGGGACACGGCGATTGCGGCTTCTCTCGCCAACTTCCGCATCCTGGTGACGGCCTGCCGGCGGTACGCCCCGAAGAACCGAAAACTCTACGCCTTCATGGGAGAGTCGCTCTTCCAGGCGTTCCAGAGCCAAGCCGAAGCCCGCATGATGAACACCAAGCCGGTGTCGGGCGCGCCGGGGATCTACAAGTACGGGTTTAACACCCTCTGGATCGACGGCGTGGAACTCGTGCAGGACTCGTACCTGACGACGGCCGAACGGACGGCCGCCTTCTACATCCTGGACCCCGAGACCTGGGAACTCAGGATCAGTCCGAAACGCAACTTCAAACTCACCCCGTTCGTGTGGCAGGGCGACATGAACGACGGCATGGACGCCTGGCTGGGCCGCGTGATGGCCGCGGGCAACTTGGTCTGCTGGCAGCCGAACGCGAACATCTACCGGTCGGCGATGACGTGAGAGTAACCCCGGCCGGCGACGGTCGCCGGACGGAGTGAGGGCCCCGGCCGCCTCGGCGGCCGGGGAGGGCAACGCGGCCTGATTCGTCTTCCCCTCCAGAACGAGGGGCGTGAGGCGGTCGGGCGAGGAGAAGGGCAATGGCTAACGTGACGGTGGACAGTGAAAAGATCATCCTGTTGGACCGGCTGCCGGGGCTTCCGAATCCGCACATGCGGCCCCCCACGGACGGATTCACCGGGGCCGGCCACCACAACGTCGTTGCGGCGGCCTACGACGTGGGGACAAAGGTCCAGGTCTTCAACCACTCGGCCTCGGCGGGCGTGGATGGGTATTCGACGCTGGTGTACGGAAAATTGGAGGCGCAGGACACGACGAACGTCCTGGCGGCCCGGCACTTCTGCGCCTGGCACAGCGACGCCGTGCCGTTCGACTTCACGAACGAGGTTGCGACGTACATCGGGGAAAGCGTGTCGCCGATCGTCGTGGCCCTCGGGGCGATGACGATCGACTACTTCGGCTGGTTCTGGTGCGGCGGGGTGTGCCCTGAGGAGCACGTCGCCGCCTTGGGCGGCGTGTACTACTGCGCGGCGGCGGCGGCCATCGGGCCGAACACATGGGGCGACCTGGAGACGCCGGGAACCACGGCCGGCGAACTCGGCCTGGAAACTGCCGATGCGGACACGGACATGATCGTCGCCATCCTTCTGGCGGCGGCGGCGTAGGATCCGGCGACTAGCCGGACAACGGAAAGGACCCGCCTTCGCCCCGCGGGCTCGACAGGCCGCGAGGCCTGACGGCCTACGGGCTACGGCGAGGCTGAAAGGAGACACTCATGGCCTGGGATCCTGCAGTCAACCATACGGCGACCCTGATGGGCGCCACCATCGAGTTCGGGGAAGCGACGCTTGCGAGCGGCACGATCGAGGTGCCGACGCGGCTCTCGAAGGTCTTGGCCGGCTTCGCCACCTACAAAGCGGTCCCGGCTGCGGCTACCAAAATAGTCGTGGACTGCACCATTACTTCCGGTGCGGTGACGGTCGCCTCTGCGGCGGGCGGCGACAAGAAGGTGAACTACCTGTTCATCGGCTTGACGTAGGCGGTACGGGGAAAAGAGAACGGGGCCGGGGTCGCCGCTGGCGACCCCAACGCCCCGCGCCCAAGGTCGGGCGGCAAGGAAAGGGAGAAACCCATGATCGACGGAACGCTGGACTCTGAAGTCTTCACGCTCGTGGACAACTGGCCGAGCGAGCGGAACATCCACGTGCGGGAACCCACGGACGGGTTCCTGGGCGCAGCGCACCACAACGTCGCCACGGAGGAGTACCAGGCGGGGACGAAGGTGCAGGCCCGCAACAAGGGAACCACTGGCAAGCCGGGATTCTCCACGTTCATCTACCTTCAGGTGGGGGTGCAGAATGCGTTCACCGCCATCGCGGCCAAGTCGATCGTCGTCCCCGACTCGGTGGCCTCCTGGTTCAAGGTGACGAACGATCCGGACGACTGCATCGTCCTGCCGACCAGCTTGGTCGCCGTGGCCCTGTCGGCCATGACCAACCTCTACTTCGGCTGGTTCTGGTGCGCCGGGGTGGCTCCCGAGGAGTTCGTGCCTGGCCTCGGCGGGACCTACGCAACGGACGGGACGGTCGAGACGGGCCGCATCCGGGCGGTTCACCTGTCGGTCGATGCCATCGGCCTCGGGCCCTGCCCGGAGGGCGAGCCGGGGTGCGGCATCGCTTACGAGCCCGACCGCGTGTAGCGCCGGGCGGACCAGCGCTTCAGAGTCCGCCTCGGCGGACGGAGCGCAAACCAAAGGAGTTGAACCATGGCCGACTCAACGATTGACAGTGAACTTTTCGTGCTGAAGGACAACTGGCCGGGCGTGGCCCGGCGCGTCAGCCCGGACAACCTTCCGAACGGCGACATCATCAGCGCCATCCACCACAACGTCGAGACGGCGGTGTTCCCCATCGGGGATAAGATCGTCGTCCGGAACCGTAGCGCCGTCGCCGGCGACGACGGGGACGCGACGTTCATCTACCTCAAGGGCCTGGCGATCACGGAGGCCAACCCGACGTGCGCGGCCAAGCAACTCGTCGTGCCGAGCCTGGCGGGGACGCCGTACCAGGTCACCAACGACCCGGACCAGTGCCTCGACGTGACGGGCTGCCCCTTGGCGGCCGTGCTGCTGTCGATCATGACGTTCACCCACCTCGTCACGAAGTATGGCTGGTTCTGGTGCGGGGGTGTGGCCCCCGAGGCGATGGTGGCTGCCATGGGCGGCAACTATCATACGGACGGCCTCGTGGTGGCCGGCCCGATCGTGGCGCACGATCCGGCGACGGCCGACTCCATCGGCCTCGGCCCGGTCGGCGGTGTCACCGAGGCGATCATCGGGTTCGCATACGCGGCCGACGCGGTGTAGAGCAAGCGGGTGTTCTGGCAGCGGACGGATAACCAGGGAAAAGGAGACGGATCATGGCCGAATCAACACTTGACTCTGAACTGTTTGTGCTGATTGATCTCTGGCCGGGCGTGGCCCGGCGGGTCCACCCGGACCACCTGCCGAACGACGACATCCTCAGCGCCCTGCACCACAATGTGACGACCCCGGTGTTCGACGTGGGCGAGAAGATCGTCGTTCG
>DATKUU010000356.1:0-5029 GCA_035530455.1 Phycisphaerae bacterium | reverse complement strand
CGCAGGGGCTTACGCGAAATGGCCGGAACCCTCGCACAACTCTTCTCCACCGCCACCCGCGCCGCATAAAACCTGCGAAAGGCCAGTTAGAGTTGCAACCAACTTGTCATGGTGGCCCGCCAGAAACTTCGCCGTCCGGTCGCTTATGTTTTGCATCAAAGCACGAGATAGCAATTCGACGAGTCCGACAGCTATCGTCACGACTACCATTGCCGTACTGCCTCTGCGGTAGAAGAGAATCGTGCTAGCGACAGCCGCAAGAGTAAATAGCCAGCGAAAAAGAGCCATTGGTGTTCTCCGGTCAGAGCCATCCTGCCTGGCGATACCACTGGGCCGTTTCGCGCAGGCGTTCGGCCAAGGCGGCCGCAGGGGACCAACCCAGTTGCGTTCGTGCCTTGACGGATGAGCACGTCCACGACCCGGCCAGGGCTTCGGCGATCTTGTCGCTGTTCACCCAACCGGGACGCTGGCGGATCCTCCAGGCGGCACACCGGCCGCGGGCCTTCGCCGCGCCCGCCACGAGCGCCGTCGCGCCCCGCGCCCGCCGGACCTCCCCACGGCATCGGTTCCGGCAGCAGATACCGCGGCCTGTCTGGCTCCGTGCCCAACGCCCGCTCCTTCCCCGACAGTCCTCACGCCTTACTTCGCGCTGCCGAACAGCACCTGCGCAATCCACCCCGCAATCGGCGGGAAGAAAAACGTGCTCGCCACCCGCACCAGCGTGAACTTCCAGCCCAGGATGCCGACCTCCATCGGCAGCCGCGCCACCGCCCACAGCGACCATCCCGTCAGGAACGCGACCATCGTCCCCGTGCCCGCGCCCGCCTTCAGCAGCGCCGCCACAATCGGCAGGCTGACGTACGGGCCGCCCGGCGCCAGGCCCCCCGCCACCGTCCCCAGGAAAAGCCCCTTCCAACCCGACTCGGCCCCGACCCACCGCGCGAGCAACTGCTGCGGCAGGAGGACCTGGGCGAGGCCGGCGACGACGAAGGCGCACACGAGGAGCGGCAGGATTTCCAGGAGCATCGTTCCGCTCGACTTTAGGCCCTCGACCGCCCGCCCCTCGCCCTGCCAATACGCCACCGCCAGCAGCACCAGCGCCAGCGCGCCCATGACCGCCGTTGCGATCAGCATCGCCCGTGCCCTCCCTTTCACCGTCCGCGTTTTGTCCGCGTCCGCCATCCGTCGCCTCCGGTCCAACGCCGCTTGCGCAGTTGCGCGGCGGGTGCGGAGACCCGCCGCGCGAAGGGCCGCCGCAGTCCTACCGAAGCGGCTCGCCGACGCATGCCGCGTAAATCACCGATTCCTCGCGCCCGTCCACGCCCACCAGGGCGTTCATCTCATCGTCCAGAAAGGCCCCGACCATGCAGGCCCCCAGGCCGAGCGCCTCGGCCGCCAGATGCAGGTTCTCGGCCAAGTGCCCCGCGTCCAGGTACGCGTAGCGCAGCGCCCGGTCGCCGTACTTCCGCGCGCTGCGTCCCCAGACGGCGGTCCAGACGAAGGTCGCGGCGGCCGCGGCCACCATCTCCTGGTCGAGGGCCGCGCGGCAGGCGGCCTGGGCCACGTCCTCGCGCCCCGCCACCAGCGCCAGCCGCTCCTCGGGCAACTCCCAATGATAGATGCCCGGTCCGACGCCTTCCACGCCGGCCGCCGCCACGTACGTCTCCACCGGATAGAGCGCCCCGGCCGACGGCGCGGTGCGCAGCGCCCACGGCCCGCCCGTGGTCATTCCTTGCGCCGCCCAGAGCAGGAGGAACAGCGACTCCTGGGCCATGGGCCGGCCGGAATACTCGCGTCGGCTGCGGCGCTTCCGCAGCAACTCCCAGAGGTCGGCCTTGAGCAGGCGTTTCGGGCGCGCGAGCACAAGCGTCTCGGCGCCGGCGTCAGCGTAGGACTTCCGCGGCGCGGCGCTACGGCCCCACTCGGGCGATTTCTGAAGCATTTCGCCCCGCCGGTACGACGTGCCGACCTGGTACTCGTGCAAGAGGGACATGGTTCGGCCTCCCACCCCTGTGCTACGCGCCCCCTCGCCGCCACCGCAGACGCGCAAAGTCAATCCGGTTGAGCAGGTTCGGTTCGACGCCCTCCAGCCCCGGCCGGACCAGCGTCATCGTCGTGTAGAAGTAAATCGGCACGATGGGCGCTTCGGCCAGGAGGATCGCCTCGGCCTGGGCGAGGCGGCCCAGGCGCTTGGCGGCATCGGGCTCGTCCGCCGCTTTCGTGACGAGCGCGTCGTAGGCCGCGCTCGACCAGCCCGTGTCGTTGTTCCCTCCGCCGGTGACGAACATATCGAGAAACGTGTTCGGGTCCACGTAATCGCCGAACCATCCGGCCCGCGCGATCTGATAGTCCAGGGCGTGCACGCGGTCGAGGAACACCTTCCATTCGACCTGCTCGATGCGCGTGCGGATGCCGAGCCGCTCACGCCACTGCTCCTGGATCACCTCGGCCACCAGCCGGTGCGGCGGCTGGTCGTTCACCAGGATAACCATCTCGGGGAGCCCCTTGCCGCGGGGAAAGCCCGCCTCGGCCAGCAGCCGCTGCGCCTCCGCCACGTCTTCCTCCAGATGCGCCTCGCTCGCATACGCCTCGCAGCCGGGCGCCACAAAGCGCGTGGCCGCCTTCTGGTCCCCGCGCGCCGCCCGGTCAATAATCTGGCGCCGGTCCAGCGCCATGGCAAGCGCTCGGCGCACCCGCGCGTCCGCTAGCGCCCCCCGCGTGCAGTTGAACCGGTAGAAGTACGTGCCGAAGTTCTCCGCGCAAAGGACGTCCTCGCGCTTGCCGGCCTTCGCGGCCTTCAGAAGCGGCGCGTACACGAGCGCCGGCACGCTCGTCGTCAGGTCCATCTCCCCGGTCTCGTAGGCCACGAGCGCGGTATTCGGGTCCTTGTAGACGCGGACCTCGATCCGCTCGAGCGCGACCGCCCCCGCGTTCCAGTAATAGGGGTTTTTCTCCCAGCGCATCCGCCACTGGAACCGCCACTCGGTCAGCCGGTACGGGCCGTTCGAGATCAGGTTCGGCGGAAAGGTCCACCGCTCGCCGTGCGCCTCAACGGCGTCGCGCCGCACAGGCAGATACGTCGAGAAGGCAACGAGGTTCAGGAAGTACGCCGTCGGGCGCTCCAGGTCCACCACGAGGACGTGCGGCCCCTGGGCGCGGACGCCGACCGATCGCCAGAGGGTCGCTTTCGCCTCGTCGTCTGCGGCGCGTGCGGCGGCCTGGTAGTAGGCCTTGGCCCCGCGGATGGGATAGAGCATGTAGGCGTACTCGGCCGCAGTCGCCGGGTCGAGCGCCCGCCTCCACGCATAGACAAAGTCGTCGGCCGTCACCGCGCGCCCGTCGCTCCAGCGCGCGTCCGGCCGGAGGTGAAAGACGTAGCGTTTCCCATCCTCCGAGACGTCCCATCGCTCGGCGACGCCCGGCCGAGGAGCGAGGTCACGCGTGTCGAGGACGGTGAGCCCCTCGAAGAGAGCGGCGGCGACCCGGCCGTCCTGCACCGCCGTCATCCGCGCGGGGTCGAGCGTCGCGACTTCCGCGACGGCCGTCCACACCAAGTCTGCGCGCGGGCCTTCTGCCCCGAAGACCAGGAGGATGAGGCTGATTGCCACGACGGCCGGCAACGCCAAGGCCACCAGGAAAGATCGCATGAGGGCCCATCCGGTCTCTATCGCCGGGGCTGGTTGGTCCGGCGCGCCCCCCGACCCCCAACCGCCGACACCGAACGTCGAGCAACACAGAAGTGCGGAACCTACGGGGTCGGAGCAGCGCTCGCCGCAGGCGCCGGGCTCAATCGCCGCTTCGCCGTCTCCACCGCCTTCTCCACGGCCGGAGGAAGGAGGGGGCGATTCGGAATCTGCTTGTTCCGGACCAGCCACTCAATCCATTCGACGAGCGCCAGTTTCTGCTGCAGCGGGTCCGTCCCGGCCGCGAACCCCACCCGCGCGCCGGTGATCTTTTCCAGCGATGCGTTGATGGTCGCCATCAGGTTCGGGTCGCCCGTCGGCGGCATGATCCAGGCGCAGAGGACGGCATAGGTGCTGAGGATGGCGGTCTTCGCCTCGGGGCGCACCTCGGCCGCGTACGCCTTGGCCAAGGCGGCGGAGGCTTCCCCGATGGCCCGCGCCACGGTCGGGTCCGACACTGCCAGCCGCATCACCACCTGCTGCGCCCCCTCGGCCACGGCGTCGTGCGCGTCCTCGTGGTCGAAGCGTCCCAGGACAGCGAACAGGTACGTCAGCGTCAGGCCGTTCGATTCCGTCTGGAACGCCTGCTTAGCGGCGGCAGCGATTTCCTGCTCGGCGCGCGGCAGGACGCGCTCGACCACGCGGTCAGCCACCTGGTCCAGCCCCTTCGCGGCCCAGTAGCGCGAGGCGGCATAAGGGTCCTTCACGAGCGCGGACGTCAGGAGGGGGACGCCTTCAATCCGCCTCAGTTCCGCGACCGTCATCAGGATGTTGACCCTCGCGTCCTGGCTGGTGGCCTGTTTGGCGGCCTCGGCGAGGGCGGCGATCGCTTCTTCGCCGTACGCCTGGATGAACGCCGGCGTCCAGGACGGGTTGGAGCGTCCCTCGGCGACGATTTCGTCGCGCGCCAGGACCATCTGCTTCAACTCCGGGTCCGTCGAGGCGATGAGGTTCGCGATGCGCGGCTGGAGCCACGCGCGGATCATCTGGCGGTCGGAATCCGTGATGCTCGAGGCGCCGTGCAAGTTGTCCAAGCCGTCGCCCTGGGCCCTCGCGAGGCCCGAGAGCCCAAGCACCGCCACGGCGCCGACCAACGCGATTCGTCGCATGAACTTCTCCTCCCGGGGCCCTTGCGGCCGCTCGACAGCCCTGCCCTCCCCGCGTACCGTAATGGCGGCTAGCGAGAGTGTCAAGCGTTTTACCTTGCCTGTCGCCGCAAAGTGATAATGTCCGGTTTCCGCAAAGTAGAATTGTCCTCTTTCCGGCCGGGTGGCCGGGAGGAGGACGAGGATGGAACTGCGGATGAGCCGGAAGGAACGGGATCGGTTGAAGGTGGTGGCGGCCTT
>DATKUU010000355.1:0-8375 GCA_035530455.1 Phycisphaerae bacterium | reverse complement strand
TGGATGCTTGTCGGACTGGCTTTTGGCGCGGCGCTTTGTCTGGGGCTGGGGGTCTCGCTTGCCCAGGGTGCACTGGAGGGGGCAGGCGGACCGGCTACGGCCTCTCTCTGGCAGTCGGTGCCGCTGGTGGTACCCGAGCCGGCCACGGTCACCTTTGTCAGCGTCGGTCTGGCCGGTCTGCTGTTGCTTCGCCGACGCGCGTCTTGACGGTCGGCGGGGCGCCGTTGTCTTCCACCCTCTGCGGTCTCCGCGTTTAGGTCGTTTTAGCGTTGCCGAGGGCTTGCCCGGACGCTACTCTTGGGGCCATGCAGGCGCGAACGGTTCCTCAAGACCTCGATTTGACGCTGACGGAGCGGGAACTGTTTGACCGCCTCGGGTGGTTCGTCGAGGTGCGGTGGCTGGCGGGGCTTCTGGCGCTGGTGTTCATGGCGCTGGGGTGGTATGCGTTCCAGGTCCGATTTGCGGCCTTGCCGGCCGTCTGCGTCATCCTGGCGCTGTTTTTTTACAACGCATTCTTCACGCTGGCGGCCCGGATGCTGTACCAGCGTCGGCGGATTCGGAAGCGGTGGATTCTCGGCCTGGCGCACGCCCAGATCACCTGCGACCTCCTGGCGGTGGCGGCGCTGGTCCACTACATCGGCGGCGTGGAGAACCATTTCATCATTCTGTTCGTGTTTCCGATGGTGGTGGCGAGTGAGTTCTTCTCGCCCAAGGTCGCCTACGGCTACGCGACGTTGGGAATGATCCTGGTCAATCTGATCGGCTGGGGCGAATACCTCTACTACGACACGGCCCACTACCGGCTGGAGGTCCTTACGGCCGGGGGACGGGCGCCCCTCGTCTCGCCGGGCGCCGGTCAGCACTACGTTTTCGTTCTCCAGGTCTGTTTCGTCATGACGTTCGCGGTGTACGTGACGGTTTTCATTGCCAACAGCATTGCCCGCCGGCTGCGCGCGCGGGAGGAGGAACTGGAACGGGCCTACGGCGACCTCCAGTCGCTGGAGCAGACGAAGTCGCTTTTCATGCGGAAGACGAGCCACGAACTTCGCGCCCCGGTGGGGACGCTCCAGAGCCTGTTGAAGGCGGCGCTGCGCGACCTGCCGGCGGAGGGCAACGGCCGCAGCCTCGTCGAGCGGGCCGTCCGGCGGACCGAGAACATGCTGGACCTCATTGACGACCTGCTGCGCTACAGCCGCCTCCGGACCGCGACGGTGCGCGAGCGGTTCGAGCCGGTGGAACTGGCGGAGATCGTGCGGTCGGCGGGGGAACTGTTTCGCGCCCAGGCCGAGGAAAAGGGCGTTCGTTTCGACATTGACGCCGAGGCGGCCAGCGTCCTGGGTGCCCGCGACAGCCTGACGGACCTCGTGAATAACCTGGTGTCGAACGCCATCCGCTACACGCCCGAGGGGGGGCGCGTCCAGGTCGAGGTCGGCGGCGAGGGGGGCGAGGCCCTGCTGGTCGTCTCGGACACGGGCATCGGCATCCCGCCCGGGGATCTGGAGCACATCTTCGACGAGTTCTTCCGCGGCGAAGAGGCGAAGAAGGCGGTGCAGCACGGCACGGGGCTCGGGATGACGATCGTGCAGAGAGTCGTCGAGATGCACCACGGCCGCATCGAGGTCGAGAGCGAGGTGGGCAAGGGGACGGCGTTCCGCGTGCACCTGCCCCTGTGGATCGAAGTTTAGAGCCGGCGCTGTGCGCCGGCCGCCGCCGCCCGCAGGATTCGCAAGCCATGTCCGAGAAGCCCTGGACCGAAGCCGACGCCCAGCGCTACGAGCGGCAGGTCGTGCTGCCCCAGATCGGCGTGGAGGGGCAGAAGCGGCTCCTGAGCTCTAGTGCGCTCGTCGTCGGTGCGGGCGGGCTCGGGTCGCCCGCCATCCTCTATCTGGCGGCCGCCGGCGTCGGCCGGCTGGGTATCGCGGACGGCGAGGCGGTGGAACTGTCGAATCTGAACCGGCAGGTGCTTCACGCGACGGCCGACATCGGCCGACCGAAGGCGGACTCGGCCGCCGAAAAGGTCCGCGCGCTCGCCCCGGCCTGCGCGGTTGAGCCGCTGGCCGTCCGGCTCACCGCCGAGAACGCACGGGACATCGTCAGGCCGTACGACGTGGTGCTCGACTGCACCGACAACTTTGCCGCGCGGTTTCTCATCTCCGATGCGTGTTGGCTCCAGAAGCGGGCGCTGGTGTCGGCGGCGGTCCAGCGGTTTGAGGGGATGCTTCTGGCGGTAATTCCCGGCGGGGGGAATCCCTGTTACCGCTGCCTCGTGCCGGAGGCGACGGGCGTGCAGGACCGCGGCATTTTCGGCGCGATTCCCGGCGTCATGGGGGCGCTGCAGGCGATGGAGGCGGTCAAGGTCCTCCTCGGCATTGGCGAGAACCTCGCGCGGCGGCTGGTGATTTACGATGGCTTGGCGGGAACCTTCCGGACAGTCGGCCGGGTGCAGGACCCCGCGTGCTCGCTGTGCGGCGATCACCCTACGATCACGGATGTGGGCCGCTAATTCTACAACGCCATCTCAACGCAGAGAGCGCAGAGCACGCAGAGAACAGCACAGATGGGGGAACGGCAAACAGCATGTTTGGTGAGCCGATGATGGAAATGGCCTTGCTGTTGTTACTCAATCCTCCCCTCTGCGTCCTCTGCGTTCTCTGCGTTTGAATCACCTATTTTTTAAAATGTGGGAACCGGAAGGCCGACGGGCACTGGTCCGCGACGATGCAGGCATCGCACTTCGGCTTCTTCGCCTCGCAGACCGCCCGGCCGTGGAAAAGCATCGCGTGGCTGAAGGCCGACCAGTCTGACTCGGGCAAGAGTGCCATCACGTCCTTCTCGATCTTCGCGGGGTCCTCTTTTTTCGTCAGGCCCATCCGGCGCGACAGGCGGATGAAGTGCGTGTCGGTGATGATGGCCGGCAGACCGAACGCCGCCGCGCGGACCACGTTGGCGGTTTTCCGCGCGACGCCCGGCAGGCGCACGAGGTCGTCCATCTCGCGGGGCACCCGGCCGTTGAATTCCTCAAGGAGCATGCGGCTCGTGTTGCGGACGGCCTTGGCCTTGTTGCGGAAGAAACCGGTCGGGCGGACGGCGGTTTCGAGTGTGGCGGGGCGCATCCGGGCGAAGGCTTCGGGCGTGTTCGCCTTCCGAAAGAGGCCGGCCGTCACCTCGTTGACCTTGTTGTCGGTGCACTGGGCCGCCAGGATTGTGGCGACGAGCAGTTCAAAGGGGCTGGAGAAGTTCAGCCGGCACGCGGCATCGGGGTATTCGGCGACGAGGCGGTCGCAAATCGTTCGGGTGCGCCCGGCAAGGTCGGTTGCGAAGCCCATCTTCTTGTCCCAGGTCTTGCCCTATTCATTGTATCCGGGGGGCAGACCGGACGGGAGCGGTTTTCGCTTGACCGGCCACGGTCCCATAACCGATACTGGACCACAGGTGGGCACCGGCACGGGCAGGAGGCGGGGGCATGCAAGCCGAAGAGACGTATTTCCTGCTGAAGCCTTTTTGCGAATTGGTTGAGGTTCGCGGCCGAACCATGGCCCAGAAGATCTTTTACTTGTTGCAAAGCCTGGGCTATCCAACACGGCTGCAATACTTCCTGCACTACTACGGCCCTTACTCGGACGAGCTCACTTCTTTTCTGCAGTTTGCGAGCCGCTCCCAGCCCGAGTTGCTTGTAGAGGTCCGGAAAGCGGTGGGGACGGACGGAGTGCGTTTTGACTACAAGTGTACCGATTCGGCCCTGGAATTGGTGAAGGCGCTCGAGAAGCAAGTAATATCCCCGGATCAGGCGAAGGTGGCTTCGCGCTTTTGCCAGACGGCCAAGCGCTTAAACTCTAGCCCTCCTGACGTGCTGGAACTCGCCGCGACCATTTTCTACTTTGAGAAAGAACGCGGTTGCAGTGAGTCTGAGGCATGTGCAAAAACGCGCGGCATGAAGACAAGAAAAGCAAGGGGGGGGCCAATGAAAGCCGCTCTTGAGTTACTCGCCGAGCTCTCGCCTCTTGCGAGGTGACGAGAGCCATGGCCGATAAGGTCTTTTGCGATCCTGTCTACGGACATATTGTTTTTGACAAGCGCACCGACGCTCACCTCCTCAGACTCTTATCCTGTCCTGAGTTACAGCGGCTACGGCGCATATCACAATTAGGTCTTAGCTCGTACACCTACCCCGGTGCTGTTCACACCCGGTTCTCTCACGCCCTTGGAGCATACCACCTTATGACCTGCGCGCTTGGGGCGCTGGATCGGAATCAACAACCTCGGATACGATTGACCAAGGAAGTGATGCTCGCAGCGCGCTGCGCCGCGCTGCTGCACGATGTAGGTCATGGTCCATTGTCGCACGTTACGGAAAGGGCACTGGGTCTGGATCATGAGCGCGTTACCGGGGAGTTGGTTTTGGATCCCAAGATACAGATCAACCGGGTGTTGCGATCATATTCAAGGGGATTGCCAAGACTTGTCTGCGCCTTGCTCGAGGGCGGCAAACCGAAATGGCAGTTCTTGTCCGATTTATTGAGTTCTCAGGTGGATGTTGATCGTATGGATTATCTTTTGCGTGATGCCCATTTTTGTGGCGTGTCCTTCGGATTGTACGATTATCTTCGTATTTTGCACACCCTGCGCGTCGAGAGGTTTGAGTTCGACAAGCGCCGTCATCCTGTGTGGTTAGCCAAGGGGGAGCACTCACTTGAACAGTTCTTATACGCCCGGTTCTTCATGTACTGGACCGTTTATTACCACAAAACGACCCGGGGGTTCGAATCGTTGTTCGAGGCGATTTTGAGACGGGCCAAGAGGGCCGGGCGGAGCATCACTTTCTTGCGGGGTGTCAAGCGATTACTTCATGGCAAGGTGTTGCTTGGTGACTTTCTGTTACTTGATGATTCAGTCATGCTGGCCCAGATTGCGGAATGGACTCACTCCAGAGACAAGGTCTTGCGCGATTTGTGCGAGCGTTTCTTGGCACGCGACGGGTTTAAACCTCTGGGCCCGAGTAAAGAACCGGCCGATGTGAAAACGTATGCGGCGGTGGAGCGGGTAAAGGAGTACTTGGAAAACCGCCGTCTGCCCGCCGACTCGTACTGCCTTGAGAGTACCTCTGTTGCTACGGCTAACGATTACTACCACCCGGAAGAGGAGACTGGAGAACGGAGTCAGAAAAACTCCATTATCTTGAGAGACGAAAGGGGGCGATGCGAGATTTCTCGCCGATTCGAGGGGGTGCGGGCTCTGACGAAGGAGCGCAGTCGGAATACGTACTGGTATGTTCCACGGGAGCACGAGCGTGCACTATCGCGAATGCTTGCCCCCTATGTGGGCGAGTAGGGTTCCGGCATGCACATCGACGAATACCAGTTCGGGCGGATGGTGGTGGACGGGAAGGCATATCGCAAGGACCTGATTCTGCTGCCGGACGGCGTTCGTTCCGACTGGTGGCGCGAGGAGGGCCATTCGCTCGGCGAGGCCGACCTGGCGGACGTCTTTGCCGCAAAGCCGGAGGTCCTCGTCGTCGGGACGGGGGCCCACGGCGTGATGGGCGTGTCGCCGGAGGCCCGCCGCGCGCTCGAGCGGGCGGGAATCCAGGTGATCGTCGAGCCGACCGGCGAGGCCGTCGGACGGTACAACGCCCTGGCGGCGGGGGGCATGCGGGTGGCCGGAGCGTTCCACCTGACGTGTTAGTTCTATTACGCCGTGTTCTTCACCGCAGAGAGCGCCGAGAACGCAGAGAACGGCTGTCAAAGGGGTCAAAGGAGACGGCGTGAGGTTGGGGCGGAGGACCAGCATCCGGCTCGGGCCGTTGGGCCTCGGCGCGCCGGGACAAATTGTTGTGAAAGAAGAGTCTGTCTCCGCGCTCTCTGCGTTCTCTGCGTTGAGATAGCGTTGTAAAATTAGGGTTCGCCTCTTGCGGGCGGCGCGTCGGCGGATAAAATAGGGGTGCCGAGGGAGCGGAGCGAGATCCTTGTATTAGGCGGGCGACCAGGGGCGGAGCGGTTCCGGCGCGCCGGGAATCGGCGGCAAGGACCGGGCTTCGCCTTTCGTCTTGAGGGGTTTCTCGGGCGATCGGGAGAGGTCGGATGGGCGAGAGAGAGGCCAATACGAAGCCGACGCTGGCGGCGCGTCTGGGTCAACTGGACGCGCAGGTCCAGAAGATTGACGCGCTGGTGAGCCTGCCGGACGTCGCCCGGGAGCCGGCGAAGATGGCCGGCCTGATGCGCGAGCGCGGGCGGCTGATGCGGATTGTGGACCCGTACCGCCGGTGGCGGGCGGCGCGGGAAGCCCGCCGCGAGGCCGAGGAAATCCTGCGGACCGAGTCCGAGGACGCCGACATGCGGGCCCTCGCCCAGACGGAGGCCGAGGTCCAGCGCGACCTGGAGGCGTCGCTCCTCGGGGAAATCCAGGAGCGGATGCTGGAGCGCGAGGAAGGGACGGACGCGACGCGCGTGCTGGTGGAAATCCGGGCGGGAACGGGCGGGGAAGAGGCGGCCCTGTTTGCGCGCGACCTTTTCAATATGTACACGCATTACAGCGACGCGAAGGGCTGGAAGCGCGAGGTGCTGAGCGCAAGCCCGACGGACCTGGGCGGATTCCGCGAGGTCGTCCTGGCGATGGAGGGCCCCGACGTCTTCCGCCGCCTTCGGTTCGAGTCGGGCGGCCACCGGGTTCAGCGCGTGCCCGAGACGGAGGCCCAGGGCCGCATCCATACCTCCGCCGCCACCGTCGCCGTCATGCCCGAGCCGGAGGACGTGGACGTTCCGATCCGCCCCGAGGACCTCGAGGTGGAGACGATGCGGGCGAGCGGGCCCGGGGGGCAGAACGTCAACAAGGTTTCGAGCGCGGTTCGGATGCGCCACCTTCCGACCGGCATCGTCGTCCACATGCAGGACGAGAAGAGCCAGCACCGGAACCGCGAGAAGGCGCTGCGGGTGCTGACGGCCCGGGTGTACGACCTGGAGGAATCGAAGCGGCGGGCGGAGCGCTCGGCCGACCGCAAGTCGAAGATGGGCTCCGGCGACCGCAGCCAGCGGCTCCGGACGTACAACTTCCCGCAGAACCGTCTGACGGACCATCGAATCAACTTCACGGCATACAACCTGGACCAGGTGATGCAGGGCGACCTGGAGGCGGTCGTGGACGCGCTCCTGGAACACGATCGGGAAGAGCAACTGAGGGCGCTCGGTCTGACGGAGGATTGACCCGGGCGCGGTCGGCGGGGATCGGCGATGCCGGACGAAAGCGGAACCTGGACCATCGGCCGGCTTCTCGAATGGACGCAGAAGTTCTTCGAGAAGAAGGGCATCCCGCAGGCGCGCCTCGAGGCCGAAATCCTCCTGGCCCAGGCGCTGGGGCTTGAACGGATTGGACTTTACCTGGCGTACGGCCGGGAGGTGGAGGAAGAGCCGCGGACGCGTTTCCGCGACCATGTCCGCCGCCGCGCCGAGCGCGAACCGACGCGCTACATCATCGGCACGTGCGAGTTCATGGGGCTGGCGCTGAAGGTGGCGCCCGGGTGCCTGATCCCGCGGCCGGAGACGGAGTTGCTGGTGGAAGAGGTGATGGAACGGACGGGGCGCAAGCGCGGCCTCGCGCCGCCGACGAGGAACGCTGCGGTGGGCGAGGGCGGGGCGCGAATAAGCGCCATTGACCTTTGCACGGGGTGCGGGTGCGTGGCGGTCAGCCTGGCTGTCCACGTCCCGGAGGCCTGGCTGGTGGCGACGGACGTTTCGCCGACGGCGCTGGCGGTCGCCCGCGCGAACGCCGAAGCGCACGGTGTAGCGGACCGAGTGACGTTCCTCGAGGGCGACCTTTACGACGCCCTCGACGCGGCGGGCGCGAAGCCGGCGGATTTTCTCCTCGCCAACCCGCCGTACGTCGCCGAGGCCGAATGGGAAACGCTCGAGCCGGAAATCCGCGACCACGAGCCGCGAGAGGCCCTCGTCGCCGGGCCCGAGGGGACGGAAATCATCGAGCGGATCCTGAAGGGGGCGCCGGCGTACCTCGCGCCGGGGGGGACGCTCCTAGTGGAGATCGGCGCGGGGCAGGGCGCGGCGGCGATGGAGAAGGCTTCGGCAGTGCGCGGCCTGGAGGGGATGGAGGTCCGCAAAGACTACGCGGGGCACGACCGGATGCTGACGGCCCGCCGGGCTTCGGGCTAAGCCACCTTACGTAAGTTTTGTCCTGTTCTGTAAGCAAGCGAGAGGGCGGTCTCGGGGTGTTGCTGGAGGACGCCGAACGCCTCATGGATGGCGGCTTCCATCGACTTGGCGTCGCCGAAGAAGTAGTTGTTCAGGGCGGAGCGTTTGAGGTACCCCCACAGGCCCTCGATCGCGTTGAGTTCCGGGCTGTACGTCGGCAGCCAGAGGATGAAGACATGC
>DATKUU010000354.1:0-2631 GCA_035530455.1 Phycisphaerae bacterium | reverse complement strand
CAAGGCGCTCAAGGGCTACACGGACATAAGCTGGGACCGGACAAAGTAGCGGTGTTCAGAACAGCGGTAGCTGTCGCGCTTCGCCTTCGATCAGCAGCTCGGGTCGCATGTCCAGGTCGCGCATCATCTCGGCGGCGCGCTCAGGGTCGGGGGTGGCTTCGCGGGTGTCATAAGGCACCGTGTAGAGCTTCAGCAGGTCCAGGTTGAGCCGCACGGTTGCCTCGTGCTCGCGTATCAGGCGGGCCTGCCGGGGCGTCAGGGCGGCCATGTCCGAGGCCAGCAGCGCGTGGACCGCCCCGTGCTTCTGTACGGCCTTGCTGGCGGTCTTGGGGCCGATGCCGGGCACACCAGGCACGTCGTCTGAGGTATCGCCGCAGAGGGCTCGTAGGTCGAGCACACGGCACGGAAGAACGCCGTACTCAGCCAGCACGGCATGGATGTCGTAGAGCTTCTGAGGGTTGTCCCCAACGGGTGGGCACCACAGGTTGACGGAGTGGGCCACGATCTGAAGCATGTCTCGGTCAGTCGTCGCTACCACCACGAACTCGGAAGGATGCGCCGCTGCGAGGCTGGCCATCACGTCGTCGGCTTCTTCGATCGGGTTCTCGTGCTGGGTCACACCCATGAAGGGCAGGATGTCCCGCAGCCAGGTGTGCTCGAAGTTGATGTCGTGATTGCGAGGTTCGCGGTTGATCTTGTAGCCAGCGAACAGGTCTTTACGGCGCCGCGACGTGCCGTCCCAACACACGCAAACTTGAGCGTCGGGCCAGCGTTTGCGATACGCCGCGAGCGAGCGCAGGTAGCCCCACGCCACGCCGGTAGGGCGCCCCTTGCTGTCCGAGAGTCCATTGAGCCCGTAGGCGCGTTGGCAGCGCACGAATAGCTGGGTGCCGTCGATGATGAGTTTCACGGAGCCTCGCATTGTAGCGGCTTTGGACCGCGCGGTCCTGCTCGGGGCAGGAGACGCTCACGCCTCTACGGCTGACTCGGGGCAGGTGATCGCCACGATCACACCTTCGGTGCGCAGCTTTGCCAGCGTCGCTAAGCCGACTGCCAGGCCGTGAATGGGGAGGACGACGCCTTCTTCGCAGACGTTTAGTTGGATCATCAGGTCGATCAGCATGTCGTACTGCGCGTTCGCATTCGCGGCGGTGTTGCCGATGTGGCGCAGCATGGGAATCATGTCGAAGTGCTTCTGCTTGTCGGTGACCAGGAAGTTCCCGTGCGCGATCTGAAACGTCATGTCGTGGCCGCACATGAGCTTCGCGCCGCGCATGAAGTCGTAGCCAGGGTTGCTGTAACCCAGCTTCTTGAGGGCGCGCAAGCAGCTCGCGCGGTCGGTGATCTTCGTGAGGTCCATCGCTTTGTTCTTCTTTGACATACCGTTATCCTAGCAGGTCGTTTTCGATTGTCAAGCGGTTATTTGGCAGGCGCTCGCGCAGCGGTACGTGAACTCGATGTTCTTCCCTACGGGCGTCTGCGTTTTCTGGCAGCAGGTGTCCCAGCAGACCGCCTTGTTGCACGCGCCGCAAATGACGCGCATGGCTTTGCGGGCCTGGTTGCACACGGAGCAGCTTGTAGAAGCGTTGTCCATGCCTCTACACTAACAGGTAAATACGCATTGTCAAGTAGCCTTTCGCGGCTACGCCCCTTGACAAGTAACTACCCTGTAACTACCTTCTGGGGGTGGGCGTTCTGTCTGTGAAGCTGTCCGATGAGGAGATTGCCGCTTGTGACCAGGCGGCAGCCGAAGCGGGTATGTCGCGGCATCGGTGGATTGTGACGGTTTTGGCTGCGGCATCGGGACGGTCCCAGTTGCCGCAACAGCTCATGCGTGTGGTGGCGTTTGTGCCGCCCAAGCCGGTTCGAGACGGCGATTGGTGAAGGGACGGTTTTTATGAAGATCGTAGTAAACGGCGGCATTGCTAGGTTCGAGCACAACGGCAGGATGTTCTCGGTCACGTTCCACCGCACGGTACGGTTGCCGGAAGACGGCAAGACACACGCTCTGCCGCCCAGCCTGGGGTTGTTCCCAGTGAAGTTGGTGGACGACTACAAAGACAAGGTGCCTGCGGCTTGGCGGGGTCACGGCGGCGTGTTCATCCCGCTGCATCAACGCGAGGCCCTGTGGCTCGGGTTCGCGGGGTTCCCGGCAGCGGTGAAGGTCGCGGCGGGCAAGGTCAACGCGGTGAACGGCAAGCCGTGGGTTCAGGAACTCGTAGCCGGGGTCGAAGACTACATGGTGGCGCCGCACCCGCAGCCGTGGCTCGACGGGTTCAATGCGGGCTCGGGAGTGATCAAGCAGTTTGTAGCGATGCCTATGGGCATGGGCTACACAGTCGAAGGCCAAGTCACTGGCAAGGAAGATCACGGTGGCTTGCAGCTCTTGGTGGTGCCTGCCAAGCCAGGGAGCATCCCAGAGCAGGTTCGGCACACGAGCATGACCAGTTCGTTTATGAGCGTGTCGGCCAGCGACAGCGATGCGGTCATGGACGGCACGGTTTACGGCAGCTCTACGTTTGGCGGAGAGATCAAGACGGGCGGCGGCATCCTTCGTTCGCGCGGCATAGGCGGGTCGTCTGCCTCCAGTGATTCGCACGAGAAAACCAAGTCATCGGGTTCGCGCAGGCG
>DATKUU010000353.1:0-2793 GCA_035530455.1 Phycisphaerae bacterium | reverse complement strand
CGTCCTGCCGGGCCACCCGATCGCCGACGGGCTGCCGGCCTACTTCGAACTGCCGCACACCGAAATGTACGGCGAGATCTTCGACATCCCGCAGCCGGACGAACTCGTGCTCATCTCGTGGTTCGAGGGCGGCGAGGTCTTCCGCAGCGGATGCTGCTGGCACCGCGGCAAGGGAAAGGTCTTCTACTTCCGCCCCGGCCACGAGACGTTTCCCATCTACTACGATGCGAACGTCCTGAAGGTGATTACGAACGGCGTGCGCTGGGCGGCTCGCCGCGAGGGCAGCCCCGCCAAGCCCGGCTGCATCCACTGCAACGAGTCGCTGAGCCCGATCCGCAGCGGCAAAGACTGACGGCCTGGATGGCCGACCGCCCCGCATTCAAGACGGCTGGGTGACATGACGGCAGGGTCATGGCGTCGCGCCGCGATTCTTGCCTGGCCGTGCGCGCATGGGGAGGGCCCCCGAGCCTTCGCCCGGGGGCCGCAGTCCCGCCTATCGCCCGCTCCCATTCCTATCCCCGCAGAGCAGGCGAAGCCTCCCCGCACCGGCGCTTACAATCCCCGCAACACGCGCCGGGCGGATCCTGCCCTCATTTTCTGCGCCGCCGCACCACGAGTCCGGCCAAGCCGAGGCCCATCAGCGCCAGTGTCGCCGGCTCGGGAACGGTGATCCAGCCGCTGTCCCCGCAGCCAGTGTCGACGATACTTTGGACGTGCGCCGACGTAAACAACCCGGGCGTCTTGTTGGTACTTTGGACGTTGAAGGAACTGGCCGCCAGGCCAGCGGGGCCTGTTATCAGGTACTCAATAGAGTCCCCGATGCCGAAGCGCTGGGCGGCATTGTCGCCGGTCTCGAACCCGAACTCGAGATCGAGTTTGTGACCACCGCCGACACTGGCGGAGCCCGCCCCGAGGTCAATATCCGGATCATCGAGGGCTGCCCTGCTCTTGCTCTGAACCACGAACGAATAATTCGCCTCATCGGGATCCGAGTCGAAAAGCGGATCCAGGTTGAAGGACCACTTGCTGACGAACTCGTTGCCGGTCAGGTTCGTTGCCGTGAGTGTCAGCTTGACGCCCGCGGCCACATCCTCGAACACGGCGGTCAACCAGGCAGGCGGGACCGACCCTTCCGGAGATGCGGCGCCGCTGTACTCCTCGACCAGACCGAAGGTGATCACCCCTCCGCGGGCAGCGCCCGCCAGAACCAGACTCACCGCCACTGCCACTGCCATTGTCGTTGTGCGTTTCATCTCAACACCCCTCCTGACCCTTTTGGGTCTCTTGCGTCACGCCGGAACGAGTGCCCCTCGTGCTGGTCGCGACTGGTCTCAATTCATTCACCCTGTCCACGACGTCTCCTGAACTCCCGTGTTTCCCTCGGGCACGGCCGACGCATCGTGCGAATCTCAGACCCCGCCCAGGTCTCGTCTCACCAATCGTCCACTACCGACGACGCCGACGCGCCAGCAGCCCCACGCCGCCCAACGCCAAAAACGCCAGCGTGGCCGGCTCGGGGATCGGCGTCGTGCCCAGTTCAACGTAATCCAGGGCATAGAACGGTTCGTAGGGCGCATCGAACGTAACGTCAAGCATGCCAAGCCAGTTATTGGCATCGAAGTCCGTGAAAACGTCGTTGAACGCCAGCGAGGTATAACTGGCCTGAATCAGCCCGTCCTTGGTTTGCGGATTAAGGGGAATATTCTTCGTGAACGATCCGCCGGCGCCAACCAGGTCGAGCTTGGCCGGGATGACCTCGTAATCCCCGAAAACAATGTTTAAGTATAGTGGTTGGGACGAGGAGATATCGGCCTTGTTCACAAGGAACACAAAACGCAAGAAGGCATAGTTGGGCAACGCTGCGCCGCCGGGGTCCGGGAAACCGCCGTTGTGGGTGTTGAAGTCGTCGCCGGGCGTCTGGATGACATACAAGTTCGTGATGCTGATGTCGGTCCATTCCGAGCCGCCCGTTGACTTGCCCCCGCTCGTGGTCAGCGTGAAGCCGCTGCCCTCCACGTAGTCGCCATCCGCTTCCGCGACGGTGCGGTGGTTGAAGCCGTCCCACCCTCCTGTCATGACCGAGCCGCCGTCGTTTAGGTCGCCAAAGTATTCACCGGGATCCAGGGTCAAGTTGTTGTTCGGGTCGAGTTCCAGGTTCTCGACGTCAAAGATTTTTGCAGCGTGGCCCGCCCCGCCCCCGCCGTCGAAGATCGTGCCGGCCTTGCCGACAATCACTCCGTTGGCCTGGAGCGTAAACCCGAACCCGTCATTGTCACCGAGCCGAATGTAGTCAAACGACGCAGCCCCCGCCCCAGACACCAACATCAGACCCACCGCCACCGCCACTGCCATTGTCGTTGCCCGTTTCATCTCAACACCCTTCCTGACCCTTTTGGGTCTCTTGCGTCACGTCGGAACGAGTACCCCTCGTGCTGGCCGCGACTTGTTCCTTGTGTCACTCCCCCTCGCCCCCCTTTGCCCGCTCGTTGCGTCCGTACGCAGGGAGCGGCGGTAACCCCCGCCCGGCGGTCCCATATCCCCGCAACACGCGCCGGGCGGGGCCCCGCATTCAACTCACCGGCTGCGACGACGCCGAATCAGCGTCGCCACGGCACCCAGGCCCAGCAGGGCCAGCGTCGCGGGCTCCGGCGACTGCGGATTCAGGTTCCAGAACTCTCCGATGACGCTCTTGTCCGGGTTGATCACCTGGGCGTACAGCAGCGCCTCGTACTGCGGACTCGCGAACTCCGGCAGGATCTCCGCCAGGAACACGTCCAGAGGGGTCGCGTCGGT
>DATKUU010000352.1:0-22647 GCA_035530455.1 Phycisphaerae bacterium | reverse complement strand
CGGGACCGCGGCATCCCCGCCGAGGGCCTGGTGCTCGACGACGGCTCGGGCCTCTCGAAGGAGAATCGTCTGACGGCCCTGGCGGTGACGGAACTCCTCAGCGTCATGTTCGAGCGCCACGGTCCCGGAGCGCCTCCGCAGGATGCTGCGCAGGGATTCGTCGGGACTCTCGCCGTCGCCGGCCGGGACGGCAGCCTCCGCTCGCGCATGCGCAACACCGCGGCCGAGGGGAACGTGTACGGAAAGACTGGCTACGTCGCGGGCGTAAGCGCCCTCTCGGGCTACGTCCGGACGCGCTCGGGCGGATGGATCGCGTTCTCCGTCCTCATAAACGATGTGCCGTGGGGACAACTCTGGCGGGCGAAACTGGCCCAGGACAAGGTCTGCATCCGACTGGTGGATTATGAAGTGACGAAGTGACCCTTCGGCTTCGCTCAGGGCAGGCTCCGTGACGCAGGCGGGTCGGGGCCTGGGTTCTGTCTGATGAATCGCGCGGTGGCCTTCCTAGGCCACCGCGCATGGCACAGAAGGCGGTGGCGGCCTAGGAAGTTTACCCGCCGGGGCGGGGCCGCCACCCGAGAGCACTCTGGATTTATCAGACAGAACTTAGTGCACGAAGTTCGTCACGTCGTCGCACCAAGCCTTTTCCTTTTCGTCCGGCCGGGCGGGGCGGGAGAGGCCGCTCTCCGCATCTTGGACCGCGTAGCCGAACCGGCGGTCCAGCCCGGCCGAGATCAGCAGATAGTCCGTCCGGACCCATTGGCCGTCGGCTCGCCGGGCGAGCCTCTCGAAGTGTTCCTGGCTCGCAAAGCCCTTTCGGCCCGTCGGGTCGAGGGGATTGTCGGCGGCGTCGAACACGGGATCTTCCGTCGGCTCGGCGCGGAAGTAGAGGATCGGCATGGGCGGCCGGAAGGAGTCGCTGACGCCCTCAGCCAGGTCCTTTCCTAAACCGCTGCTCTCTCCTTCGAAATAGGGGCCGAAGGTTTTCTCACTCTTTCCCCCGAACGGCATGGCGCCGCCGGCCGGTCCGCCCCAGCCTTTGCCTTCGGGTCCGCAGAGGTAGAACGCGAGGTTCTGGTAACCGAAGGGGTAGGCGGCCGAGTGGTCCTTGTCGCTGGGCGGATAATCGCCGAAGTCGGCGCGGAATCCAGCGAGTCCCGCTTCCAGGCATTTGATGGTGTTCTGAATGGGATTATGAGGTCCTGTATATACAGGGAAGGTTAGAAAATAATATGACAATGCCCCGAGGAGCAAGAGAAGGCAGGCTCCCAAAGCAAGCCACACCCAGACTGACGATTTCTTGTGGCTCGTTGCATCTTCTTCGCGAATCGACATCGGGATCTCCTACGGCACGAGGAACGAGTCGCCGGTCGAATCGCCCGGAAGGGTGAAGCGGCCGTTGTAGGACGCCGGGTCGTTCGAGTGGCGGAGCGTCCCGATTTTCTCCTTCTCGACCTCCCAGCCGTCCTCCGGTTTGCGGGCGAGCCAGATATTGTCCCAGTTCGGGCCCGAGTACGGGTGCGTTTGCCACATGACGTGGCCGTCGAGGTAAAGGACGTTCTGCCCCTTGAATCCGTGGTTCGGGCTGTTGAGTTCCCAGGCGCCTGCGACGCCGCCGGTTTCCTCGTTCCATGCGGCGATGTAGTCCTCGCCGCCGACGAACTGTGGCTTGTCCGCCAGATACTTGTCCGTAACGCCTTCGCGCTGTTCCTCCCCGATGCCGCTCGTGCGGAAGTCGCGGCGCAGGGGATTGGCATCCGCGGCAACGGCCAGCGAACTGGCCCGCCCGCTTGTGCTGGTCAGCCGATATTCCCCGAGGACGTTCTGGAAGGAATAACTGACGAACGTCTCGCCTCGGAAATCGCGCACCGACTTGTCATATGGCGCCGGGGCATCCGGCTGCTCCGTGGCGGATGGGCAGACAAAGATCTCCGGCGGAAGGCCAATCTCGGCGACGAGTACCCAGAGATTGGCCATGTTGGATTGGACGGCCTTGCCGTTGTCGCCGGGCTCAGCCTTCGGGGGCTTGCCTTTGGCGGTGACGGGATCCCACTCGTCGGTGCGCGTGTTGCCGACCTGGTCCCAGCGTGTGGATTCCTGTCTGAAAACGTCGGGCCATGCCTGCCGACTGGCGGAAGCATACGTTTGCATCGCTTTGCCGATCTGGCTGAGGTTATTGGTACACTTGGCGCGATCGCTGTCTTCGAGACAGTCAAGCACCGCGCAACCGGCGAGGCCGCCCAAGATACCTAGCGATGCCAGTAGGGCGACCATCTCTGTGAGGCGGAAGGTGCTTTTCAACGCCGCTCCGCTGGACGGTCCCATGACGTGGCTCCTTTGACTGAGGAGTTGGATAGACGTATTGTGCTGCACCGGCGGTGGGCGTGTCAACGGCAAAGGGTGTGGCCGAATCGCCTTGCCTGGGCCTGTCGCCGGTCCTAAAGTGGCGGCCTGGGAAGTTTACTCGCCTGTGGCGGACCCCGGCACGCCGGGGGCGAAGGAGGGTCGAGTTCCGCGTTGCCTCTCCCCCCCTCCTCCCCTCTGCGTGCTCCGCGTCCCGTTTGATCCCGGCGCGCCGGGACTCAGGGCAGGCCTCTGCGTTGAAACCACAGCTGGCGTGCAAATCCCGTGCCAAACTTCGCGGGGAAACGGCCATCCCATCAACGCCGCTCCATAGCATGGGAGGCAAAACGAGGTGTTTGCGAGGTAAAACCGGGGCAGTACGGGGCATGTACGGGGCAAATCGGGGTAAAATCGAGGTCAAAACGGGGCTTTTTACGCGCCACGCGGACTTTTCCACACCCCAAAACGCCCCTGGCGCTCTCCAAATGCGGCCGCGACCCCCAAAAAACGCCTCCAAAATCCGGCCACTCCCCAAAAAAATTTTCGGATTTTTTCCCCCCGCGCCGGAAACGGCGCGCGGTCGCCTGGGCGACCGGCTAAACGCGGCGCGCGGCGGCACCAACGCGCACTGGCGGGTCCCGGCGCGCCGGGACCAGTGCCACCCGTGGTTCGAACGGCATGCGGCGGAGGAGAAGCGGGCGGTCGGCGGCGGAAGCGCCTTGCCGCGAACTGCCGCCGGGACTAGAGTGGCGGCCTGGGAAGGCCGCCACTCTAGAACGCGGAGGGTTACTTATGACGGACGTGCGGCTGGACGTCATCGCCATCGGGAGCCTGGCGAAGAATCCGTATTGGAACGAGAAGGTGGCCGTGCGCGAGGAGTACGCGACGGCGACGCTCGTCCGATCGGGCGAGGCGGCGATTCTGGTGGACCCCGGCTGGCCGGCGGAGGTCCTGCGTGCGGCGCTCTACTATCGCGCGGGCCTCGAGCCGAAGGCGGTGACGCACGTCTTCCTGACGCATTTTGATCGTGCGCACCGTCGCGGCATCGGTCTCTTGGCCAAGGCCGTGTGGTGGATGTATGAGGAGGAGATCCGCTACGCTGACGCCGAGGCGCCGGCGGATTCGCCCGATCGGCGCGTGCTGGCGCGCCTGGAGGCGGCGCCGGAGCGCCTCGCGCCGGGGGTGGACCTGTATCCGACGTTCGGCCACACGCCGGGCCACGCGTCGCTGCTGGTCTATTCAGCGGTCCAGGGCACGGTCGTGGCGGGCGATGCGGTGCTGACGCGCGACCATTTTGAGCACGGCAATCTGGGCGACCCGCCCTATGACCTGGTGAAGGCGAAGGAATCGTTTCGGGACCTGGTGGAGGCGGCCGACGCCGTCGTCCCGGGCCACGACAACCTGTTTTCCTGCCGGACGGGTCCGAGCCTTGCCTGAGCGCCGCCAGGTGCTGCCCGAGCCTTGCACGCCGGCGTCGGGACGGTAGAATTGTCTGCACTAGGACATGCGAGGTGTCCGGACGATGCTAGAGGTCCTATCGGGGTACCCATTCCACTTGCTGGCGATGGCGCTGCTGCTGGCGGCGTCGGCGTTCTTTTCGGGTTCGGAGACGGCGCTATTCTTCCTCTCGCGTGAGCAACTCCGCCGGTTCCGCGGCGGGCGCAGTCCCTTCCGCCACCTGGCCGCCCGTCTCATGGACGACCCCCGCGCCCTGCTGGTGACGGTGCTGTTCGGCAACATGACGGTCAACGTGGCGTTCTTCGTGATGAGCGTGATGCTGTCGGAACGGATCGCCGGGGAGTTTCCGGAGCGTGCGGGGGCGTGGCGGGTGGTCATCTTTGTCGTGGCGCCGCTGGCGGTGATTGTGTTGGGCGAGGTGACGCCGAAGAGCCTGGCGGCGACGATGCCGGCGCGCCTCGCCCCCCTGGTCAGCCTGCCGCTGACGCTGATGGGGTGGGTGGTGCTGCCGCTGCGCCTGGTGCTGGGGTACGGGGTGATCGGCCCGTTGCAGCGTCTCATCACGGGCCGGCGGTCGCTGCGGCGGCCGGTTGTCACGACGGAGGAACTGCGGGCGATTGTCGAGGTGTCCGAGCGCGAAGGCGCCGTCTCGCGCGACGAAAGCGAGATGCTCTCGGAGGTGCTGGACCTGGCGGACCTTCGGGTCCGCGAGGTCATGACGCCGCGCGTCGAGATCGTCGCCTGCGACGTCCGGACGCCCACGCCGCGCCTCCTGAAACTTTTCCGCGAGTCGCGCCACTCGAAGATCGTCGTGTACGAGGGCGCGATTGACGAGGTCCGGGGCGTCGTGTACGCGAAGACGGCATTCCTCTCTCCCGACCAGCCGCTTGCGACGCTCGTGCGGCCGGTGCATTACGTGCCGGAAACCAAGACCGCCGAGAGCCTGCTGAAGGAGTTCCGGGCGATGCGGATTCAGTTCGCCCTGGTGGTGGACGAGTACGGGGGGACGGCGGGCCTGGTGACGTTGGAGGACTGCCTGGAGGAAATTGTCGGCGAGATTGAGGACGAGACGGACCGTCCCTCGGCCGAGGCGGTCCGGCGTCTGGGGCCGGCGGAGTATTCTCTGGCGGGGAATCTCTCGATCCGCTCCTGGGCGGACCTGTTCGACCAGGATCGGCCGGACGGCGCGGGGCGCTATTCGACCGTCGCGGGGTTTGTCACGAGCCTCCTCGGACGCGTGCCGCGCGAAGGCGATGCCGTCACCTGGCGGAATCTGGAGTTCACCGTGGAGGAGGTCCGCCGGCGGCGCGTGACGCGCGTCCGCCTGCGCCTCCAGGAGGGCGCCGAGGGCGAGGAGCCGGAGGCGCCGGACGCCTGATGGAAACCCTGGAAACGATCCTCGTGCGGTTCGGGCCGCTGGCGGTAGCGCTGGCGGGGACGCTGGTCGCGGCGCTGGCCAACGGCGTCGAGACGGGCATTTACCGGCTGAATCGAATCCGCCTGCGGTTGCGGGCCGGCCGAGGCGACCGCCGAGCCCGCGCTCTGGTCGGTCTCCTCACGGACGTCCGGGGCCTGATTATCGTCTGCCTCGTCGTGTACAACGCGGGGGTGTACGTCGCCGCGGCCATTGTGACGAACCTGGTGGCCCATGCCGGCTGGGCCGAGGGACCCGTGGGCGTCGAGATTCTAGCGACGGTGATCCTGACGCCCGTCTTTTTCCTCTTCGCGGACGTTCTGCCCAAGAGCATCTTCACATACGAGGCGGACCGGTGGATGGTCCGTTTCGGCGGCGTGCTGCGCGGGGCCTACGGTTTGCTGAACGGCCTGGGCTTGGTGCCCGCTCTGAAGGGCGTCAGCGCGCTGGTGCTGCGGGTGGCCCACGGCCGGGCCGAGGCGCGGGCCAACCCGTTCCACCCGCGCCAGCGGCTGCGGGCGTTCCTCCGCGAGGGCGCCGCCGAAGGCGTTATCACGGGGTATCAGGACGAACTGGTGGAGCGGGTGCTGGCGCTGCGCGAGCGCCAGGTGCAGGATGTGATGATCGCGCTGGCGCGCGTGACGAGCGTCGAGGTCTCGATCCCCCGCGACCGATTCATCGAGCACCTGCGGGCCCATTCCTGCAGCCGCCTGCCCGTCTGGGAAGGCCGGAGCGACCATATCGTCGGCATCGTCCACATCAACGACGTTCTGGCAGCCGGGCCGGAGGAGTTCGATCTGGCGCGGCTGGCGGCGCCCGAGCCGCTGCGCGTCACACCCGACATGCCGGTCAGCCAGGCGATGTTCCGCATGCGGGCCGCCCGCGCCGCCATGGCCGTCGTCGTCGGACCGCGCGACCGGGCGCTCGGCATCATCACCATCAAAGATCTCGTCGAGGAGATCGTCGGCGAACTGGCGGCCTGGTGAGGCGATGCGGCGCCCCCGCGTGCCGGTGTGGCACGGCTTCACTTTTCGGTTGAGCATCGCGTCGGCGGCGCTATAATCCGGGCTTGCCTTCTCATTGCGGGAGACGCCGGATGCGTGGCGCGTGGATCCTGGCTTTGGCGGTGAGCCTGTCGGCCGCAATGGCCGCGGCTCAAGAGGCCCCCGAAGAGGAGATCGGGAACCCTCTCGGCCTGACGCCGGCCCAGCGCGACGCCCTCACCCAGGTCTTCCGCCGCCACACCTTTGCCGCCTTCCCCGATCCGGCGGCGGACGCCCCGCTCGGCGTCCGTCTCGACCCCACCGTGCCGGGCGCTCTCTACCGCATGGGCCCGGAAGGCGACCTCCCGCCGCGGCTCCGCGTCACCGTCCGCTCCCCCGGTTCCATGGAGCCCGTGCAACTGGAATACCTCGTCGTGAACTTCTACGGCCGGAAGGTGGCCGACGGGACCATTACCTCGGCCGTTCCCGACGCCGCCGGCATCGCCTCGACGAACCTCGTCCTCAATGAGTTGGACCGGTTCGGCTACTACCACGTTACGGTGAAGGCGACGGCAGGCGGGGAGGAGGCGAAGTCGGCGTGCGGCATCGCGGTGGTGGAACCGGTCGAGGCGGCCGCACGCCCCGCGAGCCCGTGGGGCCTCGTGGCCCCGGCGGGAACGGTCGGGCCGGAGTGGATCGAAACCTGCCGCCGCCTCGGCGTCGCCCGCCTCGCGCTGGACTGGGTGGACGGTCGCCATGTGGCGAACCTTCCGGCGTCGGCGGCACCGCCTGAGGATTGGCGCCTGGAGTTCGACTGGGCCTCGGCCGAGCGCGACCTGGCCCCGCTCTCGCAGGCGGGCCTCGTGCCGACCGCCGTTGTCCCGCTCTCGGCAGGGGACCGCAGCCTTTTCGCCGCGCCGGGCCTCTTGGGTTTCGTGCTGGCGGCGTGCGCGCAGCACGATGCGGAGCGGATCGCGGACTGGCGCCTGGGCCGGCCGGCCGACGGCGCCGCCGGCTCGCCCGCGGTGTACCGGCGGCGCGTGCGCGAGGCGATTGACGCCGTCCGAGGCGCCGGGGTGCCCGTCGCGATCTTTGTCACGGCGACGCCGGAGGTCCTGGCCGACGTCCTGACGGAAGGGCCGGCCCTGGCGGGCGCCGACGGCCTGAGCCTTGTCTTAGATGCCGGGGCGGAGGCACCGAACCTTCGGCTGGCGGCCTATCGGCGCACCCTTGATTACGGTCGGCGGTTGGCCGACCGGATGGGCGTCCGGCGTTTCTCGGTCGACGTGACCGGCGATCCCGGCGCGTCTCCGCAGGATGCTGCGCAGGGCTCCGCTGTTTCCCCCCAGCAGGAGGCGTGGGACCTCGTGACGCGGAACCTGGTGGCGCTTGGCGAAGGGGCCGAACGCGTCTTCACGAGCGCCGGCCAGGGCGCCGCGACGCCGCTCCCCAGCGCCGCCGCCTACGCCTGGATGACCCACCTCCTGGCGGGGGCGACCTACGAGGGCAACCTCTGGCGCGACGTGCCGCTCCTGGAGGCCCATCTTTTCTCGAGCCCCGATCGGGAAGTGGCCGTCGTCTGGTCGCACGTCGGACCGGAAAGCGACGTGCCGGAGCAGGGGGCTCTGGTCTTCGACCGCGGGACGCGCCTGGAGGCGTGGGACGTCGTGGGCCGGCCCGTCGGCATCTGGAAAGGGCCGCGGTTCGTCGTTCCCCTCGGCGAGGCGCCCGTGTACCTGGCGAGCACGCAGGCGCAGCGCGGGGCGCTGCGGGAGCGGCTGCGGCGGGCGCAGGTCGTCGGCTTGGAGCCCGCGACCGTCTGGATCGAGAGCGTGGCGCGCGGCTCGCTTCCCGGCCGCGTCCGCGTCTGGGTCTGGCTCCAGAGCCAGCGCCCGTACCGCGTGGACGGCATAGTGGGCCTGGTGGTGCCGGCGGGGTGGCAAACCCTTCAGAAGAAACACAATTTCACGCTGGAGGCGGGCGAGGCCAAGGAGTTCACCTTCGAGTGCGACGTCTCGAAGGAGGTCGGCCAAGGACCGTATGCGATTGACGTGGCCGCCACGATGGACGACGCCTGGGTCCGTCGCACCCAGGCGGTCCAGGTCGCTCAGACGCCGGAGCGCACGATCACGGTGGGCGACGGTCTTCTGAATTGGGACGGCATCGCACCGGTGCGGCTCGAGAACGCCGCCGGGACGCGGGCGGAGGTGTGGACGGCTTACGACCGGGAGAACTTTTACTTCGCCGCCGCCGTCTATCGCGGGCGTGCGGGATTCCGCGGCGGGGCGCACGCGTTCGACGGCGACGCGATTCAGTTGGCGTGGGGGGTCGGCGAGAGGGCGGACGACGATTTCGGCGAGCGCGGCCGGGGCCTGGCCCTGCCGCCCGGCGCGTTCCGCGACACGGATCATCTGATGGCCCTCGCCTTCGGGCGCGGGGGCGCCCAGGTCATCCGCCTGCGTCGGCCGGGCGCGCTCCTCAGAACGCATCTCGAAGAGAACATGGACCCGTGGTACGGACCGGTCGAGGGGGCCCGGGCGTCCATCGGGCGCGACGAGGAGGCGGGCGTGACGCTCTTCGAGGCGTCCATACCGATGAAGGAACTCGCCCCCCTCTCGGCCCAGCGCGACCGGATCTATCGGTTTGCGTTTCGGATCGGCGACTCTTCGAACGAGCCCCTGGAGTGGGCCCGCGAGGCAGGCGTACCGGACCACCTGGCGAACCCGGCGAGTTGGCTGCCGGCGGGTCGGCCCGCGCTGCCCTGCCAGACCTGGTGGGCGATGACCGGCCCGAAGGCCCGCCCGTCGGCGCCGTGAGCCGCCCGCAAACTTGCGTTCCCTTGGGAGCGTCATGCTTTCGCAAGCGAAAGCATGCCACCCGCTCAGGCGTGCGGCGGTCAGGATTGAAGGAGGTTTCATGCGGCTGGTGCGGTTTCTCGTCGGCGAGCAGGTGCGGTACGGCCTGGTGGAGGGGGACCGCGTGCAGGAACTTCTGCGCCCCTTCTGGGAGGGTCTGGCGCCGATGCGGACGACCCACGCGCTGGCGGACCTTGCGGTGCTAGCGCCCGTCCGTCCGGCGAAGATGCTCTGTGTCGGCCTCAACTATCGCGACCACGCGGAGGAGATGGGAAAGCCGATCCCCGACGAGCCGGTCCTCTTCATGAAACCGACAACGGCGCTCCTGGGCCCGGGGGCGCCCATTGTGTGTCCGAAGTCGGCCGGGCGGGTGGACTACGAGGCCGAACTGGCCATCGTCATCCGCCGACGGTGCCGAAACGTTGCCCCGGAGGACGCCGACGCCGTCATCCTCGGCTACACGTGTTTCAACGATGTGACGGCGCGCGACCTGCAGACGAAGGACGGCCAATGGACGCGCGCCAAATCTTTCGATACGTTCGGCGTCCTGGGCCCGTGGATCGAGACGGACGTGGGCGACCCGAACCGCCTGGCTGTCACCTGCCGCGTGAACGGCGAGGTCCGCCAGCAGTCGAGCACCGACCAGTTGGCGTTCGATTGCCACTCGCTCGTCTCGTGGTGCAGCCGGGTGATGACCCTGGAGCCGGGCGACGTCATCGCGACGGGCACGCCGTCCGGCATCGGGCCGATGCAGCCGGGCGACGCCGTCGAGGTCGAGGTCGAGCGGATCGGCGTCCTCTCGAACCCCGTCGTGGCCGAACGCGAGAAGGGCGCCAAGGCGGTCCGCATCGTCTGACATTACTACGCTGTCTTTTTCAACGCAGAGGACGCAGAGGACGCAGAGAACAGCAAGGACTGGGGAACGGCAAACAGAAATGTATTTAACCTTGATGGTTTTTCTCTGCGGTCTCTGCGCTCTCTGCGCTGAGATAACGTTGTAGAATTAAGAAGGAACGCGATGCGACGAGCGGCGCAAGTTCGGCGGTATCTGACGGCGTTCGACACCGCGCGCCTGCCGCAGGTCTTCACCGACGTGGTCATTGTCGGCGGGGGCGTGGCGGCGCTGCGGGCCTCCATCGAAATCGGCCGCGCCCTCCAGGTGACGGTGCTCCTGAAGAACCAGCCGACCGATTCCAACAGTTACCACGCGCAGGGCGGTATCGCGGCGGTCATCCGGCCGGACGATTCCATCGAGCACCACGTTGCCGACACGCTCTCG
Organism: Phycisphaerae bacterium; assembly: GCA_035530455.1. Taxonomy (GTDB): domain Bacteria; phylum Planctomycetota; class Phycisphaerae; order FEN-1346; family FEN-1346; genus JAPLMM01. Next base: position 12,315 of record DATKUU010000352.1, on the reverse strand, counting down.
GCGGGGTGCGGCCTGTCGGACGAGCCGGTGGTGCGCGAGGTCGTCTCGGCCGCGCCCGCCTGCCTGGAAGAACTCGTCAAGTGGGGTGCGCGGTTCGATTCGGCCGACGGCCGGATCGTCGCCGGCCGCGAGGGCGGACACTCCGCCCCACGCATCATCCACGCCCGCGGCGACGAGACGGGCAAGGAAATCACCTCGGCGCTTCTGCGCCGCGCCCGGCGGTTCGACACCATGGACCTCCGCGAGGACACCTTCGCCGTCGACCTCCTGAGCGCGGACCGGACGGTCCTGGGGGTGCTCGCCTGGCATGCGACGCACGGCCTGTTCGTGGTGTGGGCGAGGCGGACGGTCCTGGCCACCGGCGGCCTGGGACGCATCTACCGCGAGACCACCAACCCCGAGGGGGCGACCGGCGACGGCCTGGCGATGGCCTACCGCGCGGGCGCCACGCTGGCGGACCTGGAGTTCGTCCAGTTCCATCCGACGACCCTCTACATCGCCGGCGCCAGCCGGCACCTCATCTCCGAAACGGTGCGTGGCGAAGGGGGGTGCCTCGTGGACAAGACCGGCCGCGCCTTCATGACCGACTACCACCCGCAAGGGGACCTGGCGCCGCGCGACGTCGTCAGCCGCGCCATCCTCCAGCACATGCGCCGCTCCGGCGCGACGCACGTGTACCTGGACCTTTCGCCGCTCGGACCGAAGGTGCGCGAGCGGTTTCCCAGCATCGCCGCCGCCTGCGACCAGTTTGACATTGATATCGCGCGCGACCTCGTGCCCGTCCGCCCGAGCGCCCATTACATGGTCGGCGGGGTGAAGGTGGACGGCGCCGGCCGCACCGACCTCGCGAACCTGTACGCCGTGGGCGAAGTGTCGGCAACGGGCCTCCACGGGGCGAACCGCCTCGGCTCGAACAGCCTGCTGGAAGGCCTGGTGTTCGGTCGGCTTGCGGGGCGCGCCATCCGCGAGGAACTCGCCGCCGCGCCAGGCGAGCGCGCCGGGACCGAGCGCATCCGCAGCGACGTCTCGCGCTCCACGCGGGGGGAACTGAACCTCGGCGACGTCCGCAACAGCCTCCGGGCTCTCGCGTGGCGCAACGTCGGCATCGCACGCGACAAGGAGGACCTCGTCGAGGCCGAGGGGCTCATCGAGTTCTGGCAAAGTTACGTCCTCGACAAGGTCTTCGAAGATCCCGCCGGATGGGAACTCCAGAACATGCTGGCCCTCGGACGCCTGATGACCCACGCGGCTCTCGTCAGGACGGAGACGCGCGGCGTGCATTACCGCTCCGACTATCCCGAGCGCGACGACGCGCGGTGGAAGAAGCACATCCTGATCCAGTACGGCCGGGACCCGCGCTTTGCGTAGGTGTTATTTAGCCCCCGGTGAATACACCGGGGGCGCCGTGGCGCGGCGGGCGGGCCGCCGATAGGATGCGGAACCATGGCCGAAGAGATTGAGGCGAAGATCCGCGTCGCGGACCCGGAGGCGTTTCGCCGACGGATGGCCGAGCGGGGCGCGGACGGGGGCGAAACCGTCCTGGAGGACAACCGCCTGTTTGACGATCCGGCGGAAACGCTCCGGCGGTTGGGCGCGGCCCTGCGCGTTCGCGAGGAGCGTGCGGCAGCCGACGGCACGCCCCTGCGAGCCACGGTGACCTACAAGGGCCCGCGCGCAGAGGGCGAACTGAAACGCCGCGAAGAAATCGAGGTCGAGGTCCGGGCCGCTCCCGGCTTCGCCGAGGCGACGCCTGGCGCGCTGGGTTTGGGCGACATCTTCGAGGCGATCGGGCTTCGGGAAACCTTTCGGTACGAGAAGCGGCGCTCCATCTGGCGCGTCGGCGAGTGTGAAGTGGCGCTCGATGAACTGCCGCACCTCGGCTGGTTCGTCGAAATCGAGGGACCGACGGAGAAGGCCATCCGCGCCTGTCTGGAGGACCTGGGCCTGGCGGGTGAGCCGCTCGTCGCCGACGATTACATCGCGCTTCTTTCGGAACGTCTCCGGTCGCTGGGGCGCGACCCGGAACGTGCGGCCTTCGAGATATGATTCCACAGTGCGGTTAAGAACACGGCATTAGTTCTTGCCGCGTTTCCAGAACTCCCACCATCGCCGGCCGACGCGGCGGCGCGCCGTCTCCTGGAGAGCCTTCCGCAACTCGCGCTCCTCCGGCGCGTCCGCCTGACGCAGGCGCTCCTCCGGCGGGACCTTCGCCAGCATCGCCTCGAGGGTTGCCCGGCGGTAGGTGTCCGGGCGGTCGGCGACCTTGGCGCGGCTCTGTTCGGACCAGAGGGCCTCGGGCGGCGGACCGCCGTCCCCCGGGCCGTAGAACTTGAGCGCTTCCCCCAGGCACCCGCGCGCGTCCAGGAGCGACTGGGTCCGTTCCGTCGGCTCCTTGAGCCGCTCGATCCGCTCCAGATAGAACCGCGCCAGGTCCATCCACTCGGCGGCATCGAGGGCGCGCGAGGGCTCCGCCGTCGGATTGATCTCGCGGACCGGGGCCGGGTCCCGGCGCGCCGGGGCCTCTAGCGCGAAGCGCACCACACGCTCCTGCCCGCACGCCGCGCACCGGACCGGCACGTGGTGGACGATCCGGTCGCCGGACCGCTCGACCGTCTGGCCTGTGGGGGCCCACGGCCCGCCGCAGGCGCACCGGCGGACCATCAGGTAGAAGTACTCCTCCTGGACGCTATGGACGGGAACGGGGTTGTCGGGCGCGCCGTCAGGGCGAGGCGGTTGAGGCACGGCGGCCTCCGTCGGTCGAGCGTGGTTCTCTAGCGGCTACTTGCAGTCGGCGCGCCAGGCGCACGACGGTTGGCCACACGTCTGGCTTTCGCCGCGGTTGAAGCAATCGCGGTTGCCCTCGGCCTGCTGGATGGCGCGGACGAGGGTTTCCTTGTTTTTTCCGAAGGCCTTGATGCCAAGGGTCTTGGCCTGGGCACGAACGTCCTGGATTTTCATCTGGGACCTCCCCCATGATTCTGGCAGCCGCGCGAACCGTCGGGGCGACGGCGCGTGCTGTGTGCGTTTCTAGTCATTCTCCGGGTAGGCGGCGTCGTCATTGTCCTCCGCCGGCGTTTCGCCCGGCTCGGCCGGTTCGGCAACCGCTTCCTCGGCGTCCCCGCCGAAACCTTCCATCATCTGCTTGAGCAAGTCGGCCATGTCTATGACCGGCACGCCGGCGGGGGGGGTGTACTCGAATCGGCTCATGGGCAGCGGCAGGTTCGTCTCGATGTTCGTGATGCGAATGTCTTCCGTCACGTTGTCGGAGGCATCCGCGTGCTGGACGCGCCGCACCAGGCCGTCCGTCGTGCTGAACCAGAGGCGCACCGTTTCGTCCCGCTTCTTGCCCTCGAAGACCTTGCACGCCTCGTCGTCGAGCGTCTCGTCGCGGACCGCCTCGAACGCGAACTCCTTGCCCATGTTCGCCAGGACGCTGGCGACGTCGGGCGAGGCCGACCCGGTCGGGCTTGTGCTCTCGGTTTGGGTGGCGCCGGGCATGGCCTCGAGGTCCATCTTGATGACCTGCTTGACCTGGTCGCTGGCGGCCTCGCGGATCTCCATCCACATCGCCGGGCCGTTTATCACCATCAGGACCTTGACTTCCCGGCCGGCCATCTCGCTCGTGCCTTCGATGCGGAACTGGTTGGGCGGGACGGCCTCGAAGCGGCCGTTGAGGGGTGGTCCGGGCATTCCCGGCGCCGCGTCGTCGGTCGTTGTGCGCGTCCCGCTTAGGTTGAACGCCACCGTGCGGATGGTCGGGCTCTTGGCGGCCAGTTCGTCGGCCGCCTGCTGAACCGCCGCCGGAAGCGCCACCGCTACGGCCGGCGCGGGCGCCGCGGCGACCGTCTCCGCCGCCGGAGCCGACGGCGCAGGTGCAGCAGGCTCTGCAGGCGCGGCCAATCCGCCGGTCGGAGGCAGAGCCTCGACGTCCGGCAAAAGTTGCCGAGGACGCTCGAGGAGCCCATCTTCACCGGCCGCCTGCTCGTCTTTCGCGACGGCCGAATCGCTCGTCCCCTTGCATCCGGCCGCCCACACGGCCGGCAGCGCGATGGCCAACAATCCGAACGCCCTCAGCCAACGTCTTGCCATGTCCCGCTCCCTTGACTGACATCGTCTCATTGCAGGGTCCCATGCTAGCAGCGGCCGGTTTTTTTTCAATCGAAATCCGCCGGCGAGAGAAGGCTCTCGCTTCCCACTTTTCACTTGCGCTCGAACGTTCCGGCGGGGGCCAGGTTCTCCTCGCTCCGCCAGTCCGGCCGCCACCACAACTGGGCGCCGCCGATGTCCGATGGGTCGAAATCGTCCACCGCCACGTTCAGGCGGAAAGTCTTCCACGCGTCGCCCTGCCTGGCGTCGAGGTATGCGCTGGGGACGGCTACCTCGGCCGCAAAGCCCGTCTCCGTCCGCACGCACGCCACGCGCGTCCCTTCGGGCAACTTTCCGGGCTCCCACACGACGGGCGCCTCGGGTGTCCGGCCGGGGCTCAGGAGGATCGGCAAGGCGTCGGTCCATTCCTCCGGCATGGGGCCTCGCTCGGCCGCGGCCCGCGCGTCGAGCCGAATCTCCACCCCGTCCTGGCTCCAGACGGTCAGCGACGGGTCGCCCAGCGCCGCATCGTCCGTCACCTCGACGGCAATGTAGAGAAACGCGTCGTCGTATGCCACGCCGAAGCGGAACCGCCCGTCCTCCGGTCCGTGCCACGTCGCCGGGTCGTGCCGCACCTGGATGGGCCTTGTGCATTCGCAGGGAAGCGCCGGCCAATCGTCGAGCCGGCCGTCCACCGTGACGGGTCCCTCGGCCCGCGGGCAGGCGAGCGGCTTTTCGTTGTGGAGCACGAGGCGCGTCGTCCCTTCGCGCCGAATAGGCGGGCCGTCCTCCGGGCGATGCTCGGCCGCCCAGCGCAGGACGATCGGCTCGGGGTCCGTCACTTCAAACGGCTTTACCGCTGTCAGGCGGACCGCCACGCGCTCGCTCCCTTTCGGCGGGACCGAAAGGCTGAGGCGTTGCGGCTCGACGACGACCTTCTCCTCGAGGTCGAAGACGCCCTGGAAGAGGAGTTCGGCATCGGTGCCGTTTCGGACGAGGATCTCGGCCTCGGCCGACTCGAAGAGGCCGTCGCCGGCGCGGACGGCCGGGGCTTCGACATCGAAGTTGCCGAGGAGCGACACATACTGCTGGATGGACTCCGCTGTCGCAACGCGCTTGTCGTGCAGGCCGTCGAGCGCCAGCACGGCGATGCGCGGCCCCTGGTCGGTCATCGTGACCCAGGTGACGTGGTCGAACTGTCCGGCGGCCGGCCCGGCGAGGGAACTAGCGCCGCCGCACGTCGCCACGATGATGTACTCGTGCCCGCCGCGCTCTTCGTACGTGTACGTGTGCGTGTGGCCCGCGAAGAGGGTGTACGGCCGGTCGGCCAGAATCGCTTCGATGGCCGGCCAGCCGGTGCCGGCGTCCCTGCCTTCCTTCCTGGCCTGTTCCTCGTCGCGCCAGAGCGGCTGGTGCATGAAGACGAAGGTCCAGCGGACGTTGCGGTTCTCCGCCAGCGCGCGGGCGACGTAGTCGGCCTGCTCGGCGCTCATGTGGCCGCGCGGCGGGTCCTCCGTCGAGAGGCACAGGAACAGGACCCCCCGGTGGACGAAGTGGTAGTACGACGGGCCGAACCGCTCGCGCCACTTCTTCGCCATCGTCGGATTGGAGATGTCATGGTTGCCCGGCAAGAGGAAGAAGGGCGCCTCGAGTCGTCCGGCGAGCGCCACGAACTCGTCCCATTGGGTCTGAAGGACGGCCTCGTCCTCGGTGCCTCCCTCGATGAAGTCGCCGATGCTCATGACGAAGTCGGGGCCGAGGAGGCCCGCGCGTTCGACCGCCTGCTCGAAGACGCCGGCGCGGCATCCGCCGGTCCGGTCGCCGACAATGGCGAACTGCATCGGGGCCGCGGCGTCCTCCGCGGCCAAGCGCTCCGCGCCGAGGGCGGCGACGGCCGGGGCATTCTCCGCCGCTCGGCCGGAGGATGAAAGCAGAACCAGAACCGCCAGCGCGGCAAAGACCGCTCGGCTCAAGCGATTCATGGGACGCCTCCGCGGGGCTATCGGGATTTCATCTGGGCCTTGACGAACGGCATCAGGCCGCCCGCCGCAATGATCGCCTGGATTTCTTTCGTGAACGGCGGGAAGGTGAACGCCCGGCCGGTCGTCAGGTTCCGGATGCGTCCGGCCGCAAGGTCCAGTTCCAGTTCGTCGCCGGGGCTGGTGTCGGCGGCCGCTTCGGGGCACGCGATGATCGCCAGACCTGTGTTGATGGCGTTGCGGAAAAAGATGCGGGCGAAACTTCTGGCCACCACGCACGCCACGCCCGCCGCCTTGAGGGCGATCGGGGCGTGCTCGCGGCTCGAGCCGCAGCCGAAGTTCTCCCCCGCCACAATCAGGTCGCCCGGCCGCATCTTCCGCACGAACTCCGGGTCCGCGTCCTCCATGCAGTGCTTCGCCAGTTCCGCCGGGTCCGTCGTGTTCAGGTACCGCGCGGGGATGATCTCGTCGGTGTTGACGTCGTCGCCGAATACGTGCACGCGGCCTTTGAGCATGGTTTGCATCTCCCTGGGCCGGCGACTATATCAGAGGGCTCGACAGGCGGCAACCGTGTTTTGGCTTGCGTCCGGCCGCCGGCCGGGCTACCGTCGCGCTCGATGCGGCCGGAGGAAACGACATACCGCTCCTCGGACGGCACGCCCCTGCCGATGTGCGTCTGGCGGCCGGAGAAGCCCCGCGCGGCGCTGGTTTACCTTCACGGCATCCAGAGCCACAGCGGTTGGTACGAGGCGTCCAGCCGCCGCCTCGCCTCCGCCGGCGTCGCGGTGTACCAGATCGAGCGCCGCGGGAGCGGGACCGACTCGGCCCACGAGCGCGGCCATGTGGACCGCGCGGAAATCTGGCTGGCGGACGTCGCCCTGGCGGCCGAGCGGGCGCGCGACGAAACCGAGACGGCCGGCGTCCACCTCCTGGGCGTCTCGTGGGGCGGAAAACTGGCCGTCGCCTCCGCCGCCGCAAGGCCCGACCTTTACCGGAGCCTCATGCTCGCAGCGCCCGGCCTTTGCCCGCGGGTGGACCTCGGCGCCTGGGCGAAAGTGCGCGTGGCCAAGTGCCTGGCCCTCGGGCGCGACCTTGCGCGCTTCCCGATTCCCCTGGCCGACCCGCACCTTTTCACGGAGAACCCCGAGCGCGTCCGCACCATCGCCGCGGACCCGCTCGCGCTGCGCGAGGTGACCGCAAGGTTCCTCTACGAGAGCCGGCGCCTGGACCGCCTGGTCCGCCGTGCGGCGGGCGCGGTGGACGTGCCGGTCCTGCTGGCCCTTGCCGAGCGCGATCGCATCATGGACAATCCGGCGACGCGGGCGCTGGTCGCCCGCCTCGGCGCGCCGCGGCACCGAATCGTCGAGTACGCCGGCGCGAGCCACACCCTGGAGTTCGAGCCCGACCCGGAACCGTATTTTCGCGACCTCGTCGCGTGGATTGACGGAGTGGAGGCGGCGTGAACGCACTGGTCGCTTACTTTTCGCAGACGGGCAACACGCGCAAGGTGGCAGAGGCCGTCGGCCGCGGCCTCTCGGTTGCCGGCTGCAATCCCGTCCAGGTCCGGCCCATCGAAGAGGTCGGCCCCGACGCGTGGAACGATTGCGACCTTTTCGCCCTCGGCACGCCGGTCTTCTATTACAAGGAACCCGACAACGTCCGCGCGTTCCTTCGCCGACTCGCCCCGCGCAGCCCCATGCCTGCCTTCACTTTTCTCACGCACGGCGGGAACCCGACGAACACGCTCGGGCGGCTTCAGCGCCTCCTTCGGCCGAAGGGCGGGCGGGTCCTCGGGTCGTTCGAGTGCCCGGGTTATGACACGTATTCGATTTACTTAAAATCCTTCCGCCAATGGGGCCGGCCGAGCGCCGATGATTTGGCCGAGGCCGACGCTTTCGGCCGGGAGGCCGCACGCCTGGCCGAGCGGTTCCGCGCGGGCGAGCCGGTGGCGGAGGCGTCGTACCCCTTCGTCGGGGGGCGGACGTTCCGCCTCTCTATTCTCTGTCGCCGGCCAATCCTGGACTGGTTGTTCCCCCGCCTCGACCTGAATCGCGACCTTTGCATCCGCTGCGGGGCGTGCGCGCGGCGGTGCCCGACGGCGAACATCGTGCTTGACCCTCCCGGCGGGACGTTCCCCTGGCCGCGCTTCGCCGACCGATGCATCCGTTGTTACCTCTGCGAGCGCGTCTGTCCGACGAACGCCATTCGGTGTGACTGGCGGTTCATGACGCGCCTGATGAATCCGTAAGCTGCCGGAGCATCGCCCCGTGCCCGCCACGGGCAGGTAAACTTCCGCAGCGGGCTCACCCCCACAAGAAGGCGCGTGAATAACGCGCCAATTCCTCCGTCCATCTTTCCGGAAGCAGGTTTCTCGGAACCCATCTCGCAGGGAAGGAGGCGGACGATGAGAGCGCTCAAGAAAGGGTTGGTTGGGTTGGGGGTGGTCGCGGTGCTCATGGCGGCGGCAGGTCCGGCGCGGGCGGGCTCGTTCCGGTTGCAGGTCATTTACGCCCGTCCCGTGGTGTCCTGTGCCCCGCGCACCTTGCCGTGGCGAACGGGCCATGTGCCGGTTTCGCCCGTCCGGCAGGCCTACCGGGCGGGGTACGATGACGGCTACGCCCATGGTTTCCATGACGGCGTGCATGCACCGGTGGCGGTCCGGCGAGGCATCGCCCCCTACGGGTCGGCGTATTCGTACCGGGTGATCCGGCGGCGGTCGGCGTGGGTGCGTCACGGCCCAGCCGGAGGCTCGGTTCTCACCATCCGTTGGTGAGGTTCCGGCGGGTGGCCCTCTGAACGGACGAATCGTCCGAAGTCGCGTTAAGGCAAGGACTTACGCTGCCAGAGCGGCCCTGCGGCGGGCCGCTTTTTTTCCGTCTTCGACCATTTTTGCTCCTTCCCGGTTTTGACTTCTGCCGATTCAGGGCTATACTGTTTCTGAAGCACCCGGGGAATACCACCGCAGCACCGTTGGCCGTGGCGCCCTATCCGCCTCATACGGCCCGGTGTCCGGTGGACTTTGAAGGGGGTTGTGCGATGAAACGAGTCCTTCTTTGCGCAGTCGTGGTGTCGGCCTTGCTGGTCATCGTTGCCCCTGCCGGGGCCGGTATTGTCACTGAGGCCAAGGTTCTCTTTTCGCCTACCTTGAGCAACGTCGGCATGACGGTGACGCAGTCCGGAAGCGATCCAAACGACTATTTTCTGACCTTCACGCCGATGGTGATTGACGCTGCCGTCATCAACGGCTCTCAGGTGGTCGGTGACCCATGCGAGGGCTGGGACGTGCTGTTCGGCCCGATGGTCGTGGACGCCACCAGCCGCACCGTCGTCGGCGGCATGTTCGCCCTTTACGACATTATTTCCGCGCCGGGCCACACGACGTTGACCGTAAAGGACGGCGGGACGACGCGCCTCAGCGCCACCCTCACGCCGCAGAGCAAACTGGTCACACTGGTGAGCGGGACGGGCGGCGTGCTGGACACCCAGGCGGCCGACCTGACGGGTCTGGTGTTCGACTTGGCGGGCGTCTCCAGTACTGTCTTCGACGAGTTCGCCAAGCGCACGAACCTTGACTTCGGCTTCGCGTACTCGGGGCTGGACCTCGACAAGATCTTGAAGAACCGCTTGGCGGGCGGTCTGGCGGGCGTGACGGGTCACATCCAACTGCCCGAGCCGGCGACGTTGGCCCTGATGGGCCTCGGCGGACTGGCGGTCGTCCTGCGCCGGAAACGGCGATAGGCATCAGCGGTTATACCCCTTCAAAAAGGGAGCGGTCTTTCGGGGCCGCTCCCTTTTTTTGCAGTCGTCGTTCGCCCCCGCGCGCCAACGCACGCGCTGCCGCACCCAGCGCCCCGCAAGCGGGGCGGCTAAACATTGACAACCCCGCGCCTCGCCTTTTGCCTTGACAAACGCGCACGCCCCGCGACGATTGGGTCCCGCCCGTGGACCGTTCGGAGCCAGGAGGCGAATACGATGAAGGACGCGGCCGTCCTGGTAGTGGATTGCGGCGCGACGAACATCCGCGTGGTTGCGATGGATGCCGCCGGCCGGACGATCGCCCAGGCCGGCGAACCCAACGAGCCCGTCCCGCAGCCGGACGCCCCCAAGGAGTGGTTCATCTGGGACGTGGAGCGTCTCTGGGCGATCATCGGCCGATGCGCCCGCCAGGTTGTCGGCCGCGTCGGACCTGCAAGAATCAAGGCCGTCGCCGTCACCACGTGGGGCGCCGACGGGACGCTGGTGGACGAGCGGGGGGCGCTGGTGCATCCGCTGATTGCGTGGCGGTGCGAGCGGACCGCCGCCACCGCCGAGGCCGTCAGCCGGCGCCTCGGACGTCGGCGCCTCTTCGATGTCGCCGGATACCCGGTCATTCACTTTAACACGCTGTTCCGCATGGCTTGGCTGGCCGAGAACGCCCCCGACGCCGTCCAGCGCGCCCGCCACTTTCTCATGACGCCGGGCCTGGTGAGCCAGCGGCTGACGGGCAAGCCCTCGATAGACCCGACCATCGCCTCGACGGCCATGGCGATGGCGCTGGCGAAGCGCGACTGGTCGGAGGAACTTCTGGAGGCGGTCGGCTTTCCCAAGCGGCTCCTCCCGCCGTGGGTCGAGCCGGGCGCGATCATCGGCGAGGTGACGGCCGAGGCCGCCGAGGCGACGGGCCTCGCGGCCGGGACGCCCGTCGTCGCCGCCGGTCACGACACCCAGTTCGCCCTCCTGGGGTCCGGCGTCGTGCCGGGCGAGGCGGTGGTTTCGAGCGGCACGTGGGAGATCCTCATCGCCCGCGCCGAGCGCTTCACGCCGAACAAGGCTTCCTTCGAGGGCGGCCTGCTGTACGAGTGCGATGCCGAGCCTGGACGATGGAACCCACAACTCTTGATGATGGGTTCGGGGGTCCTCGAATGGGTTGCCGCTCGATGGTTCGCCGATGTCCCCGACCGCACCAGGCGCTACGAGGTGATGATCCGCGAGGCGGCCGACGAGGCGCCCGGCTCGGGCGGCGTCGTCCTGCTGCCTTCTTTCACCGGCACCGGGCCGAACCAGAAGTACGGCACGAAGGGGACGCTCCTGGGCCTGACGCTCAACACCAGCCGCGCCCAGGTCTATCGGGCGGCCCTGGAGGGCCTGGCCTATCAACTGAAGGACGCCCTTGCGGTTTTCGGGAAGGCCGCCGGCATCCAACCGAAGGCCCTTCGCGTGGTCGGCGGCGGGGCGAAGAACCGCCTGTGGAACCAACTCCGCGCCGACGTGACCGGCCTGCCGGTCGTCGTCCCCGCCGAGACCGAGGCGACCGCCCTCGGCGCGGCCATGGTCGCCCTGGTCGGGGCCGGCGTCTATGGGTCTGTGGATGAGGTGCGCCGGCGAATGGACTTCGGCGAGACGCGCTTCGAGCCCTCCGACGCCGCCGGACTCTACGCGGACCTCTACGAGGCCTACCGGGGACTTGCACCGGCCCTCTCGCCCTTCTACCAGCGCGACAAGTCTTAGCGACGGCGCGCGAACCGGACCCCCTCGGCGGCCAGGCGGTTTATGTTGGGCGTCCGCACGGCGGGGTGCCCCTGGCGCTTAACATTTTGCCGAAGCATGACTTATGTTCTCCGATGCCCTCTGGGACGAATTTCCCCCCCCGCCGATTTGACATCCGCTTAATCCTGTGCTATACTACGTCAGATGGCTGATGGTGGTAGGCTTTACAGGTTTTGCCGTAGCGATCCGGTTGCGGGGACAGAAGGTGTTGGTTAAGACCGGTTCGCAGCCAGGGGGCTCGAGAGGGCTCCCCGGCTTCAACTAAGTCTGGGAAGTACAATAGACGGGCGGCTTTCGGAGGGAAAGCAACCTCACGAAGGTCGCCCTATTTCTTTTGGTTGCAAGGGGCAGGGGGTTTGCCCGGCAGTCTTCAGCGGCTGCCGCGCGGACGTAAGAAAGGAACCGTCTACCATGGAGAGGCGTTTCTGGATGTTTGTCGGGTTGGCTTTTGGCGCGGCGCTTTGTCTGGGGCTGGGGGTCTCGCTTGCCCAGGGTGCACTCGAGGGGGCAGGCGGATCGGCTACGGCCTCTCTCTGGCAGTCGGCGCCGCTGGTGGTTCCCGAGCCGGCCACGGTTGCTTTTGTCAGCGTCGGTCTGGCGGGTCTGCTGTTGCTTCGCCGACGCGTGCCTTGACGGTCGGCGGGTGCCGTTGCCTTCCACCTTCTGCGGTTCAGCGTTCCCTGTTTTTTTTGCCGTGGTGTTGGTCTTTTGCCGTTCTCTGCGT
>DATKUU010000351.1:0-4742 GCA_035530455.1 Phycisphaerae bacterium | reverse complement strand
GCTTGGCGCAAGGAGTTTGGCGATGTTGCGAACGGAAAAACGGAGCCAGCCCCGAATCACCACCCGCATCACGATCGAGTCGGTCGGCCCGACGCTCAATATCTCCGCCGGCGGCATGTGCGTGCTGATGGCCGACCCGATGCGAGAGGGCCTCGCACCGACCATTGCGTTCGAACTGCCGGACGAGCCTCAGCCGGTCGTCGCCAAGGCCCGCATCATCTGGTGCCGCACCAGCAACATTGACCCTGACCTGTACGAGGTGGGTCTGACGTTCATCGAGATGAGCGACGCGGACCGCCGGCGGGTCGTGGAGTTTGTCGAGACGCATCTCGGCCCGCAGGACTAATGCTTGAAAAGAGGGGGTGGCACTGGCGGCTTGCCCGCCAGTGCATCGCCCCGACCGCCGCGCCCCTTCCCCTATCGGCCGTTTCGCAGTTGATTCGCTGCAGGCGCCCGCTTAGAATCGGGCCGCTGGGGAGGAGACCGTTCGGCCATGCCCATCACGACGACGTGTCCGGGTTGCGGCAAGCAGATGGAGGCGCCCGACAAGGCCGCCGGACGCAAGGCACGTTGTCCCCATTGCCGCAGCGTGGTTGAGATCCCGGGCGAGGCGGCGGCGGCGGCGCCTGGGGAGGCGGTCTCGGCGGAGGTGGTCGAGGCGGCGCTGGCCCGCAGCGCGACGCTCTTGCCCCTGACGGGTTCGGCCACGACGATTGACCGCCTCGTCGCGCGGACAAGCCCATACGGCCTGCTGCGGCTGATGGCGCCGATCCTCCTGGGCCTGGGCATCGGCCTTGGCGGCGTGGTGTTCCTGGTGGGCCTGGCGTCGCTGATTGTGGTGGCGCGTCGCGGCTCGCCGCTCCTGGGCGTCGTGGCGTTCGTCGGCGGGCTGGTGGTCGCGGCGCTGCTCGTCCTCGGCGGGAAGATCCTGAGCGATCTGGTGAGGCTCGGCGCGGACCTCGGCGACAAGACCCGCTTCATCGTCCAGTATCTCGAAGAGACGCAATCGCGCCGGCCGACGGGGAACGGCAACGCCCAGGACGCCCCCTAGCGTTCCGCGTCGGGCGGTTCACTCGGCTGACATCGCCGCGATCAGCACCCCTTCCTTCAGTTGCCACCCGCCGGAGACGAAGAACTTCCCTTTGCGGATGGTCATCGGCATGCGCTGGAGCACGCGCGCGACGCGCCGGCCCCGGGCGTCCTGTTCGTAGCGAATCCAGACAAGCGTCAGCGTGACGTTTTTCTCGTCGGTTTCGCCCGGCTCGACGCGCAGGGCGTAGCCCTCGACGAGGGGGAACTCGGCCGTTGCGCCCCCTGGAACGTCGCGCTGCTGTTTCGCCACCACACGGAAACTGTTGTAGCCCGACCGCGCGAGCGAATCCTTGAGTGGCTCCAGTTCCGCATCCACGTGCGGCTTCTCCTCGTTGGTCGCCTGGATGCCGAGAACCTTGATCCGCACGGGCGGCGCCTCCGCGGCGCACGCTGCGACAGCCCATCCGGCCAGCACGGTCAGCGCCCCGGCCGCCACGACCACTTTTCGCTTTGCTGGGCTCATCGGGTTCCCTTTCAGCCTTCTTCCTCGAGCGGTTCGACCCAGACGGCCGCCAGGTCGTCCGGGGCGCCTGCGTAGAGCACCACTGTGTACGCCGGGTCCATCATTTGGATGCCGTGGATCGTCACGTCGGACTGCGTGGCGAGTGTCTCGGGCGTCACGTCGAACTCGCTGGAGCGCCAGGCGGTCCAGAAGGCGCCCGCCACCAGCGCCGCCGTCACCAGCAGGCCTGCGGCGTGGGCTACCCAGCGCCGGCGCGGACGGCGCAGCGCCACGCGCGCCGGGGCAAAAACCGGCGCATGCGGTCCGGCGGCGGGCCGGCGCACGACCGGTCGCGGACGGGCCGCAGGCGCCTCGACCTCGCCGGTCGGCTCCTCGTCCTCGAAGTCGAACGGTTCCGGCCGGGCGCGCGTCACCAGGTCCGCGTGCTCGCGCCCCTCGGCCTCCGCCGCCAGACGCCGGCGCATCGCGGTCCATCGCTCCGGCGGGACGGCGGGCGGCACGTAGGAGTCCAGGACGCGCTGGACGCGCTGCTGGTCGGCGACCAGTGCCCGGCACCGGCCGCAGCGATCCAGGTGCAGCCGGATCGCCTCGCGTTCCACGGCCGAGAGTTCCCCGTCCGCGTAACCAGCCAGCATAGTTCGCACGTCGTCGCAATTCATGACTATCCGATCTCCGGCGCCAGGAGTTCCCGCAAGCGCTGGCGTGCGTTGAAGATGCGGCTCATGACGGTGCCGACGCTGATGCCGAGCACCTCGCCGATCTCCTTGTACGACATCCCCTCCATCGCGTACAGGACCAATGCGACGCGGTTCTTTTCCGAGACGTTCATGAGCGCCTTGTCAATGGCGTCGCGGAGGTCCGCGGCGGCCGTCTCGTCGGGCGGCGAGCGTCGGCGGTCGCCCACAGCGGCCGGCTCGGGGCTCGACTCGCTTTCCAGGCTTGCCGACGACCGTAGCGCCCGGTACCGACGATAGTCCAGCGCCGCGTGCGTCACGATCCGATACAGCCACGTCCGGAAACTCGACTGCCCGCGGAACCCGGCGATGCCCCGCAGGACGTGGATGAACGATTCCTGGACGACGTCGAGGGCGTCGTCGGCATTTCCGAGCAGGCGATAGGCGATTGCGTAGGCCGCGTCCCGGTGCCGCCGGAAGAGTTCCTCCAGAGCCCGCGAATCGCCCTTTTGGAGCCGGCGCACCAGATCTGCGTCGCGTGCGGTCTCGGCTTGGCGCTCGGCCGCCTCCGCTTGCTCCCGGCCGCCGTTCATTAGACGTTCCCGCCTCTCCGCTATTCAGGCCCCGGGCGATTGTAGCGGCGTGCGACCGGGCGCGAAAGGCTTTTCGCCGCAACGTGAGCCGCGACCGGAAAGGCCTGCCCTGAGGAAAGTCAAAGGGTCGCGGGGACGGCGGCCTAATGGAACAGTCCCAGCAGCCGTGCGCCCAGGCCCAGGTAGATGAGCGTTCCGGTGATGTCGTTCAAGGATGTGACGAACGGCCCGCTCGCGAGCGCCGGGTCCACCCCCATGCCGTGACACGCCAGCGGAACTAGCGTTCCCGAGACGGCCGCGCTGATGATCCCGCAGAACATGCTGAAGGAAATGACGGTGGCGAAGCCGGCGTCGCCCCCGAAGAACGTGTACCCCACGAGGCCCGAGATGGAGCCGCACACCACTCCCACCAGGGCCGCCACCGCCACCTCTTTGCCGAGGATCGAGACCGTGCGGTGTCCCCGCACCTCCCCCGTCGCCAGACCGCGGACCATGATCGTCGAGGACTGGAGGCTGACGTTGCCCGCCATCTCGATCATCACCGGCACAAAGAGGAGCAGTGCCGTCGTCCCCCCCGGATCGTACCCCAGCCAGCGCATGATCTGCCCGACCAGGAAACCTGGGACGAGCGTAATCAGAAGCCAGGGGAGCCTCAGGATCGCCCGTTTCCAGATGCCCTGGCGCAGCGGGTCCGTCGTGCCGGTGCCGGCCAGCCGGTACATGTCCTCTGCGGCCTCGTCGTCGGCGACGTCCAGGACGTCGTCCACCGTCACGATGCCCACGACGCTGCCCGCCTTAGGATCCACGACCGGGATTGACAGGAGGTCGTACCGCCGGACGATTTGCGCCACCCGCTCGCGGTCCATGTCGGTGGGGATGGCGTGGACGTCGCTTTCCATGATGGTCTGGACGGTGGCGTCGGGGGGCGAGAAGACGAGTTTCGCCAGCGGCAGGCGCCCCACGGGCCGGCCGTCGCTGTCTGTCACGTACAGGTAATCGCGATGGGTGCTTTCCGAAGCGCCGCGCGTCTGCTCCAACGCCTCCTCGACCGTCGCGTCCTGGGGGATGACGACGAACTCGGTCGTCATCAGCCCGCCCGCCGTGTCCGGCGCATAGGCCAGCAGCGCCTGGACTTCCCGCGGGTCCTCGACGCCCCTCAAGGCCTGGGCGGCCTCCTCCGGTTCGAGGCTTCCGATGACGTCGGCCGCCTGGTCGGGCTCCAGTTCGGCCATGGCGGACCGGAGGCTGTCCGGCCGGGCGCCCTCGACGATGTCCTCGCGGCTCTCGGGGTCGAGTTCGGCCAGCACGTCCGCCGCCGCGTCCGCCTCCAGCAGCGAAAAGAGGTCTGCCTTCTCCTCCGGCTCCAGGGACGCGAGCAGGTCAGCCACGTCGCGCGGATGCATGGCGCCGAGGCGGTCGGCCAGTTCCCGGCGACGGTCGCTCGCCACGAGCGCGCGGACCGCCTCCGGGTCGTGCGGGTCGAGCGGCAGGGGATTGGCGGCTTGGACCATCATGCGGTTCGCCTCGGGACGCGCCAGCCGCCGCAGTGTAGTGCCCATCCGGCCGAGCCTCAACCGAAAAAGAGGTGGGATTCCCAAAATGCGAATCGTACAATACGCGCGGCGGCACCAACGGCGGAAGGAGCCCGGCGTGGCGATCCAGTTCCAATGCGAGTGCGGGAAGACCCATTCGGCCGAAGAGTCCATGGCCGGGCAGGCGTTCACCTGCAACGCGTGCGGCCGCGCCCTGACGGTCCCCTCGTCCGCCGTCGCCCGTGGGGCTTCCGCCTTCGCCGAGGCTTCGGCGGACAAGATGGCGGACAAGTCCCCGGGTGCGGTCGGCGACCTGGTGAGTCAGATGCGGGGCGTCCAGGCCGAACGCGCCGCCGCGCCGCGCGACTCGGCGGTGCAGGCGGCCCGC
>DATKUU010000350.1:0-2171 GCA_035530455.1 Phycisphaerae bacterium | reverse complement strand
CCCTCGATCTTCACCACGCCAACATTCTGCCGCCAAACGCAATAGCCCAGGGCCTTCAACGCAGACAGGCAGGCGTCCTGGACGGCGTGCTCAAGATCGGCCTTGTCGGTCCGCTTGCGGGCCTTGGCGACCTTGGCGATGTTATCCTTGCCCATCTGGGCCAGCACGCTGTCACGGATGTTCGGCGGCAGGTTGTCGGACTTGATGAGGGCCATCAGGATTTCTCTTCCGCGGCCTGCGCGCCGCGCACGCGCGCAGCCCATGCGGTCAGTTCATCGGCCAGTTGCAAGGCCTGGTCTTGCGGGATGCCGATGGTCATCTCTTGATTCGACCAAACGCCCTGCTCCGAAACGGTCAGGCAGACAGGTTGCGGGTCTGCGTCGAAACACTCGGTGTACAGATGCACGTCTGCGTGGAACTCTTCATCGCCGATGGCTTCGATGAGCGTCAAGTAGGATATGCTGCATTTTGTGCTCATGGCTTGTTCTCCTGCATCACTTTGCCTGGGTCCAGACCGTCGGCATGGCGTCGTGGATCTCGCCGTCGAGCAATTGCCCGGCGTGTTTCTTCCCGATGCAGATCATCAGCGCGTCGGGTTCGCAACCGCTGTCGGTCATCTTGCCAGTGGCCTGATCGACCCACGTGTACGGGTACTTGGCCAGCGTCCCATCGCTGATAGGCATGTCGATCGGCATACCCCCCCCATACATCGGCCACCACTCGCCCCAGCTTTTGTGGAAGAACAGCACGCCCGCATCGGCGCACTGGTCGCGCATCGACCGCACCCAATCCGGGTGCGTCGCCCGAGCGAGCTTCCTGGGCCTGGCCGTCTCGCTGCCGGTGACCACCCAGTCGGGCATCATTCCATGACCCAGCAGTTCATCGTCAATCACCGAGCAGTATTCCGGTTCAAGGTAATACCCACCGCCGAACTCTCCGCACTCCGGGCACTCGATCTTTTCCTCGTCGCACTCAAACCGCTCATTGCATTCAGGGCACAGTATCTTGTTGTCATCGTCAGGCATCACGTCTTTGACTGATGCGTGGCAGCAGGGGGACAGCCAATCCTCCGGCGAGTCGAAAAAGGCATCGCAGGCGGGGCAGAACATATCCGTGGGCGGGGGAATATCGCAGAACTTAATCGGGCCAAGCATCGGCTCCGAGTACATGTAGGTCAGGGCCGCATATTTCCGCAGCTTCACAAGCAGCGGAATCCGAATGTCGGCCCGCGGCTGGTCCTCGACCGTCACGCCGAACCAGACGTTCGGCAGGGGGTGTTGTTTCACCTCGCGGGGGTACGTGCGTTCCTCCCACTTGAAATACTCAAGGGCCACGTCCGGGCGCTTGGTCAAAAGCTGAAACGTATGCTGCGGACAGCAGCGGATCGTGGTCATCACGGCGTAGATTTGCTCGTTTGGGATGGATTCGTGGAACATGTCCGTCCGGCTGCCGACGAAGATCAGGCGCGGCGTTTTCCAGTGCATCGGCGCCTGGGCCTGACGCAAGCCCTGCCAGACCGGGCCGCGAAAGAAGTACGGCTCGCCCTTCGGCGGGGGCGTCGGGCGGGACCGCCGCGGCCGAGTCGCCTCGCATTCTAGGGCCGTGCAGCATCGCCCCAAACGCCGGAACCGCCCATCCTCATAATAGCCTGCGTGACAGTGGTCGCACGCCGGCGAGATCCGGGTACAGCCAAGCCACGGGTTCCAGGTCCACTCAGTTGTCTCGATCATCGACTCGCTCATGTCATTGCTCCTTCACACTTCATTCTCGGTCAGTTCATCCGGGTTGACGTACTCGACCGGCAGCCCGCGTTCCAGGGCGAGCCGGACCTCCTCACGGACGCCGCGCGACTCCTGCCAGCCGCCGAGCATCAGCACGTGGACCGCACTGCAGGCCGTCATCATCTCCGCGTCGATCCGCAGCCAGGTCGCGTGGTCCCTCGCGTCCAGCCCGCCGGCCAGGGCGATGGGGTGCGAGTGGGCGACGGGCGAGAACACGGCTTCACCGCGCCTGATGTACTCCGCCGCGGCGAAGCAGGCCCGCTCGTATCGCCACTGCATGACGGCCGGGTTGGGGTGGGTGTACGGTGAGGCTAGGTAGATCATGGGACGAGCCTTTCTTTTTCGGTCGGGCGATAGAGGTTGAGGATTGATGGTCGCGTTACTTCGCCA
>DATKUU010000349.1:0-2060 GCA_035530455.1 Phycisphaerae bacterium | reverse complement strand
TTCGTCACGGCTTCCCTTTTCCCTTTGCCAAGAGTTCGCTGTGGAGGAATCTAGCGGGGTCCGGAGGCCGTGGCAAGGGTTTTGGCAAGGGGCCGGCATGGTCGAGCCGCCGCCCCGCGGTGCCGGTGGGCGACAGATATGTCCGGCGGCGGAGCGCCCCGACTTGTCACGGGGCGGGCTTTGCGGCTTGATTTGGGCGGCAAATTGGGTTATACTTACTAAGGTTCAAGTGGGGGCGATTGGTTTCGACGGGGCCTTAGCGGGCCTGAAGTTGCGCGAAGAGGTTGTCGGCCACCTCTTAAAACCGCCGGCACAATAAAAATGCCGATACAGGCATAAGACTGGCTGCTTAAAGCAAGCAGCCACGTCCGCCCGGACCCGCCCGTGGGTTCGGGGCCGGGCGTCACTCTCGCGGGCTAGCCGACCAGTCGGCCGGGAGCGACGTCGGTGAACTTTCCAGTCCCGGCTGGGCGCTTGCGGATCCTGTCGGCCGGAGCCGCGAGGGCCGAGATGAAATAGACCGACTAGTCGCGTAGAGGCTTCAGGTCACAGGCATCCGGACGTGGGTTCGATTCCCACCGCCTCCACCATTTCTTTGCGCCTATATGCGTTCCCGTGGTCGTGAGAGGGGTTGCTGTGTGCCTGTGTGTGCCCCAAAACGACAGGGCGCACCATACTTTTGGGCAATACTTTTCGCGCGTCTGTTTTTGGGGAGGAGAGGGGGACGTCGTAGGTCCCTGTGCGAACGCCGCTGGCGGCCTCATCCGCGCCGCCAAAGTCCGGTAATTGCTCCACCGCGCCCGACGTGTTCAAAATGCTCGGGTCCGTGTAGACGTTCATCGTCAGGCGAAGGTCAGTGTGCCGCATGAGTTCCATGGCCGTGCGGGGCGCGACGCCGCTCTTGGCCAGCATCGAACCGAGAGTCATCCGTAGGCTGTGGAAGTCTGCCTTTCGACCTTCGGCGTCCTCATCCGGAATGCCGACCCGGTCGAAGTCAGGCCGGAGGTCTCGCATCCTGGGGATACGTCCGAACACCCTGTTCTCAGGGCCTACCGCTTTCGGCCTGGCAGCGCGGAGTTCCGCGGCCACGTCTTGGCGAAGCGGCACGCTGTCGGCGCGTCGTGCCTTTGTGGCCTCGGCCCGGAGGGCGATAAACGGACGCGGGCTGTCCAGTCGGAGATCGCCCCACTGGAGTGCCTCCAACTCACCCCGCCGCAGGCCAGTCGTTACCGCCACAAGATAAAGCAGCCGACGCGGACCGGCGGCACCCAGCAAGTGACGTATCTCGTCCAGCGTCAACGCGCGTCTCCGACGGGCCTTCACAGTCTGGTCCGTGCGTTGGACTGTTGCCACGGGGTTGGCTGATAGCCTGCCTTGGGCCACACACCAGTTCAGGAAGGCGTTGGCTGCGTTCAGGTATTCGTTGACCGTTTTGGCAGCCAGTCCTTGGCTCTTGAGGCGGGCCAAGAGCGCAGTCAGGTTGGCCGCGCGAACCACACTCAAGGTCTGCCACCCGCACTCGTCAAGGATTCTGCCTACGCGGCCCTCAAGGATTTCCCGGTATTTCTGGCTTCGCCCGGCCCGCTCCAGGTCCTCAAGGTACGCTTCGACGTGCTGGCTGATCGGCGCGGACAGGTGCTTTTCTTCTACCTCGATAAACCCCGACGCCATGCGCGCCGCTTCGCGCTCCAGCCGGGCGGCTTCGTGTTCGGAGGCGCTCTTGTCCGTGTACCCCTTTCACGCGGCGTGTGCTGCCGTCTGGCAGACGGCACTTGATCCACCAGTGGCCTTGCTCGCACACCAGCTGGCCCGTTGGCCTGCCGTCCTTGCCATAATGGACCGGCCGGATATGAACCTTGCCCCGCGTGTCCGTGTACCGGACGGCGGGTTTCCCTTTGAGTTTGCACCGCTTCGCGCCCTCGGGGATCGGTCGGATGTACGTGGGCTTGAACACGCTCGCCATGGCTTATCCTTTCTTTGGCCGGCGCTTCGCCGGCTTGAGTTCCAGTCCAAGGACCTTGGCAACCCGTGCGGCCGTCGGCAGCGTCATGGTGCGTTCG
>DATKUU010000348.1:0-11363 GCA_035530455.1 Phycisphaerae bacterium | reverse complement strand
ACGCCGACGCGGTGCGCGAGCGACGCCTGGCCGAAGACATAGTTCCACGAATCCTCCGGGTACAGGTCCTCCATCGTGACGCCGAGGATGCAGAACGTGCCGATTCTGACCCGCGGCAGGAGGAGGTTGTAGAGGATGTCGCCCGTGAGGTACTGGCGGAAGGTTCGGCCGGCCATTTTGCGCTCGCGGCTGCGGGCGTTCGCCAGGGGGATCCACGGCTCGGCGCGGACCGGGAGCATGTAATAGATGCTGAGATACTCACGGAGCGTTTTGAGGCGTTCGCGCGCGTCGCCCGCAACGGTTCCGAGCGGCTGCAGGATGATCCACTTGCGCACCTGGCGCGGGCGGTTGGGGCGGGACCGAACATACTCGGCGAAGGACTGGGCCGGCTCCGGATGGGCCTCGCGCCACTCGCCCGGCTGCGGCTCGGAGAGTTTCTCGAAGAGCGTGGCGGCGTACCACGAGGCCGGGTCGCGCGAGACGTTCACCTGGGGGTTCAGGAGCGGGTCGGCCGGGTCGTCCACCTGCCGCGGAAGGGCCAGGGCGAGCACCAAGCCTACGCCGAACAAGTCGATCGCGCGCATCGCCGACCCCGTCCTAGACCGCCCAGCGGCTTGACATGGCCGCTCGGACGGATAGTATAGGGCGGCTGATGAAGCGAGGCAATGCAAGTGCGCTCGTGGCGGAACTGGCAGACGCGCTAGGTTCAGGTCCTAGTCCGGCTCAACCGGGTGGAGGTTCGAATCCTCTCGAGCGCACCACACCAGATTCGACGCCGGCCGGGGAGCCTCGGCCGGCGTTTCTTTTCGTGAAACCGCACGAGGGTTTCCTCCGGAGCCTCCCATGACCGAGCCGGTCCTCCTCTGCTGGAGCGGCGGCAAGGATAGCGCGCTGGCCCTCCAGGCGGTTCTGGCGGACCCGGCGCTGCGCGTGGCCGCGCTCGTGACCACGGTGACCGAAGGGCCCCAGCGCGTGAGCCTGCACGGGGTGCGATGGGACCTCGTACGGCGCCAGGCGGACGCGCTGGGCCTGCCCATCGAGGCGGTGCGCATCCGGCCGGACGCCGCTGAGGACGAATACGAGGCGCTGATGCGGCGGTTGCTGGAGCGGTACAAGGAGGCTGGCGTCGCGCGGTGCGTTTTCGGCGACGTGTTCCTGGCGGAGGCGCGCGACCGCCGCGAGCGGAATCTGGCGAAAGTGGGGATGCGCGGCCTCTATCCCATTTGGGGCCGGCCGTCGCAGGCGCTCGCCCGCGCTTTTTGCGAGTCCGGATTCCGGGCGATCCTGGCGTGCGTGGATTCGGGGCAACTCGCACCGTCGTTCGGCGGGCGCGAGTTCGACGCCGCCCTGCTGGCCGACCTTCCCCCCGGCGTGGACCCGTGCGGCGAGAATGGCGAGTTCCATACGTTCGTTTACGACGGTCCGATTTTCCGCCGCCCCGTGCCCGTCGTTCGCGGCGAGACGGTCGAGCGCAAGGGGTTCTGGTTCTTCGACCTGACGGCAAAGGAGTGAGAGGCGTGGCGTCGGAGAAACGGAAGCAGAAAGTGCTGTTCCTCTGCACGGGCAATGCCTGCCGAAGCCAGATGGCCGAGGGCTGGGCCCGACACCTTCTCGGCGACCGGCTCGAGGCCCACTCGGCCGGCATCGAGCCGAAGGGCCTCGACCCGCGCGCCGTCCGCGTCATGGCCGAGGCCGGCGTGGACATTTCCGCCCAGCGGTCCAAGCCCCTGCGCGAAGTGATGCAGATCCCGTTCGACTACGTCGTGACCGTCTGCGACCACGCCCGCGAGCAGTGTCCCTTCTTTCCCGGCGGCGCGAAGATGATTCATGCGGGGTTCGAAGACCCGGCGGCGGCGCAAGGGACGGAGGAGGAGGTTCTGGCCCTCTTTCGCCGGGTCCGCGACGCTCTTCGGCGGTTCGTCGAGGGGCTGCCGGACGCGCTGGAGCGGTCGGCGAAGGGTTGACCGCCGGTGCGGTCCGGGCTAGAATCTGCCGGTGCTGGCGAGACCGGGGCGGCGTAGCCAAGCGGACCAAGGCGACGGATTGCAAATCCGTTATTCGGGGGTTCGAATCCCCCCGCCGCCTCCAACCGGGGACCGGGCCGCGCTTTCACAATCTCGCGTCGACCGGAGCAAAAAGCGGGCGGCCCGCGAGGAGCCGCCCGTGTGCGTCAGATAGCGTAACCGCTTGACGAGTCCCGGCTACTTCCGCCGCCGTCGCGCCAGCAGGGCCAGTCCGCCCAGAACCAGCAGACCCAGCGTCGCCGGCTCGGGGGTGACGCCGGTCGCGATCAGGGAGAAATCCTGCGTCCCGCCCGTGATCGTGCCCGTGTGGGCGACCCGGATGGAGTACCACCCCGCCCCAGGGCTGTCGATTAGCACCTGCTCGACGTTGTCAATGTGGTTGGCTTGCGTCCGAACTGCGGGATTCGACGGGTTGGCCGGGTCCAGTGTCCAGGGATAGAACACTGTGCTGTCGGGGCCGATGATCCAGAGGTCCAGGTCGTTGACCAGGACGGACGTTGCGTTGTCGAGGCCGCTGCCCGGCAAGGTGGTGGGTGCGGGATCGGTCCACGCGATCGTTGCCTTGAAGGGATTTGTCCCGTCCGAGAGGAGGTCCAGTATCCATTCCGTTCCGTCATACGTTTCGCCGTCGAAGAGCCAGGCTAGGCGTTCGGACGGGGGATCGTCCACGGCGCCGGTGATGCACGCGGCGGCCTCGGCGGCGTTCATCAGGCCCCAGCCGTACGCGTAATCGGGGCCCGTGTTGCCGGCGTCCGTGGCGGAGTGGATGACCAGGGCCTTGAGCGTCGCGCTATTGGCCGTCGTGCCGCTGTTCTTGTTGCGGTAGTGCTCTACCAGGAGGGCGATGCTCCCGGTGACGTTCGGGGCAGCCATCGACGTGCCCGACATGGACCCGTAGGACGAGTCGGTAGATGCCAGTGACGAGTACAGGCTGTTTCCGTTGCCGACCACGTCGGGCTTGATCCGCCCGTCGTCCGTGGGGCCGTACGACGAGAAACTGTTGGTCGTGATCGTTGCGGGATCGTGAGGGTCCACCGTGTGGTCCAGGACGGACCCGACGGTGAGGGTGTTCTTGGCGACCTGGTCCTGGGGCAGGCAGTCGTAACCCGTCCCGCCGTTGCCGTCGCTTGGCGGCGCGGAATACGACGTGGTGGGGACTCTGTACCAGCCTGAACCCGAGGGGCCGGCGGACAGGTAGGTTACGTAGGTGTTGTTCCCGCTCAAGTTCTGGTAGGCGTCGCCGCGGTCGTTGGACGCGGCCCAGACGCTGAGCAGTTTGGGGTTGTCGTGCAGAACCTGGTCGAGGGCCTGGCTGCTGCTGTCGTACTTGCCGAAGTAGGGGTCTTCGGTCGAGTAGGTGCTTCGGTCGGCATACCAGGTGTCTTCGGAGCCGCTCCCCCAGTTCATGACCGTCCATCCCCTGGTAAAACTGTAGGAGTGGCTGGAGATCTGGATCAGGCTGGCGTCGGCGGCCATTTCGGCGACGTCGTTGGTCCACTCGCGGCTGCGGATGCTGACGCTGGGGGCCATGCCCTGGGCGCTCGCCACGACGCCGGCGGCCCCGATGGTCCCCGCCACGTGGGTCGCGTGGTTGGCCGCGCTGACCGCGTCGACGACGGTCACGCGCCCCCCGAACTCCTGGTGGGTCGCCCGGACGGCGTTACCGTCCCAAATCCCCACGGTGACGCCCTGGCCGCTCAGGCTGAGGCCCAGGCCGCCGCCGCTACGGAGTTGGTCGGCGTTGGTGGTATCCGCGGCATTCGCGTTCGCGGGATGTGGGATGTGCAGTTGGGTTGGGGCTGTCCCCGCGCCAAGGAACCAAGTGCCGTCGCCGCAATCAATCGGCGGACCGCTGAGCCCCAGTGCCTCGGCGGCGGATATCGCGGGTGCCCTCTCGTCAGCCGAGACCCATTGGATCGAGACCAACACCACCAGCGAGGCAAGAATTACTCGCCTCATGGCCACCCTCCCTTTTTGTCCTTCTCCCCGCAAATCCGGCCCCGCCGTAAAGCCTGCCGGTCACATCCCGCTATCCCGCGCGGGGGGCGAGGCTTGCTGCCTCCGGCCTCTCTGCCCCGAAAAAGAAAAGGGGAGACCGGCCGTGCGGCCGACCTCCCCCGGTTTGTGGGTCCGACCTCAGATTGCAGAAAAAAAGCGGCCGGAGGATTACTCCCCCGGCCGCCGAACACTCTTTTTTCGGCCTGCCCCGCCCGGAACCCCCTCCAAGCGGCACAGACCTTTCAATCCTATCTTCCGAGAGGTACTCTACACCACAAATAGCCGCGCGTCAAATCTTTTCCGCCTCCGCGGACGGTCTTCGCTTGCCCCGGGTGCGAACAGCCAGCGCCCCGCAAGCGGGGCGGCGAACCCGCCGTGCAGCAAGTTGACGGAATTTACGTCAAACTGCTTAGGGACTTAAAATTCCTTGGCCCTTTGGGGCCGTACCGGTTCGACATTCGCGGGTTCGAATCCCGCCGCCGCCTCCAAGCCTGTCTGCGGCCCATTTCTGCCTGTTTGCCCGAACCGACATTCTGGAGACGGTTTGACTTTCGGGGGATTCTGCGCCATAATAGTCTAGGCTTGAGGACTGAAAGTGCCCGGGGGCAGGTTCAAAGCAGCGGATTTCCGGACGAGTCGCCTTTTGCCCAGAAAGGGTCCGGCCGCATGGTGCGCAATCGTGCGCTCCGCACCCGCGGGAAGAGGGGTTTCCTCAGTCTGCTTCAGCCGGAATGCCTGTCCGGCCGAGGGTTGCGCTGACGCCGACGGCCGCAGGCGTGCGTTTCCATATGCGAGAGAGGGGAGGTCCGGATGAGAAACCGAAGAGCGAGTGGAATGTGGTGCCGGGCGGGGGCGCTGGCGGGTTGCCTCGTGTTGCTCGGCCTGGGGGCCGGGGCGGCGCGCGGTAACACGACGTTCGACGTGACTTACGAGACGGGCGTCCCGGCCAATGTGCAGACGGCGTTCGGGCAGGCGACCGACCGGTGGTCCGCCCTCCTGCGGGACAACGTCACGGTCAAGATCACGGTCGGGTGGGACGCTACCCTCGGGCAGGGGGTCCTGGGGGCGGCCGGGTTTTACGTCGCGTATGGCGATTTCAACGCCGTGCGCAGCCTGGTCATCAACGGGGCCGAGGTCGGCGACGCGCGCGAGGCCGCCCTCCTGCCGAAACTCCCCACCGCGGCGCAACTGAGCCTTCACCTGCCGACCGGTTTCTCGTTCGCCAACACCGGCTATCTGACGACGGCCAACTGGAAGGCCGTCGGCGGCTCGTACACGGGGACGGACGGCACGATTAAATTCTCGAGCACTTTTGCGTGGGATTACGACCCGAGCAACGGCATCACGGGGGGCACGTACGACCTCGTCGGCGTCGCGACCCACGAGATTGGCCATTGCCTCGGCTTCATGAGCGGAATTGATCCTATTGACTACTACATGAAGTATGGAGTCCCCATCTACACGAACTGGGAGGATACGGACGTCTGGGTTTCCGTCCTCGACTTCTTCCGCTTCGACACCACGGAACTGGGTGCGGGCTTTGACTTCACCCTCACGGCCCGCGACCTCGAGCCCGGCGGATCGCAATCGTTCTACTACGGCGATGGATCGGTCCTCATGTCCACGGGCGCCTTCTACGGCGACGGGCGCCAGGGCTCCCACTGGAAGGACCTCCTGGGCCTGGGCATCCTGGACCCGACGGCGGCGATGGGGGAACTCCTGGCCATCGGACCGAACGACCTCATTGCCCTGGACCTCATCGGCTGGGATGTTGTCCCCGAGCCGGCCACCGTCGGACTGCTTCTCTTAGGCGGCCTGTTCCTTCTTCGCCGGCGCACGGCCTAGGGAGGGAAGGCGCCGAAAAGCCGCTCCCTTGGCCGCTGGTGGCTTTCCTGCCGGACGGTCTTCGCTTGACCCGGCTGCGCCCCCCAGGATACTCTGTCTCGGCCGGGAACGCGGGCGAGTGGCGGAACTGGCAGACGCTAGGGACTTAAAATCCCTTGGCCCTTTGGGGCCGTACAGGTTCGAGCCCTGTCTCGCCCACCATCAGGACTCCCAAGCAAGATCAGCCGCTTGGCTGGCGTTACGTCTCGCTGGGCCGTCCCGCGCGCGGGCGAGCGAACGCGCGGTGGTTGGGAACGTCGCCGACCGCTTCCGTCTCCGTCCCGGCGCGCCGGGACTACGCCGGACAGGTCCGCGGTCGGCTTACAGCGTGCGGCGGGCAAAACGCTGGACGGGGAGCGCGCGACCTGCTAGCGTTGTGCACTTCCGATTGGGGCCACAAGGAGCCGCTTGATGCTGCGTGATGAACTGTACGAGGCGATCTGCGAGATGCCGGTGGTGGATGTCCATAGCCACGTGAACCGCGACCACATGGCGGCGGCGAAGCCCGAGCAGGTGATGTTCTACCACATGCTCCTGTACTGCCTGCGGTCCGGCGGCGCGGCCGACGAGAAAATGTGGCCGGAAAAGGAGGCCGGGCGTCACGGGCTGCCGCTGCCGGACTTCTTTGCGCGGTGGCCGGCCGTCGCCCAGACCGGTTTCGGATGGATCCTGAAGACGATCCTGCGAGACCTGTACGAGTGGGAGGGCCCGCTGACGGCCGAGAACCTTCCCCGCATTCGCGAGGCGTTCGAGGCCAAGACGGGCCAGAAGGACTGGGCGAAGCAGGTGCTGGCGAAGGCGAATGTCGTCCGCCTCTGCTCGAGCCAGGTGAAGGTCAACCCCGTGCCGGAAGGCCAATGGGACGGCAACATCCGGTTCACCCTCGAGCGTGCGCCGACGAGCGGCACAAGCGAGTTCCGGTCGTGGAAGCAGCGCCTGGAGGCGGTGGGGAAGATCCTCGGCCGCGACGTCGCGACCGTCGAACATCTGCGGGAGGCCGTCGCGCGCTTCTATGAGGGGTTCGACTGGTCCGACAAGAAGGCGCTGGTGGCGTGGGTGTCGAGCGAGGCGGATTTCCGTCCGGTGGACGAGGCGCATTTGAACCGTCTGCTGGCGGACGCCCAGGCCGACAAGGCGCTGGACGCCGATGGCGTCCGTTTCCTCGAGGCTGCCCTCATCCGCGCGATTTGCCGCGCCATCCGCAGCCGCACGCGCATCTTCCAGTTCTGCTATGGCGTCCAGTACCTGACGCCGGACCCGGGGTGCGGGCATCCGGTGGCGCGGGCGGCGCCCGAGTTCGCCTCCTCCTGTGGGCACCTGTTCGGGGAGTTCCCGGACCTGCATTTCAACGTGCTGAACGGCTACGAGCCGGACGAGCCTATCTGGGCCGCCATGTGCCAGGCGTACGGCAACGTCTCGCTGGCCAACTTCTGGTGGGAGACGTTCTACCCGTCGGTGATGCACACGGCGCTGGCGCGGCGGTTCGACATGGTGCCGCTCTCGCGCCTCATCGGGTTCTTCAGCGACGGGTGGTGCGTGGAGTATGTGTACGGCCGGCTCCAGGTGGTGCGGCGCGTGCTGGCGAACGTGCTGGCGGAGCGGATCGAGCGCGGGTTCTGGACGCGCGAGGAGGCGCTGGCGTCGGCGCGAGAGATCCTCTTCGAGACGCCGCGACGTATCTTCCTGCCGGATGAGGATGTCCGCGCCTAGGCTCTGTCTGATGAATCGGGGATGCTCCCGGGTGGCGGCCCCGCCCCGGCGGGTAAACTTCCCAGGCCGCCACCCTTTAGTCGTGAAAGCAGTTCTCGGCGTCTGGTCCCTCGGCCGCCGCCTCGCGAGGCGTCTGGCGCCACATAGTTGTCCCCTTGGGACATACCTCTGTCACACACCACCGCAAAGAGGCCGACCTCGGGCCCGGTCCTCGACTACCTTACACACTGACCGTCCGCCGAGCGCGGCGGTCGTGTCGTCCTGGCGGGACCGCGGTGGAGGCACGGGGGCGGTTCCTGTCGCCACGGTTCACCTCTCTCGTGCCGCAGGAGGCAATCAAGGCGGCCGGCGTGGTCCAGACACACCCAACGATGCGGTTCTGTCCGGAAGTGCGAGGATGGGCGGCGCTGCGGCTGGCGGCGCTGGTTCCGGCGGCGCTGCGCGAGGCGGTCCGGCGCGAGGCGACCGAAGGTCGGGGCCCACGCCGCTTCCGGCGTGACGCGCTTGCGCTCGTAAGCCGACCCGACGCGATTACCTGGGCGCGCCAGGTGATGGAGCGCGTCCCGGCGCTGGGCCCCGCCGCGGGACCGGCGTGCCTGGTTCGCCTGTGGGTCTCGGGTCTCGTGCGTCCGGGGGGCGCGCTGGCGGCTTACTGGCCGGACCTGGTGAGCCTGGTGTGGCGAACGGCGGCGCCGGCGCTGCGGATGACCGGTCTGCCGACGCGCGGCCCGCGGGGTGCGGAGTTGAAGCACGAGGTGGCCGTGCCCCTGGCGTGGGTCTTCGTGGCGAGTCTGTCGGCGGGCCGGCGCGACCTCCGTCTGCTGGACTCCAGGGCGGGGCGTCAGCCGGACGAGCCGCCGTTCGGATGGGCCCCGGGCATTGACCCGTTGGGCCTGGTGCTGCGCTATCTGGTGCTGGACCAGGTTCCCCGGCGGTTCCGGTCGCACGCGTTTCTGTCGAGCCCGCTGTCGCGTCTGCTTCGTTCGCTGGGCCTGGCGCGTCTGCGTGTGGTGGGCCGGTGGCGATGTCCGGTGTGCCGGGCCGCGCCGACCGAAGCCGTCTGCGACTGTCGGTGTCCGCATTGTGGCGGGCGGCTCGTCCTTTGCCGCACGGCGCAATTGCTTTCGCCCGGGCCGGGGGACGCAGGCCGCCCGGCCCGGGGCTCGAGCGCCGCCGTGTGCGTGCCGGAACGGGCCGAGGCTCGCTTGATGCGCCGCACCTGTCTGTGCCGGGCGTCCGCCCTGTGGGGCCGGGCGGTCGAGGAAGGTCGGCACGGTGTGGCGGCGACGGTGGTGCTGGGCGCGTTGGCGGGGGTTCGGCCGCTGGTCGCGATGGCCGACCGGCCGCGGGCGCGGCGCGAGTGGCTCGAGCGCCTCCTGGACGTTCTGGCCGAGGAACGCCTGGACCGGGAGCCGGTGGCAGCCGAGGCGAACGCGGTGCTGGAGGCGGTGGCGGCGCGGCTGGGTCGCCGCCGACCGGCGGCGATTGCGGCCGCGTACGTCGGCGTTCTGGCCACAAGGTTCCGCCGCGTCGTGTTTCACGAGGCGAACGGGATCGGAAAAAGGGGTCAGGACCCTTTTCCGCAGAAAAGGGTCCTGACCCCTTTTTCGAGGGCGGCAAGGTATTGAAAAGCGGCCGTCGAGGGGTACAATGCTCTGCATTGCAGGCCCCTGCAGGGCCGCGCTCGAGGAGACGGGAATGGCGCGCAGACACCTCGTGAGTGTGTTTTTCCTGGTGGCGATGGGAGGGCTCTTGGCATGGGCGTTCGCCGGCGCCGCCCAGCGACAGGCCTCCGACGAGGAGCAACTGTTCCAGCAATACGACCGCTTCATCGAGATCCTCCGCATCGTCCAGAAGCAGTATGTCCACGAAGTGGATACCAAGAAGATGTTCAGCGACGCTATCCGGGGGATGCTGGGAGGGCTGGATCCCTTCTCCGACTATATCCCGGAAGAGGACATGGACGAGTTCAACAAGGCGACGCGCGGCAAGTTCGGCGGGATAGGCATCCAGATCGGGATGCGTCGCGGCATGCTGACGGTCATCAGTCCCCTGGAGGACACGCCGGCGTTCCGGGCCGGCGTCCTGGCGGGCGACGTTATTCTGGAGATAGACGGCAAGACGGCCGACGGCGTCAGCCTGAATGAGGCGGTCAAGATCCTGACCGGCGAGCCGGGCACCCGCGTCACCATCAAGGTCCGCCACCTGACCGGCGAGTTCGCCGACATCCCCATCACCCGGGCCATTATCGAGGTCCATACGGTCAAGGGCCTGCGGCGGGACGCCGACGACCACTGGGTCTGGATGTTGGACCCGGAGAAGAAGATCGGCTACGTCCGCGTCTCGTCCTTCGTGGACAGCACCGTTGCGGAACTGCGTGCCGCCCTGGAGGGCCTGCTGGCCGACGGGATGAAGTCGTTGGTGCTGGACCTGCGTTTCAACCCGGGCGGCCAACTGCGCATCGCCCTGGACATGTGCGACCTGTTTCTGGACAAAGGTGTGATCGTGCAGACGCGAGGCCGGACGAGCCCCCACTGGGAAGCGACCGCCACGGCGGAAGGCACCTTGCCGTATTTCCCCCTGGTCGTCCTCGTCAATCCGTTCAGCGCGAGCGCGAGCGAAATCGTCGCCGGCGCCCTCCAGGACCACAACCGCGCCATCATCGTCGGCGATCGGACCTTCGGAAAGGGCAGCGTCCAGAACGTTATCCCCCTGGAAGGCGAGCAGTCGGCTCTGAAACTGACGACCAGCAAGTATTACCTCCCGAACGGCCGAAACATCCACCGCGAGGAGGACATGACCGACGCCGACGAGTGGGGCGTCATCCCCGACATCCTCGTCCCCGTCAAGCCGGAGGAGTACGTCGGGGTTGTGCGTGTGCGGCAGGAAGCGGACATTCTGCACAACGGCCAGGAAGGAAAGGGCGGAGCGGCTCCGGCCGAGGAACCGGCCGCCGCCCCGGCGCCCGAAGCGCAGCCCGTGCCGCCTGCGATCGAATCGCCGTCCGATCCGGGCGCGGAAGGCCTCGAGGAAGAACCGGACTCCGAAGCGCCGGGCGCCGTGCCCCCCGCGCCCGAGGCCCCCGCCGCGCAGCCCTTCACCGACCGCCAACTCGAGCGGGCCCTCGACGTCCTGCGGAGCATGGGCGTCATCGAACGGTACCTGAAGAAGGCCGCTTAGAGCCTGGGCGAAAAAGACTCCAGGTGTCTTTTCTGCGCAGCACCCTTCGGGCCTTTCGGGGAAAAGACACCTGGAGTCTTTTTCGCCCCCGACCCATCAACTGCCGATGAAGATCCTGGGCATCGAAACGTCGTGCGATGAGACGTGCGCGGCGGTCGTCGAGGACGGCCGGCGAGTCCTTTCCAACGTCGTCGCCAGCCAGATCGAGATCCACCGCAAGTACGGCGGGGTGGTTCCGGAGATCGCCTCCCGGGCCCACATCGAGTCGCTGGTGCCCGTGGTGGCCGAGGCGCTTCAGGCCGCCGCCGCGCCGACCGCAGAACTCCACGCCGTCGCGGTGGTCCATCGGCCGGGACTGATCGGCTCGCTCCTGGTGGGTCTGACGGCCGCCAAGACACTCGCCTGGCTGCGCGGCGTGCCGCTCCTGGCTGTCAACCACATCGAGGCCCACATCTACGCCGCGTGCCTGGAGCGCGACCCCGGCGCAGCATCCTGCGGAGGCGCGCCGGGGCCGTTCCCGTGCGTCAGCCTCATCGTGTCCGGCGGCCACACGAGCCTGTACCACAG
>DATKUU010000347.1:0-13653 GCA_035530455.1 Phycisphaerae bacterium | reverse complement strand
CGCAGGTGCGGGCGCAGGGGACGGCGGAGATTCTGCTGAAGTCTCCGCAGGGCGTGTGCGCGGGGCTGAAGAAGCCGATCGCGGAGGGGGAGGGCGGGGAACTGAAGCCGCGGACGCTGGCGGAGGATGCGGTTCTGACGGAGGCGCTGGCGGCGTTGGGGGAGGCGCGGGCGGCAGCGCTCGGGCCGAAGGTGGAGGCGATGAAGAGGTTGGCGGCGCCTGTGGAAGTGGTGGCGGCGCTGGAGGAGATCGTCGGGGGATACCGGGAGGCGCGGATGCTGGCGCCGAAGATGTCGTACGAGGCGGAGCAAAAGGCGGCGAAGGGGGCGGCGGATCGGCTGGAGGGGCTTGGGAACGAGGTGAAGCCGAAGTTGCGTGAAAAACTCTCGGAGATGGACAAGGCGGCGTCGGACCATGGGGGTCTTGACAGCGCCCAGAAGAAGGAAGCGGAGGACTATCAGGAGGTGTGTAGAAAATCGGCGGAGGCGGAGGACAAGTTCCGCGAGATGATGCGCGACGTAGGGGGGCCGGGATGGCCGGACCGGCTGCAGTTGATATTCGAGAGCACGAAACGGAACCACGAGTACGGTCTGCTGGCGCTGGGGTTTCGGAACGTGTCGGCGCGAGACGAGGGCCTGCTGCGCCGTCGGATTCGCCGGCCGTGACGGCGCCGGAGCGGGCGAAAATGTGCGGGGGAAGGATTGAAAGGCCGATAGGGGATGGTATAGTGTCGGTCCGAGAGTCAGCCGGCGTAGCTCAACGGCAGAGCACCGGTTTTGTAAACCGGGGGTTGGGAGTTCGAATCTCCCCGCCGGCTCCAGCGAATGCGGAATGTGGAATTCGGAACGCGGAATGAAAGGCAAGGTGAGCGATCGTGTCGTTTGTTTCGCATTCCGTATTCCGCGTTCCATATTGAACATGGGCAGGTGCCCGAGCGGTCAAAGGGAGCAGACTGTAAATCTGCCGGCTTAGCCTACGGAGGTTCAAATCCTCCCCTGCCCACCATTGGCAATGCGGAATGCGGAATTCGGAACGCGGAATGAAAGGCAGAGCGCGTGGCTGACGTGATGTTGCTGTTTGTTCCGCGTTCCGCATTCCGAGTTCCGCGTTGGAGAGGGCGGGCGTAGCTCAATGGTAGAGCATCGGCCTTCCAAGCCGAGTATGTGGGTTCGATCCCCATCGCCCGCTCCAGACCGCCCGGGAGGGGGCGGGGGGCTGAAATCGAGAAGGGGTGTCTGGGCGTAAGGGGGGGGATTTTTTATTTGACACGTCGCCGGGGGCGCGTATCATGCAGGGTCTAGCCACGGAAAGGGCGGTCTGCGCTTATTCCGGGCGGTTGTTTCGTTTGCCGGTGTGGAGTTGTGTGCGTGTCCCGCAGCGGTGAGCGGGACGGAGACGGGGACGCGGCTATCGAAGGGCTCTGGACGCCCCTAGCCGACGGGCCGAGGGCGGGTCCGGGCGTGCGGAATGAGGCATGGCGGGCTGCTGTAGCTCAGCCGGTAGAGCGCGTCCTTGGTAAGGACGAGGTCACGGGTTCGAATCCCGTCAGCAGCTCCATCCAGTGAAGGTTAAGCGAGCAGGTGATTGGGGGGCGAGGCGTCGCGTCAGAGAGTGGCGCCTGTCGGCACAAGGGACAGCGAGAAGCGGAGGCTCGGAGACCCATGGCTAAGGAAGTCTTCCAGCGGACGAAGCCGCACGTCAACGTGGGCACGATCGGTCACGTGGACCACGGTAAGACGACCTTGACGTCGGCGATGACGAAGGTGATGGAACTGAAGGGCCTGTCGAAGTTCCGGGCCTACGACGATATCGCGAAAGCGTCGGAGTCTCAAGGCCGGCGCGACGAGACGAAGATTCTGACGATCGCCACGGCGCACGTGGAGTACGAGACGGAGAACCGCCACTACGCGCACGTGGACTGCCCCGGTCACGCGGACTATGTGAAGAACATGATCACGGGGGCGGCCCAGATGGACGGGGCGATCCTGGTGGTGGCGGCGGACGACGGCCCGATGCCGCAGACGCGCGAGCACATCCTGCTGGCGCGCCAGGTCGGCGTGCCGAAAATCATCGTCTTCATCAACAAGGTGGACCTCCTGAAGGAAGAGGACCTCGAACTGCTGGAGGTCATCGAGGACGACGTCCGCGGCCTGCTGAACCAGTACCAGTTCCCGGGCGACGAGACGCCGGTGATTAAGGGGACGGCGGTGCAGGCGATGAAGGCCGAGAAGGTGGACGACCCGAGCGTCCAGCCGATCCTCGACCTGCTGAAGGCGATGGACGAGTATATTCCGGTGCCGGAGCGGGCGGTGGACAAGCCGTTCCTCATGCCGGTCGAGGACGTGTTCTCGATCAAGGGCCGTGGGACGGTCGGCACGGGCCGGGTGGATCGCGGCGTGGTGAAGGTGGGCGACGAGGTGGAAATCGTCGGCCTGACGGACACGCGCAAGACGACGGTGACGGGCGTGGAGATGTTCAATAAGACGCTGGACCAGGGCCAGGCGGGCGACAACATCGGGGTGCTGCTGCGCGGCATCGCGAAGGAAGAGTTGGAGCGAGGCCAGGTGCTGGCGGCGCCGAAATCCATTACGCCGCACACCGTCTTCGAGGGCGAGGTGTACGTGCTGAAGAAAGAGGAAGGCGGCCGGCACACGCCGTTCTTCACGGGCTACCGTCCGCAGTTCTATTTCCGGACGACGGACGTGACGGGCTCGATTGAGTTGCTCGGCGGGGCCGAGATGTGCATGCCGGGCGACAACGTGACGGTCAAGACGGCGCTCATTACGCCGATCGCGATGGAGCAGGGCCTTCGGTTTGCGATCCGCGAAGGTGGCCGGACGGTCGGCGCGGGCGTCGTGGCGAAGGTGGTCGAGTAGGACGGGGACAAGCGGAGGTTGGGTTCGCCCGCGAGGTGCACCCGAAAGGGGCGCCCGAGTCGTCCGCGTGAAGGATGCGGAAGAACCGGCGCGTCCCTTGCCATCTAGGAAACGAACGTATGGCGCGGGAATACGTGACGCTGGAATGCATGAGTTGCGGGGCGCGGAACTACCGGACGCAGATGGAGACGCGCGGAGAGGCGAAACTGCGTCTGAAGAAATACTGCCCCCGCGAGCGGAAGCATACGGAGCACCGCGAGCGGAAGAAATGAGGCCTTTTTGCGGGCGGCCCTAGGGGCGTAGCTCCAATTGGTAGAGCGCCGGTCTCCAAAACCGGATGTTGGGGGTTCGAGTCCCTCCGCCCCTGCCAAAGGCGCTCCGAAGCAGCTCCGCGAGGAACGGGTGCGTGGGCCTACAACTGTATAAGATCGGCCAGGGACGATACCTCCGCGCCGGGACCGGCGTGGCGGTCGCCCTCGTGGACCTGGTGGTCGCGTACTATCTGTACACGCTGCTGCTCAAGTATGTGGCGGACACGCTGACGTACAAGGTGTACCTGGCGTACGGCATTCCGGCGGTGCTCTTTGCGGGGCTTGGCGTGGCGGCGTTCTTTTACATGAACAGGCCGAATGTCGTGGACTTCCTGGTGGCGACCGAGTCGGAGATGAAGAAGGTCTCGTGGTCGAGCCGGGCGGAACTGCTGGGCTCGACGGGGGTGGTGATTCTAACGGTAGTGGCACTGGCCGACCTGATCTTTCTTCTCGATTTCATGATTACCGGGGGTTTGGCGGGGGGGGTGTTCATCCGGTGGTCTGACCAGGATTGGTTGCAGCGGTTTTATACCGGGATCCACGTGGTCATTTTGTTGGCGGCGCTGTTCCTGGTTGTAAGTGCGCTGGTGCGCCGGCGGGCGGCGACACCGGAATCCGGCAGGGGCTTGGCCTTTACGGTTGCGGCGGCCGCCTCCCTCGTGGCGGCTGCGGCATGGTGTTACGGTTGGTTTGAGTCGGGCATTCACTTGCCGGGCTTGGGCGTGTGGTGACAGGCGTCATGGCGAAAAACTGGTACGTTCTGCGCGTGCAGTCCAACAAGGAAGAGACGGTCCGCGAAACCCTCGACCGGAAGGTCAAGATGGAGGGGGTGGAGGACCTCCTTTCGGAAGTCCTCGTGCCGACCGAGAAGGTTTCGACGATGAAGGCCGGCCGGCGGCGTGTGGCGGAACGGAAGTTGTACCCCGGCTATGTGTTCGTCCAGATGGAGATCGAGCCGGACGGCAGCATACCGGAGAAGTTGTGGTTCCTGATCCGCGAGACGGCGGGCGTGGGCGACTTCATCGGGACC
Source organism: Phycisphaerae bacterium (assembly GCA_035530455.1). GTDB lineage: Bacteria > Planctomycetota > Phycisphaerae > FEN-1346 > FEN-1346 > JAPLMM01. The sequence goes on along the minus strand of DATKUU010000347.1, from coordinate 9,436 downwards.
GAGGGTAAGCCCACGGCCATGAAGCCGCACGAGGTGGACAAACTCCTGGGCGAGGTGGAGCGCTCGGCCGAAGAGGCGCCGACCCTGCGAGTGAATTACGCCCAGGGGGACCAGGTGCGGATCAAGCACGGCCCGTTCCAGGACCGCGAGGGGACGGTGGACGAAATGCTGCTGGACAAGGGTCTGGTGCGTGTGATCGTGGAGATTTTCGGCCGGCCGAACCCGGTCGAGTTGGAATACTGGAAGGTCGAACCGGTGTAAAGTGGGCAACCTGCGGTGTGATTAGCCGCGAGCCGACTTGTCGCGGCGAAGTCCCGGCGTTCCGGGACGAAGACGGAAGGCGAGCGTGGCAGGATGGCGAAGAAGGCCGTGGTGACGAAAATCAAGTTGCAGTGTCCGGGCGGGCAGGCGACGCCGGCGCCGCCGGTCGGTCCCGCACTGGGCCAGCACGGGGTGAACATCGGCCAGTTCGTCCAGCAGTTCAACGAGCGGACGCGCGACCAGCAGGGAATGATTATCCCGGCTGAGATCACGGTGTACAAGGACCGGTCGTTCGAGTTCATCTTGAAGAGCCCGCCGGCGGCGGCGCTGCTGAAGCAGGCGGCGGGGATCGTGGTGGGGAGCGGCGAACCGAACAAGACGAAGGTCGCGCGCGTCAGCCGAGCGCACGTCCGCCAGATCGCCGAACGCAAGAAGCAGGACCTGAACGCGGCAAGCGTTGAGGCCGCGATGAAAATTGTGGAAGGGACGGCGCGGAGCATGGGGATCGAGGTGACGGAGACGGGCGAATCGGGCCCGATCGCCCCGCCCCCGGAGGCTCCGGCCGAAACACAGACCGCCTGACAGGCGGACGAACCTTTGTGGGACCCGCCGCACGCGGGGATAGGACCACGGGGCAACCATGCCGACACACGGAAAACGGTTTCGACAGGCCCAGGCCGGGATCACCCAAGCGGCCTACCCGCTGCGCGACGCGGTCGAGTTGCTGAAGGCCTTGCCGCAGACCAAGTTTGACCAGAGCGTTGAGGTGCACCTGAAACTGGGGATCGACCCGAAACAGTCGGACCAGAACCTGCGCGGGGCGATCAGCCTGCCGGCGGGTTTGGGGCGGAGCCGGCGCGTGATAGCCTTCTGCCCGCCGGAGCAGGTGGAGGACGCGAAAAAGGCCGGCGCGGTTGAGGCGGGCGTGGACGACCTGGTGGAGAAGATCCAGGGCGGGTGGATGGATTTCGACGTGGCGGTGGCCCACCCGCAGGTGATGAGCAAGGTGGCGAAACTGGGGCGCATCCTCGGGCCGCAGGGCAAGATGCCCACCCCGAAGGCCGGGACGGTCGGCCCGGACGTGCCGAAACTCGTCGCCGAGTTCCAGGCCGGGAAACTGGAGTACCGGAACGATGACGGCGGGAACATCCACGCGATCGTCGGGAAAATGAGTTTCGGCGCCGACGCGCTGGTGCAAAACATCGAGGTGCTGGTGGAGCATATTCGGCGTTCGAAGCCGGCCTCGGCGAAGGGGCAGTACTTCCAGAAGGTGACGCTGAGCGCCACGATGATGCCGGGTGTGCCGATTGACCTGAAGACGCTGCCCATCGGGGTGTAGGAACTCTCAGCCTCTGCGACGCTGAAGCGAGACAGAAACATGAGCCGGGCAATCAAAGAACTTATCGTCCAGGACTACGAGAAGCGGTTCCGCGACGTGTCGGACCTGGCGGTGGTGAGCGCGCAGGGGCTCGACGTGGGACGGATGACGGCGCTGCGGCGGTCGTTGCGCGAAAAAGGTTTTCGGGCGATGATCGTGAAGAACCGCCTCTGCCGGCGGGCGTTCGAGGCCGTGGGCCTGGAGGCCGCCGTCGGGTTGCTGCGGGGCCCCAGCACGCTGGTCTGGGGCGGCGAGGGGATCGTCGAGATTGCCAAGACCCTCGTCCAGGAGGCGAGGACGCTGACGGAACTCCAGATCCGCGGCGGCTACAGCGCCGGCCAGGTCCTCTCGGGCGACCAGATTGACACGCTCTCAAAACTCCCGAGTCGCGAGGAACTCATCGGGCAGGTGATCGGCCGGGCGATCGGGCAGGCGGCGCGGGTGGTGGCGTTGGCGATGAGCCCGTCGCGGCGGGTGGCGGCGCAGGTGCGCGAGGTCGAGAAGCGGGCGCCGGCGAGCGAAGGAACCGAACAGCCCGCCGAGGCGAAAGCAGAGGGTGGCAAGGCAGGCAACGAAACGGACAAGGCCGGTGGGACGGAACCCCACGCGAGTCCCGGCGCGCCGGGACCGGCTCAGGGCAAGGACCCGGAAAACCAGCAGGAACCTGGTAAGGCGTAACGCAAGGAGCGGAGGCACAAAGCATGGTAGAGGCAACGGCAGAACGGACCTGGAGCAAGAAGGTGAAGACGCTCGGCGAGGAGATCGTCGGGCTGACGGTGCTCGAGGCCAAGGAACTGGGCGACTACCTCGAAGAGGTGCACGGGATCAAGGCGTCGGCGGGCGCGATTGCGATGCCGATGGCCATGCCGGCCGGCGCGGCGGTCGCAGAAGAGGAAAAGACGACCTTCGACGTCGTCCTGACCTCGTGCGGCGACAAGAAGATCCCCGTCGTCCGAGCCCTCCGGGACATCACCAACCTGGGCCTCAAGGAGGCCAAGGAACTGGTGGAGGCGGCGCCGAAGGCGGTCCGCGAAGGCGTCTCGAAGGACGAGGCCGAGGACATCAAGAAGAAACTGGAAGAGGCCGGCGCGACGGTGGAGTTGAAGTAACGTGACGCTCACCGCACCAAGAGCCACCCGCCGCGGCGGGCGGTCACTTGGCCGCGCGCGCCGGACCAGCGCGGGCAGGCGCCCGCGGTTCGGGGGGCGCGCGAAAGCCGGGCAGCACGTTCTCGCGTGCGTGTGAACCTTTAGCGAGGTGATCGCGATGGAGCAGCGCTACTTCGGCCGGACCACCGAGGTTCTGGCAATTCCGGACCTGGTGGAAATTCAGACCCGCAAGTACGCGGAGTTTCTCCAGTTGAGCGCCGACCCCGCGCGGCGCAAGAACCACGGCCTGGAGGCCGTGCTGCGCGAAGTGTTCCCCATCGCGAGTTACGACGAGTCCATGCGCCTGGACTATCTTTCGTATCGCCTCGGCCGGCCGCGCTACACGCCGGACCAGTGCCGGGCGCTTCGGTTGACGTACGGCATGCCGTTCCGCGTGATCGTACGCCTGTCGGGCCAGGCGTACCCGGAGCCGATCGAGGAAGAGGTGTACGTCGGCGAAATCCCGATCATGATAGGCGGCGGGGAATTCATCATCAATGGGGCCGAGCGCGTCATCGTCAGCCAACTGCACCGTTCGCCCGGCGTGGACTTCGCCATGGAACTGGAGGCGGGCGACCGGCGGCTCCACTCGTGCCGCATTATCCCGGAGCGCGGAAGTTGGATCGAGACGAACGTCACGAAGCGCGACACGCTCCAGATGCGGATTGACCAGTCGTCCAAGATTCCTGTGACGGCGTTCCTGCGGGCGATGGACCCTAAGTGCGCCGACACCGAAACGATCATCCGCATCTTCTATGAGACCAAAAGGCTGGTTCTCTCGCAGGTGAAACGCGGGACGCCGGTCCAGGACTTCTACGTTTCGGCGCCCGTCGTGGACAAGGACACCGGCGAGGTCGTCCTGGAGGCGGGCCAGCGGGTCGGCGAGAAATGGGAGCAGATTCGCAACTCGGCCATCAAACAACTGGACGTCGTGGCCGACCCGAACTGCGACCCGCTCATCCTGAATACGCTTCAGGACGACAAGACGAAAACGCACGACGAGGCGGTGCTCTACATCTACGGGCGTTTGCGCGTCGGCAACCCGGCGAACCTCCAGAAGGCCAAGCAACTCTTCACCGAGAAGTTCTACGATGCGAACCGCTATCGGCTCGGGCGGGTCGGCCGATTCCGGCTGAACCGCAAGTTCGGGACGAGCGTGGCGGAGAGCGAGATGACGCTTCGGCCGGAGGACTTCATCGAGTGCCTCCGCTACGTCATGAAGTTGCGGGCCGGCGAAGGGTACACCGACGACATTGACGACCTCGGGAACCGCCGCCTCCGGACCATTGACGAACTGGCGGGCGACGAGGTCCGCAAGGGGTTCCTGAAACTGCGGCGAACGGTCCAGGAGCGGATGAGCCTGAAGGACCCGAAAGAACTGACGCCTCGGACGCTCATCAACTCGAAATCCGTGTCGAGTTCCATCGAGTTCTTCTTCGGGCGGTCGGAACTCTCGCAGGTGGTGGACCAGACGAACCCGCTGGCGCAGTTGGCGAACGAGCGCAGGCTGAGCGCGCTGGGCCCGGGAGGCCTGAACCGAAAGCGCGCCGGCTTCGAGGTCCGCGATGTCCACGTCTCCCACTACGGGCGCATCTGCCCCGTGGAGACGCCGGAAGGGACGAACATCGGCCTCATCGCCCAATTGGGCATCTACGCGACGGTGGACCCGTACGGCTTCCTCGTCAGCCCGTACCGGAAGGTGGAGAAGGGGAAGGTGAACGGCGAGGTCCGCACCATGCGGGCGGACGAGGAGATCGAGCACGTTGTGGCCCCGGCCGACGTGCCGACCGATCCGGACGGCAAGATTCTGTCGGACGTGGTCGTGGCGCGTGTGGGGGGCGACTTCAAGCAGGTTCCCGTGGCGGACGTTCAGTACATGGACATCAGCCCGAAGCAGTTGGTGGGCGTTTCGGCCAGCCTGATCCCGTTCCTGGAGCACGACGACGCGAACCGGGCGCTGATGGGCTCCAACATGCAGCGCCAGGCCGTGCCGCTCCTCGAGCCCGAGCCGGCCATCGTCGCCACCGGGATGGAAAAGCCGGTGGCGGAGAACTCCGGCATGGTCGTCCGCGCCCAGGAAGCCGGCGAGGTCGTGTACGTGGACGCCCAGCGGATCGTCGTCCGCAACCGTGACGGCTGGGAGACCGAGTACGTCCTGCGGAAGTTCGTGGGTCTGAACGAGCGGACGTGCCTGAACCAGAAACCGATCGTCCGCGTCGGGCAGAAGGTCAAGACCGGCCAGGTCCTCGCGGACGGCGCCGGGACCAAGGACGGGGAACTGGCGCTGGGGCGGAACGTCCTGGTGGCCTTCCTGACGTGGGACGGCTTCAACTTTGAGGACGCCATTCTCGTCTCGGAAGACCTCCTGAAGGACGACCGGTTCACGAGCATCCACATTGACGAGTTTGAGGTCGAGGTGCGGGAAACGAAACTCGGGCGCGAGGAGTTCACGCGCGACATTCCAAACGTTTCGGAGCGGCAACTGCGGAACCTGGACGAGGAAGGCATGATCCGGGTGGGGACGCGGGTGCAGCCCGGGGACATCCTGGTGGGGAAGGTGAGCCCGAAATCGAAGACGGAACTTTCGCCGGAAGAAAAACTGCTGCATGCGATCTTCGGCCGGGCGGGCGAGGACGTCAAGAACGACAGCCTCACCGTGCCGGGCGGCGTGGAAGGCATCGTCATCGAGGCGAGTAAGTTCAGCCGCGTCGCCCACCTGTCGGAGGCCGAGCGGCGCAAGCGCAGCCGTGAGGCCCGCCGCGTCACTAAGGAAATGGACGAACGGATCATCGCGGCGTTCCGGTCGCTCGTGGAGATGCTCAACACGACTCTCCGCACGAAGATGGCAGACCCCCAGACGGGCGTGGCGTACGGGGAACGGGACGAAGTGGAAGTGATGGCCCAGATCGAGCGGTTCGACTATGAGAAGATCCAGACTCGCAGCCAATCGTTCGACGAGGGCCGAGAGATCGTCCGCCGCGAATGGCCGAAAGTCCAGGACATGCTGGACGAGAAAGAGCGGGAAGTGGCGCGGCTGAAGCGCGGCGATGAACTGCCGACCGGCGTCCTGGAGATGGTCAAGGTGTGGATCGCGACGAAGCGGCCGCTGTCGGTGGGCGACAAGATGGCCGGCCGGCACGGCAACAAGGGCGTTATCGCCCGCATCCTTCCGGCCGAAGACATGCCGTTCCTGCCGGACGGCCGGCCGGTCGAGATCCTCCTGAATCCGCTGGGCGTCCCGAGCCGCATGAACGTCGGCCAGATTCTGGAAACGCACCTGGGATGGGCGGCGAAGGTGCTGGGGTTCCAGGCCATCTCCCCCGTTTTCGACGGGTGCAAGGAGGACACGATCCACCAGTTGCTCGAGGAAGCCGGCCTGCCGCGCGACGGCAAGATCGCCCTCCACGACGGCCGGACCGGCGAACCGTTCGACCAGGAGGTCGCGGTCGGATACATCTATATGATGAAACTGCACCATCTGGTGGACGACAAGGTGCATGCCCGCTCGACGGGTCCGTACAGCCTGATTACGCAACAGCCCCTGGGCGGGAAGGCCCGGAACGGCGGCCAGCGGTTCGGCGAGATGGAAGTGTGGGCGCTGGAAGGCTATGGCGCCGCCTACGTCCTTCAGGAACTGCTGACCGTCAAGAGCGACGACGTCGAAGGACGCACCAAGATCTACGAATCCATGGTCATGGGCCGTAACACCCTCGAGGCAGGTACGCCCGTCTCGTTCGACGTGCTGACCAACGAGATCAAGGGCCTGTGCCTGAACATGCAGTTGGAGAAGAAACGGCTGTAAGAGGGCCCGAAGGGGCTCGGTCCTCTGGGCGTAGGAGCCGATTGCTATGGCGATTGAAAACGTTTACGACAAGATAAACGATTACGGGAGCGTCCGGGTAAGCCTGGCCAGCCCGAACGACATCCGGGCGTGGTCGTTCGGCGAGGTCAAGAAGCCGGAGACCATCAACTACCGGACGTACCGGGCGGAGCGGGACGGCCTGTTCTGCGAGCGCATCTTCGGTCCGGAACGCGACTGGGAGTGCTTCTGCGGCAAGTACAAGGGCACGAAGCACAAGGGGATGATCTGCGACCGCTGCGGTGTGAAGGTCACCCATAGCCGCGTGCGACGCAAACGCATGGGCCACATCAACCTGGCGGCCCCCGTGGTCCACATCTGGTTCTTCAAGGCCATGCCGAGCCGCCTCGGCACGCTCCTCGATATAAAGGTCTCCAGCCTGGAGAAGGTCGTCTATTACCAGGACTACGTGGTCGTGGACCCGGGCCCGACGCCGTTGAAGGCCAAGCAACTGCTGTCGGAGGAGGAGTACCACGAGGCGCGCGAGAAGTACGGCTCGGAGTTCGAGGCCGACATGGGCGCCGAGGCCGTCAAGAAGATGCTCCAGCGCATGGACCTGGCGGCGGTGTCGCAGGAACTCCGCGATGGGCTGACGAAGACCCGCTCGAAGCAGAAGATCCGGCAACTGACGAAGCGGCTGAAACTGGTCGAGGCCCTCCGCGAATCGGGCAACCAGCCCGAATGGATGGTGCTGGATGTCATCCCGGTCATTCCGCCGGACCTGAGGCCGCTGGTCCTGCTGGATTCGGGCAACTTCGCCACCAGCGACCTGAACGACCTGTACCGCCGGATCATGAACCGCAACAACCGGCTGAAGAAACTGGTGGACCTGAACGCGCCCGAGGTCATCATCCGCAACGAGAAGCGGATGCTCCAGGCGGCGGTGGACGCCCTGTTTGATAACGCCCGCTGCCGCCGGCCGGTGCTGGGGTCGTCGAACCGGCCCCTGAAGAGCCTGACGGATATGATTAAGGGCAAGCAGGGCCGCTTCCGCGAGAACCTGCTCGGCAAGCGTGTGGATTACTCGGCCCGGAGCGTCATCGTCATCGGGCCGGAGTTGCGGCTGCACCAGTGCGGCCTGCCGAAAAAAATCGCCCTGGAACTCTTCCAGCCGTTCATCATCCGGAGGCTAAAGGAACTCGGTTACGCCGACACCATCAAGAGCGCCAAGCGGATGCTCGAACGCCAGGAACGCGAGGTGTGGGACATCCTGGAAGAGGTGACGCACCAGCACCCGGTCCTGCTGAACCGCGCGCCGACGCTGCACCGCATGGGCATCCAGGCGTTCGAGCCGGTCCTTGTCGAAGGCAACGCCATCCGCATCCATCCCCTCGTCTGCCGCGCCTTCAACGCCGACTTCGACGGCGACCAGATGGCCGTCCATCTCCCTCTGTCCATCCAGGCCCAGGTGGACGCCTCGGTCCTGATGATGAGCACGAATAACATCTTCAGCCCGTCCAACGGCGCGCCGATCATGAGCCCCAGCCAGGACATCGTCCTCGGATGTTCCTACCTGACGATTATGCGCGAGGGCCTGAAGGGCGAGGGCAAGACCTTCACGGGCCCGAACGAGGCGATCACGGCCCACGCGCAGGGCATCGCGGCCCTGCAGGCCCGCATCGGCGTCCGCCTGCCCGAAGGGAAGAAACTGGCCGTCCGCGAGGGGATCGAGAAGGAGCCCGAAAAACGCCGCATCGAGACGACCGTCGGGCGGACCCTTTTCAACGACGTCCTCCCCGCCAGCATGCCGTTCTACAACTTCGATATGGACCAGAAGGGCACCAGCCAGGTCATCAGCGATTGCTACCGCCTGCTCGGGCGCGCCGCGACGATTGACCTCCTGGACGCCATCAAGCACCTCGGCTTCAAGTGGTCCACTCTGGCCGGCCTGTCGTTCTCCACCGAGGACCTGCGGGTTCCCGTCGAGAAGAAGCGCAGGATCCTTGAGACGACTCAGAAACTCGTGGACCGCATCAACCGGGCCTACGACGCCGGGGCGATTACCGACGGCGAGCGCTACAACCAGGTGATTGACGCATGGACCCACGCGCGCGAACAGGTGACCACCGCGATGATGGCCGAACTGGAGAACGATTCGCGCGAGGGCAAGCCCTACCTCAACCCCATTTTCCTGATGACGCACTGCGGGGCCCGAGGGAGCGTGGACCAGGTGCGGCAGTTGGCGGGGATGCGGGGTCTGATGGCCAAGCCCTCTGGCCGGATCATCGAGACGCCCATCAAGGCCAACTTCCGCGAGGGCCTGACGGTGCTCGAGTATTTCTCCTCGACCCACGGGGCGCGCAAAGGCCTGGCCGACACCGCGCTGAAGACCGCCGACTCGGGGTACCTGACGAGGAAACTCGCCGACGTCGCCCAGAACGTCATCATCGCCGAGCCCGACTGCGGGACATTGAACTCGGTTGAGAAGGAAGTCTGGTATACCGGCGCCGAGGTGGACCGCCCCTTGAGCGACGCCATCGTCGGCCGCGTCGCTGCGCAGAACATTGTGGATCCCCTGACGGACGAGTATGTCGTCAAGGTTGGCCAGGTAGTCACGGCGGCGGCGGCGGGGAAGATCGAGAGCCTCGGCATCGACCACATCCGCGTCCGAAGTCCCCTGACGTGCGAGTCCTCCTTCGGCTGCTGCGCGAAGTGCTACGGCGTGGACCTCTCGACCGGCAAGCCGGTTGAGGAGGGCATGGCGGTCGGCATCATCGCCGCCCAGTCCATCGGCGAGCCGGGAACGCAACTGACGATGCGGACGTTCCACATCGGCGGGACGGCCCACCG
>DATKUU010000346.1:0-2566 GCA_035530455.1 Phycisphaerae bacterium | reverse complement strand
CATTACCCTGGATGTGGCCTTTGCCTTCGCGCAGTACGTGCATGCGACGGGCGATGAGCAGTTCCTGCGCCAGCAGGCCTGGCCGGTGCTGGAAGGCGTGGCCGAATGGATTGCCAGCCGCGTCAAAAAAACGGATCGCGGATACGAAATCTGTCACATTGAGGGAATTGATGAGGGAACGTTGAACGTCAACAACAACTCCTACGTCAACATGGTGGCCACGGTGATCCTGCGGGAAGCGCAGGACTTTGCTCGTCGCCTGGGCATCCAGCCGCCGCCCGAGTGGGGCGAGATCGAACGCCGGATATTCATCCCGATTGACGCGGAGGCCAAAGTGATTCTCAAGCACGACCGCCACCGGCTCAAGGACCAGCCCGTCGGCATGGAGCCGTTGGCTGCGTTCTTCCCGCTGACCTACCGTCCGGACGAGGAGGTGGAACGTGCCACCACCCGGTGCTGCCTGGAAAGCTCGCGGCCTTTCATGCATTACCCCTTCATCCCTGCCCTGGTAGGGGTTTTCGCCGCGCGGTTGGGCGACCGCAAGTTTTCGGCAGAACTCTTTACAGCCGGCATGGCCGACTTTGTGGTCAAGCCGTTCATGATGTTCAGCGAGTTCGGGGATCCCGAGCCGCACGACAGGGCGCCGGTCGGGGCTCCGTTCTTGACGGCACCGGGCAGTTTCCTGACGGCCTGTCTGTACGGCTTGCCTGGTTTGCAGTTGGGTCCCGGCGAACCGGAAGGCTGGTTCAAGTTTCCTGTCGTCATGCCGGAACTCTGGGAGGGCGTCGAGGTCGAGCGGATCTGGGTCCACGGCCGCCCGGCCCGCCTCACCGCCCGTCACGGAGACAAGCGCGCGACGATCGAAGTCTAGCCGCGACCCCGCCCGAGGCAGGCAGGCCGTGAGGGAGCGGGCCTTCGCGTGCGGAATGCGGAATGACGGCGGCTTTGCCGCCGAAAGGTTGTCATTCCGATCGCGGCGAGGCGAATCGAGCAGGGCAGGTGGCGGCTCGTTGTCGCAACGGCGTTCGTCGTGGCGGTGGGTATGGAGGCGGCGGGCGCGCCAGCCCAGGAGCCACAACGATGGCACTTTCGGGTCAGGTGCACCAGTATCGCCGGGTGGAACTCGCCCTGGAGTGCGACGCCCCGTCGGACCAATCGCTCGACAGCGATGTGGTGGTCTGCGACTGCTCGAGTTCCAGCGGCGCTCGGCTGCGCGTGCCGGCGTTCTGGGACGGCGGCCGGACGTGGCGGGTCCGCTTCGCGCCGACGCTGGCCGGGCGATGGACTTACCGCGTCGCTACCGTGGCGGATGGCGGCACCGAGGCGGTGCTGGCCCAGGGCGCCATCGATGTCCAGCCGGCCGCTGGCCAGAACCTCCTCGACCGTCATGGCGGCCTGCTGAAGGTGGCCGAGGGCGGCCGGTACCTCACCTACACCGATGGCACCCCCTTCTTCTGGCTCGGCGACACGTGGTGGTTCTGCCCGAGCGACCTTGTGACCATCGACCGGTCGAACCGGCCGGGCGTCGCGTCGATGTACCGGCGGCTCGTCGACACGCGGGCCGGGCAGGGTTTCACGGTGGTCCACATGGCGTCGCTGGGTCCGCTGGCAGCGGGCCGCGGCGTCTCGAGCAGTTTTAGCGCCCTCTTCGACGGCCGCATCGATCCGGCCTACTGGCAGACGTACGACCGGTACGTCGATTACGCCTCCTCGCGCGGTATCGTGCCGGTGCTGGGCTTCGGGTTTCACACGGATCTGAACTCGCCGACGCTCGAGCAACTCCAGCGCCTGTGGCGGTACGTGTTGGCGCGGTACGGGGCGAGCCCGGTTACGTTCCTCATCTGCGGCGAGTACAACCTGGCCTCGGTGGTGGACTCGAATGGCAAGAGGACGTTCGGCGAGGTCGACGAGCAGCGCGTCGCCAAGGTGCTGGCCCTGGGCCGTTTCATCAAGGACCACGACGCGTACCGGCGGGCGATAACGGTTCACCCTTGGCACTACGTCGAGGAAAAACGCCAGGCATGGGATGAGCCCTGGTGCGACGTACGCATGATCCAGGGCGGCCACAGTGCCGACGGGCCGCCGCCCGCGGTCTATTTGGATCTCTGGCGCCGCATGCCGCCCAAACCGCTTCTGGAGGGCGAGGTTGCCTACGAGGGCATCCACGGCTTCACCGAGGCTGTTGTCCGCCGCAACGCCTACAAAGCCATCCAGTGCGGCAGTCTCGGGTTTACGTACGGGGTGCAGGGCCTGTGGTACCCGACGCAGGACGAGAGCGACGAGAAGTTCAAGGAGTGGGGCACGCCCATTCCGTGGTGGAAGGCGCTGGAGGCGCCGGGGGCCGCCCAGATGAAACACCTGCGGGCCGCGTACGAAAGCGTCGAGTGGTGGCGGCTGGAGCCCGTGCCGGCGGAGCGGTTATCGTGGCCGGCCGACGGCGTTGCGCGGCGCGAGACGTTCGTCAAGGCCGACGGCGAGAAGACCGTGCTGATCTACGTCGCGTCGTGCAAGCGGCCGTCAGCGATGCCCTGGCTCATGCTCGGCGACGCTGGCGGGACGTACGGCG
>DATKUU010000345.1:0-2702 GCA_035530455.1 Phycisphaerae bacterium | reverse complement strand
CCAGCGCATCGCCCTGGTGGGCGATCTCATCGTCGGCAGCCACGGCGTCCAGATGGCCGGCGTTGTTGCACGTGTAGCTCGTCGCCGTGTCCGTGAGGGTCACGCGGATCGACAGGTAGGACAGCGCGTTGCCCAGGACGTCCGTGTCGTGGAACACGTCGCGGACCTGGACCTCGGCGATGACGGCGTAGGCGGCGGTGGCGTCGCGGATGTGCAGAACCTCGCCCTCCGTGATGTTGGCGATGCCGCCGCTCTTGACGGTGAAGATCGCCGTGTCCGCCTGTGAATACACGGCGCCGAGCGTGGAGTATTTGGCCTCGACGAGTCCCTTCATCGCGTCCCCATCGGAGTTGATGAGTTGGTTTTCCTTCTCGTCGAGGTTCTGGAGTGTCTCCATCGACAGTTCGGCGCCCAGATCCCAGATGGCGTGCTTGCCGCCGACAACCGTGTCGGTGGCCAGGACGCTCCGCTCGATCGTATGGTCGATCCGCCGCAGATACGTGCGGGTGATCTCCAGCTCCTCGACCGTCGGCGCGCTGGCTTGCCGCGCATCGGCTTCCAGTGTGGCGGTCACACCGGCTCCGCTGAGGCGGTGGATCAGGAACTTCTTGGTCAACGACCGGGTGAACCCGGTTCGCTTCTTGATGTGCTGTGTGGTATCTCCCCAATAGGCGTTCGTGACGATGGGATCCATTTCGAAGATCTTGTCCATCATCTCGTCCGCCTGGGACAGTGCCACCTGCGTTCGGACGGTTACTTCGGACATAATGCTTTACCTCACACTCGTTAGTCCCCGGGGAACATGCCCGCCAGCTTCGGGTCCGAGCTCATCGCTTGCGCGATAGCCTGCTCTCGCGTTTGAGGCGGGCCGGTCGGCTGCGCCTGTCCGCCGGGCCCGGCCGGGAGGGCCGTCTCGGGGAGTCCTTGTTGTTTGTGTCTGTCCGCCACTCGCGCGGCGGTGGAGAGGTCCTGGACGGCCTGTGTCGCGCCGTAGTCCGCCGCCGCCCGCTCGATGTACTGGGCGGGGATCGGCAGGCCGTCGGTGAACTCCTTGCGGGTCGCCTGGTCGTCGGGGTGAATGTCCCGGTCCCAGAGGACCATCGCGCGGGCCCTGAGGGAGGGTACGTGCCGGTAGTCGTACTCCGGGTCGTACTCCTCCTTCTGGCCGTAGAAGTCCGCCTCGGCCGCCTTTCGTTCGATGCCCGCGGCCTTGAGCGCGCGCGAGATCGCCGTCTGTTCGGCGGCCTCCCGCTCGGCCCACTGCCGCTGCGCGCCGGCCTGCTGTTGCTCCGTCTGCCGCTCCGACCGCCACTCCTCCTTCAGGCCGTCCAGCTTCGTGTCGAATGACTCTTGCATCTGCTGGAGGGACTGTTGGAATTGTGCGTTCGGGTCGGCGCCCTGCTGGGCGAGGTACGAACCCGTGTAGGGGTCGATGTACATCCCCGAGCTCGGGTCGTAGTACGGCTGCAACGACTGCCGCCCCGCGGCAGGCGGCTCGGCGGCCGGCGGCTCGGCCGCCGGCGGGGGATCGAACGACCAGTTGTTCTTCTCCATCGCGGTGCGCAATCCGTAGCCGGAGTGCCTCTTGTCGGTCGCCGCCTCGATGAAGCCGTCCCAGCCATCGTTCCGGTACCTCTCGGCCTGCTTCGCCAGTGCGATGATCCCGCCAAAGTCGCGGGGCCCGACACTTTTGAGGCCGCGGAACGCGGACACGGGGACGTGCAGCATCTCTTCGCCGCCTGAAGCCACGCCGGCCGCACTCGTCACGGGCGCGCCGTTGCCACCGGCCAGGCCATCGCCAGGCTGGACCGGCACCTCGGGTGTTGCCTGTACCTGCGTCATGTGCGAAAACTCCTCGGGCCTCCGCCGCGGTTCGCGTCGGCCCCGGTTGTGTGGCAGGAATGCCCGAGAGGTGTGTAGGTGAGTCGCCTGCTGCACCCTCGGTCTACGGCCTGCTCACGTCACATCGCCATCGCCTGTCCCGCATTAGGCGCCCCTACGGGCATAGCTAGGCCGCCTTGCGAGGGCGGTCCCGCCATGGCCTGCTGGGGAAATGGAATCACGCCGGGAGACGGTCCCCCGACGCCTGTCATATCGAATTGCTCTCCGGGCATTTGCATCCCCATTTGCATCATGCCCGGCTGTTCCGGTTGCGGCTGGGGGGCGCCCGGCTCGGCGGCGATCGCGCTCTCGGTCTCCAGGTACGCCCGGTGCTCCTCGGCGTGGGCGCGGATCGCGGCCTTCATCTTCTCGGGGTAGGTCAGCCACGCGGCGTCGCCCACGGCGTCCTGGCAGACGCGAAGGTGGACCCAGTGGACGTGGTCCTCCTCGACCGGGGCCGGCTGACCCGCGCGGAGGAGTGTCAGTTCGGTCTGCTGGAACTGGAGGTTCTTGAACTCCGTCGGGTCCACCGGCTCGCCGTGGATCATGCGCGAGTAGCGGACGGCCTGCGCGTCGAGGATCCCCGCCCCCGCGTCGGCCAGCGACGCCTCCCGCCGCTCCCGCCGCGTCATCGGGCGGAGGCTGTCCGTCTTGACGCGCACGCCGATGACGGCGTTGGAGTCCTGCCTGAGGTAGTGGCCGATCTCCGCGTCGCCGAACTCCCCGCCGAACATCGCCCGCAGCGACTTGGGGTCGTCGATCTTCCGCAGGTCGCCCAGCGTCCCGGTCAGCAGTTCGTTGGTGACGATCTCGGCGTCCCG
>DATKUU010000344.1:0-16991 GCA_035530455.1 Phycisphaerae bacterium | reverse complement strand
CAGTCGGCGGACGGCGTCGCGGAGGTCGCGAGCGTCGGCGGATTCGTCCGCGAGTACCAGGTGGACGTCGACCCCGACGCGATGCGGGCCTACGGCGTGACGCTGGACGACGTCTTTGGCGCCGTCCGGGCGTCCAACATTGATGTCGGAGCCCAGACGCTGGAACTGAACCGCGTGGAATATTTCATCCGCGGCATCGGGTTTCTGAAGCGCGTCGAGGACATCGAGCAAAGCGTCGTCCGCGTCCGCGAGAACGTGCCGGTCCTCATCAAGCACGTCGCCCACGTGACGGCTGGGCCGGCCGTCCGGCGCGGCGTCCTCGACAAGGGCGGGGCCGAGGCCGTCGGCGGCGTGGTGGTCGCCCGCTACGGCGCCAACCCCCTGGCGGTCATCAAGAACGTCAAGGCCAGGATCGCGGAGATCGCGCCGGGCCTTCCCGCCAAGGTGGCGGTGGACTGGGCGCGGGCAACGCCCGACGACCTTCGCCGATTCGCGGCTGCACACGGTTTTGAGGCATACGCTGGCGCGGAACTGAATCACGCGGCCTGGGTCGAGGCGCTTCGGAAAATGCCGCCCGAACATCGGCCGCCCTGGGCCGTCATCAGCCAGACGACCGTCGTCCCGTTCTACGACCGCACCGGCCTCATCTATGAGACCCTCGGGACGCTGAACGACGCGCTGGCCCAGGAAATCCTGATCACCTTCATCGTTGTCATCGTCATGGTGATCCATTTTCGGAGCAGCCTCCTCATCGGCTCCATGATGCCGCTGGCGGTCCTCTTCTGCTTCATCCTCATGAAGGTGTTCGGCGTGGACGCGAACATCGTCGCCCTCTCCGGCATCGCGATCGCCATCGGCACGATCGTGGACATGGGGATCGTCATCTGCGAGAACACGCTCCGCCACCTGGAGGAGGCGCCGCCAGAGGCCGACCGCCTCCAGGTCGTGCATCGGGCCGCCAGCGAGGTCGGCGGCGCGGTCCTGACAGCCGTCGCCACCACCATCGTCTCCTTCCTGCCGGTCTTCGTCATGACGGGGGCGGAAGGCAAGTTGTTCAAGCCCCTAGCGTTCACAAAGACATTCGCCCTGATTGCCTCGATCATCATTGCGCTGACGGTCCTTCCGCCGCTGGCGCACGCGCTCTTTCCGCTGCGGATTTCGAGGAAGCGGCTGCAGCGCGGCATCGGGGGGGCGCTGCTGGTGGCGGCTATCTTGGTGGGCGTGCTCGTCCGGTGGTGGGCGGGAGTTGTCGTCGCCCTGCCGGGGTTCTACCTCCTCGCCAAAGAGTGGGTCCCGCCGCGCGTGTCCCGCTGGGGTCCGTGGGCGGCCAACATGGCCATCGCCGCCCTGGTTGCCTTCCTCATGAGCATGTACTGGGAGCCTCTGGGACCGGAGCAGGGCTTCACGCGCAACTTTCTCTTCGTCGGCGGCCTGATCGGCCTGGTGCTCGGGCCCTTCTTCCTCTTTCAAAAGGGCTACCCGTGGATTCTGCGGTGGTGCTTGGCGCACAAGGTCCCGTTCCTGACGGCCATCGGGGCGATCCTGGTGCTCGGCGTTCTGGGATGGCGCGGCTTCGACCGGACGTTCGCTTTCGCGCCGAAGGCCGCCGGCCGCGTCGGCCTCGACGCCGAGACGGTGCGCTCGACGGCCTTCTGGGTCGGCGCCAGCGACGCCTTCCCCGGCCTGGGCAAGGAGTTCATGCCGCCCCTGGACGAGGGCTCCTTCCTCTTCATGCCGACGACGATGGCCCACGCCTCGATCGGCGAGGCGGCCGACATCCTGGCCAAGCAGGACATGGCCCTGGCCGCCATCCCGGAAGTGGACCTCGCGGTCGGCAAGATCGGGCGCGTGGAGTCCTCACTCGACCCGGCGCCGATCTCGATGATCGAGACCGTCATCAATTATAAGAGCGAGTATGTGACCGACTCTGCCGGACGCCGCGTCAATTTCCGCTACGATGCGTCGAGCGGAGAGTTTGCGCGCAATTCTTCGGGCGAACTCATCGCCGACCCCTCCGGCCGGCCCTTCCGCCAGTGGCGCGACGAAATCCGAAGTCCCGACGACATCTGGGAGGAAATCCTCCGCGCGGCGCGCCTTCCTGGCACGACCTCCGCGCCCAAACTCCAGCCCATCGCCGCCCGCATCGTGATGCTCCAGAGCGGCATGCGGGCCCCCATGGGCGTCAAGGTCAAAGGGCCGGACCTGGAGGCTATCGAGCGGGTCGGCCTGGCGATCGAGCGGTTCCTCAAGGAGGTCCCCAGCGTCGAGCCGGCCACCGTCATCGCCGACCGCATCGTCGGCAAGCCCTACCTGGAGATCGTGCCGGACCGCACGGCGCTGGCGCGGTACGGCGTGCCGATCCGCGCGTTCCAGGACGTCGTCCAGGTGGCGATCGGCGGCGAACGCCTGACCACCACCGTCGAAGGGCGCGAGCGCTACCCCGTCCGCGTCCGCTACCTGCGGGAACTGCGGGACCAGATTGAGACCATGGGCCGCATCCTCGTTCCCGCGGCCGATGGCGCCCAGATCCCCCTGACGCAGGTGGCTGCCATCCGCTATGTCCGCGGGCCCCAGGAGATCAAGAGCGAGGACACCTTCCTCACCGGTTACGTCCTCTTCGACAAAATGCCCGACTACGCCGAAGTGGACGTCGTCGAGGCGTGCCAGGCGCACCTGAAGGCGAAGATCGCGAGCGGCGAACTGGTGCTGCCGCACGGCACGAGTTACAGTTTCGCCGGCACGTATGAGAACCAGGTCCGCAGCCAGAAGACCCTGGCTCTGGTCCTCCCGCTGGCCCTCTTCGCCATCTTCCTCCTCCTGTACTTCCAGTTCCGCGCCGTGCCGGTGACACTTCTGGTGTTCACGGGAATCTTCGTCGCCTGGGCGGGCGGGTTCATGCTGCTGTGGCTTTACGGCCGGCCGTGGTTCCTCGACTTCTCGGTTTTCGGCGTCTCGATGCGCGGCCTCTTCCAGGTCCACCCGGTGAACCTGAGTGTCGCCGTCTGGGTTGGGTTCCTGGCGCTCTTCGGCATTGCGACGGACGACGGCGTCGTCATGGGCACCTACCTGGAACAGAGTTTCCGTCGGCGCGATCCCCAGACCGTGCCGGAAATCCGCGAGGCCGTCGTCGCGGCGGGCACGCGCCGCGTTCGTGCCTGCCTCATGACCACCGCCACCACCGTCCTGGCGCTCCTGCCGGTCCTCACGAGCACCGGCCGCGGCGCCGACGTCATGGTTCCCATGGCCATTCCGTCGTTCGGCGGCATGGTGATCGAGGTTCTCACCATGCTGGTCGTCCCGGTCCTGTATTCGACGGTCAAGGAGTTCCGCCGGCGGACGGGCCTGTCGGGGGGCCTCGTGGGCATCCTCATCGTGGGCACGGCGTACGTCGGTCTCTTCGCGATGGCCGTCTACTGCGCCGCCTGCGACCTGCGTAGCCGCCTTCGCCGCGCGGCCGAACCGGTCTGAAAAAACGGCTCGGCACGAGGATTCTTCACCACCGAGCCGCAACTCGCTATGGCGTCCCCAAGAGGACTCAAAACTCTAACCTTTGGCTCCGGAGGCCGAGTGTATATCATCAGCGAAAGTGGCACAACGAAGCCCTCAGCGCCAAGGGGTTTCTTTCGGGTCGGTCGGTCTCCTTTGGCCTGGACCTTCCCTTTTTCGAACGCCGGCGACGCTCGCGGCGTCGTGCCCGTCGGCGGTCGATGGGCACGGGTGTGTTCCTCGGGGCTCGGCTGCGCCTCGCCCCTCGGCACACACCCGGAACGCAACGGAAACTCTCACTCGCCCTGGTACATAAAACGGGGGAGGGTCACCTGCTTCGCGGCCCGGCTTCGCTACGCAGGGCATCCTGCATAGCTCGCCGAAAGCGAGCGACGCAGGATGGTGGAGCCGAGGGGATTTGAACCCCTGACCTGCTGATTGCGAACCAGCCGCTCTCCCAGCTGAGCTACGGCCCCACGCGACGGCGTATTATAGCCGCTCTCCCGGCCGGTTCAAGCGATTCATGCCGCGCAGCCGCATCAATCGCTCAGCGGATTGAGGACCAGGCCCGAGAGGACTTTCGGGTAGAAGTAGGTGCTCTTGGCGGGCATGCGTTCGCCGGCGGCGGCGACTTCCTGGAGGCTCGTGACGGGAAGCGGCCGGAGGACCACCGCCGCGTCGGCCCCGTCCTCGTGGACGGCGTCGAACGCCTGCTGCGCGAGGTGCACGTACGAGAGCCGCAAACCCTCGGCGTTCTTGACGGCCTTCGGCAGGTCATGTTCCAGCAGAACCTTCTGGAGGATGGCGACGTCGAGCCGACGCCACGCCTTCGAGCGGTCCGGGGCGAGACGGTCCATGACGCGCGGGTCCTTCAGGCGCAGCAGGAACGCGCCCGAGGTGTCGCGGGTCCAGAGGCCGAACGCGTGGCCGTTGGCTTCGCGCAGGTGTGCGGCGAGACGCGGGCTTGTGGCCTCGGCGCCCACAAGGTCGGTCCACTCAAAGTGGGGCTCCGTGGCCTCGCGGAGCCGGTCAGTCACCAGGTCCTCGAGCCCGGAAAGCACGCGGTGCGTCGGGAGAATGGCCAGGCCCGGGTGGTGCATCGAGACGCACATCATCAGCACGCTCGCAGCGGGATGGTCCGGTCCGACCTCTTCGCCCGCGGCCTCCAGTTCCTTCTTATACGCCAGGGCGGTCTCGTAGCGGTGGTGGCCGTCGGCGATGAAGAGGGGCTTCTCGGCCAGATGCCGAGTGACCGTTGAGAGGGTATCGGGATCGGTGCATGCGAAGAGGCGGTGGACGACGCCGTCGGCGTCGGCGGTCTGCGCGACGCACTCGCCCAGGCTTCGCTTGTGGAACAGGGCGGTGACGGCATTCGTCTCGTCGGGGTACAGGCCGAAGACGGCGCTGAGGTTGGCGTGCGTCGTCCGCATCAGGCGCAGCCGGTCCTCTTTCGGGCCGGACATTGTCTCCTCGTGGGGGAAGATGCGGCCGGAGCCGAACGGTTCGAGGCCGACGCGGGCGAAGAACCCTTCGCGGACGTACGTCGTGCCCTCGACGTCGAACTCCTGCTGGTAAAAGTAGAGGGCGGGTTCGGAGTCGCGCACGAGGACGCCGCCCGCCACCCAGCGCTCCAGCGCCTCGGCCGCACGCGTGTACTTGTTGCGGTCGGGCGAGTCGCCCGGCTCATCTTTCCCCAGGATGAGCCGCACGATGTTGTGCGGATGGAGGCGATACAGTTCGTCCTGAAGTTCCGGGCTGATGCAGTCATAGGGCGGCGCGGTCACAAGGGTCACGCTCAAGGGGTCGCGCGTGTTGTAGCGCAGGGCTCGAAACGGTCGGATCGCCGCCATGGCGCTTTTAGGTCCCCATTTCGCTCGAGGCCAGGTACTTGGCCTGTTCGGGCGTAAGAGAGTCGATCGCAATGCCCATGGTCTGGAGTTTGAGGCGGGCGACAAACACGTCCACCTCGCGCGGCACGTTGTGGACGCGGACATCGAGCCGGCCGCGGTTCGCGACGACCCATTCGGTCGCCAGGGCCTGAACGGCGAAACTCATGTCCATGACGCTGGCCGGATGTCCCTCGGCGGCCGCCAGATTCACCAGGCGCCCTTCCCCGAGGACGTAGATCGTCCGTCCGTCGGCCAAATCGTAGGCGTCCACAAGATTACGCACGCCGCGGCGGACCTTCTTGGCCATCTTTTCCAGGCCCTCCAGGTCAATCTCGACGTTGAAGTGGCCGCTGTTCGCGACGATCGCGCCCGACTTCATCACCCGGAAGTGTTCGGGGCGGATGACCGTGCAGTCGCCCGTGACGGTGATGAACAGGTCGCCGACCTTCGCCGCCTCGGCCATCGGCATGACCCAGTAGCCGTCCATCCGCGCTTCGAGCGCCCGCAGGGGACTGACCTCCGTGATGATGACGGTCGCCCCCATGCCGTGCGCCCGCGTCGCCACGCCGCGCCCGCACATTCCGTACCCCGCCACGACGACCGTCTTGCCGGCCATCAGAATGTCGGTCGCGCGGATGACACCGTCAATCGTGCTCTGCCCCGTGCCGTAGCGGTTGTCGAAGAGGTGCTTGCAGTCGGCGTCGTTGACAGCGACGACGGGGCACACCAGTTGCCCCTTGGCCTCCATCGCGCGGAGGCGGATGACGCCCGTCGTCGTCTCCTCCATCGAGCCGATGATCTTCTTCGCCTGCTCCGGGCGCTCCGTCGAGAGCATCCATACCAAGTCGCACCCGTCGTCCATCGTGACGACGGGCTGGTGGTCGCACGCGGCGCGGAGGTGCTTGTAATAGGTGTCGTGGTCCTCGCCCTTGATGGCGAAGGTGGGGATCTTGTATTCGGCCACCAGCGCGGCGGCAACGTCGTCTTGCGTCGAGAGGGGGTTCGAGGCGCAGAACACCAGATCCGCCCCCGCGGCCTGGAGCGTGCGCCCGAGGTTCGCCGTCTCGGCCGTGATGTGCAGGCACGCGCTCATCGCCAAGCCCTTCAGGGGCTTTTCCTTGGCGAAGCGCTCGCGGACCACGCGCAGGACGGGCATGTTGTGGTCGGCCCATTCGATCCGCCGTTTGCCCTCGGCCGCCAGGTCCAGGTTCTTCACATCATGCTTCATTCGCTGCTCCTCAGTCTAAAGTTCCCCGCTCCCCTTCGGGTCGCGGCTAAACGTGGCGCCTTTCGAGCCGCGACCTTTGGTCGCGGCCATCTCACCTGCCGCGCAAGCCCCGCTTACCCGCGGATCGCAGCTAAGCGTTCGCCCCGCGCGCCGCCTCGATGAAGGCGCGAATCTTGGCGGGGTCTTTTTGGCCGGGCGCCGATTCCAACGCCGTCGAGCCGTCCACGCCCCACGGCTGGACCCGGCGGACGGCCTCGGCCACGTTCTGGGGCCCCAGGCCGCCCGACAGAATCAGCGGATCAAATCCTTCAAGGGCCAGCCGGGCGGCCAAGTTCCAATCGGCCGGCCGACCCGTGCCGCCCTTTGGCCCTCCTTCGACCCGCGCATCCACCAGATACGCGTACGGTTCGACGCCGAGGCGCTCGGCGGCCCGGCGCCACTCGCCGGCCGCGAGGACGTCCGCCTCGCTGCCCACCCGGAAAACCTTGATGACCTTCAGGTCCGCCAGGTCCGCCAGGATTTCGGGCGGCTCGTCGCCGTGCAACTGGACCGTTTCCAGGCCCACGTGCTCGGCGACGCCGAGGACGGCCTGCGGCGGTTCGTCCACAAAGACGCCCACCGCCGCGACCTGCCGCGGAAGCGCCCGGACGACGGCGGCGGCCTGCTCGAGCGTCACCTGGCGCGGGCTTTCGGCGAACACCAAGCCGATGAAATCCGCACCGGCCTCGGCGGCCGCACGCGCCCACACCGGCCGCGTGATCCCGCAGATTTTCACCCGTATCCGCAAGTCTCTGGTCCGCCTTCGACCCGTCCGCCGAAGGGGCATAGGGTAGGCCCGCGCGCAGCCGAAGTCAACCGCTTTTCAAGGCTGCGGGTGGCGCGCCACGCCCTTTTCGCTTGTGAGGATCGCCGGCCGGTGATACGATGAAAAATCGCGTCTCGGGCAGACGCCGACGTCCAGGGGATAAGAGCCGTGAATCGGGTCGCCAAGGCCGCCGATATCGAGTCTGCGCTTCGCGTGCGGCGAGAGCAGGTCACGCGCGCCCTCGAGGAGGTCCTGCGCTGCCCGGAGCCGGCCCTCGAACCGCTCTACGAGCCGATGCGGTACATGGTCCTCGGCGGCGGGAAGAAGTTGAGGCCGTGCCTGGTGCTCCTTTCCTCGGAGGCGTGCGGCGGGTCGGCCGACGACGCCATGCCCGCCGCCTGTGCCGTCGAAATGGTCCACACCTACTCGCTCATCCACGACGACCTGCCGGCGATGGACAACGACGACCTTCGACACGGGCGGCCGTCGTGTCACAAGGCTTTCGGCGAGGCGACGGCCATTCTGGCAGGCGACGCCCTTTTTACCGAGGCGTTCGGCCTGCTGGCGACGCGGGTCGAGGACGCCGCGACGAGCCGGCGCCTCGTGGCGCTCCTGGCGTCGGCGGCGGGCGCCTCCGGCATGGTTGCCGGCCAGGTGGCCGACCTCCGGGCCGAGCGCGAGGACTTGCGGGACGCTCATCTTCTGGAAGAGATCCACCGCCGCAAGACCGCCGCCCTCCTCCGGGCCGCTTGTCTGATGGGCGCCGTCTGCGCCCGCGCGCCCCAGCGGCGCGAGAAGTGCCTCGGCGAGTACGGCGAGCACCTGGGCCTAGCGTTCCAGGTGGCCGACGATATCCTCGACGCGGTCAGCGAGACCAAGGTCCTGGGCAAGACGGCCGGCAAGGACGCCGCGGCGGGGAAACTGACGTTCGTCAGCCTGTTCGGATTGGAGGCGGCCCGCCGGCGGGCGCGCGAGGAGGCCGACGCGGCGGTTGAGGCCCTGGAGGCGCTGGGGCCGGAGGCCGACCTGCTTCGCGGCGTCGCCCGCTTTGTCGTGGAACGGTCGTTCTAGGACAACTACGCTGTGTTCTTCAACGCAGAGAACGCTGAGAGCGCAGAGATGGAAAAGATGGGTAAAGAATTAAACCAGATTACGGAAGCGATTATCGGGGCCGCCATGGCGGTCCACCGTGAACTCGGTCCGGGTTTGCTGGAGTCCGCGTATGAAGCATGCTTGGTCCATGAACTGACGCAGCAAGGCGTGAAGGCCGAACGTCAGAAAGCGATGCCGGTCAAGTACGGCGGCGTGAACTTGGATTGCGGATACAGGCTGGACCTGCTCGTGGAGGGATGTGTGCCCGTTGAACTGAAGGCTGTGGACCGCATCGAGCGCATCCATGAAGTCCAGTTGCTTTCGTACCTCAGGCTGTCGGGGTGCAAGGTCGGGTTGCTGATCAATTTCAACGTGCGGGTTCTGAAGGATGGCATTCGCCGTGTCGTGAACCATTTTGAGGAGTAGTTTCTCTGCGGTCTCTGCGATCTCTGCGTTGAGATAGCGTTGTAGAACTGACGAGGTGTGGTTGTGGCGGAGCGCTTGCTGGACAAAATCCGGTCGCCGAAGGACTTGGCGGGGCTCGACGCCGGGGCGCTGCGGCTCCTGGCGCAGGAAATCCGCGCGCTCATCACCGAGACGGTGGCGGTGCGCGGCGGCCACCTGGCGAGCAACCTGGGCGTCGTGGACCTGACGATTGCGCTGCACCGCGCTTTCGATTTCTCGCGCGACCATCTGGTGCTCGACGTCGGGCACCAGTGCTATGCCCACAAGATCCTGACCGGCCGGCTCGAAGGGTTTGCGAACCTGCGGACCGCCGGCGGCGTGGGCGGGTTCCCGAACCCCGCCGAGAGTCCGTACGACCTGTTCCGCACCGGCCACGCGGGGACGAGCATTTCGACGGCCCTGGGGCTGGCGCTCGCGGACAAGGCCGCGGGGTCCGACGCGCGCTCTGTCGCCGTCATTGGCGATGGGGCGATGGCCTCCGGCCTGGCGCTCGAGGGACTCAACCACGCCGGAGACGTCGGCGCGAACCTGCTGGTGGTCCTCAACGACAACCAGATGGCCATCAGCCCGACCGTCGGGGCGCTGGCGCGGTATCTGACGGCCGTGCGCACCACGCCCGCCTACGACGACCTGAAGGAAGAGGTGCAAGGGGCGCTGGCGCGGATGCCGTTCGGCGGCCCGATTACGCGGGCCATTCACACCTTTAAGGATGCCCTGAAGGACGCCATGGTGCCGGACCACGCCTTCGAGCATTTCGGGTTCCGCTGCTTCGGCCCGGTGGACGGGCACGACTTGGGGGCGCTCCTGGAGGCGCTCGGGGAGATGAAGCGCCTGGACGGGCCGCGCCTCCTCCACGTCCACACGCAGAAGGGATTCGGCTTCGCGCCGGCGGCCAAGCAGCCGGAGGCCTGGCACAGCGCCGCCCCCTTCGAGGAGCAGAACGGGAAGGTCGTGACGGCCGAGGAGCCTTCGGACCGCCCGATGTGGACGCGTGCGGCGGTGGACGAACTGGTCGCCCTGGCCGAGGCGGACGTACGAATCGTCGCCGTCACCGCCGCCATGTCCGAGGGAACGGGGCTGCTGCGGTTCGCGCACCGGTTCCCCGATCGGTTCTTCGACGTGGGCATTTGTGAGGAACACGCGGTGGCGCTGGCGGCGGGGCTGGCGAAGGGGGGCGCGAGGCCGGTGGTCGGCGTCTATTCGACTTTCCTCCAGCGGGCGTACGACCAGTTGTTCCACGAGGTCGCGCTTCAGGGCCTGCCGGTCGTCCTTCTGGTGGACCGGGCGGGCCTGGTGGGGGCGGACGGGCCGACGCATCACGGATTGTACGATATTGCATACTTGAGGCACCTGCCGGGCTTTACCCTTGCGGCGCCGGCCGACCACGCGGAACTCGCCGGGATGCTCAGCCTGGCGCTACGGGCCGACGGGCCGTGGGCGATCCGCTATCCGCGCGACCGCGTGCCGGCCGAGCCGCTCTCCGGCGTGCCCGTCGAGCGGGGGCGCATGGCCGTCCTGCGCGAGGGCAACGCGGGCGCGCTCTTGGCGTATGGTGCGACGGCGGAGGCGGCGATGGAGGCGGCCGAGCGGCTCGCGGGCGAGGGGCTCCAGGTCGCCGTGGCCAGCGCCCGCTTCGCCAAGCCCCTCGACTCGGGCGGCCTGGAGTCGCTCCTCGAATCGCAGCCGTGGGTCCTCTCGATCGAGGATCACACGGCGCCGGGGGGGTTCGGCTCGGCAGTGATGGAGGCGGCGGAGGCGCGCGGCCTGGCCGCGGCGAAGATTCACCGCGCGGCCGTGCCGGACGAGTTCATCGAACACGGCGCTCGCGAGGCACAGTTGTCTGCGGCGGGCCTGACGGCCGAGCGCATCGCCGAACGCGCCCGTACGCTCGCCTAGTGCCGTTTTCTTCAACGCAGAGAACGCGGAGAGCGCAGAGAACGGCAAAAATCGGGAAACGGCGAACAGCAACATATTTAGCATATTGGTAGTTTTTTCTCTGCGTGCTCTGCGATCTCTGCGTTGAGAGAGCGCTATAGAGACTAGAATGGAGGCATGAAACGTGAAACAAGTCCTTTTGATCGTCAATTCCACGAAGCCGGGTGCGCGCGAGTGTCTGGAGCGGCTCCGCCCGCGGATCGAACAGCGCGTCCGCACCGAGACGATGGAACTCGCCGACCGGCGGGTCGAGACCGGGGCCGACCTGGCCGTCGTCCTGGGCGGCGACGGCTCGATGCTGCGCGCGGCCCGGATGCTGGCCGGACGAGAAATCCCCATCGTCGGCATCAACCTGGGGAAACTCGGATACCTGGCGGAGTTCACAGCAGAGGAGTTCTGCGAACAGCTCGACGGCATCCTCGCGGGCAAGGCGAGCGTCTCCCGCCGCCTCATGCTCCAGGTCCGGTGCGAAACAGCACGCGGCGAGGCGACCGACGCCGTCGTCCTGAACGACGTGCTCCTCGTGGGAGGCAAGGCCCATCGCATGGTCGCCATCGAGGCCCAGGTGGACGGCGAAAAGGTGACGACCTACTACTGCGACGGCGTTCTGGTGGCGACGCCGACCGGCTCGACCGCCTATTGCATGAGCGCCCAGGGGCCGATCCTCGTCCCGGGCATCGAGGCGATGGTTCTGGTGCCGGTCTGCCCGCATTCGCTCACGCATCGGCCGATCGTCCTGCGGCCCGACAGCCGCATCGTCCTGCGGCCGGTGGGGCTCCAGGAAGAAGCGAGCGTCGTCATTGACGGCCAGGAGGTGGTGCGGCTGGCACGCGGCGACGCGGTCGAGGTGCGGCGGGCGGACTTGCCGTTCCTGCTCGTTCAGAATCCGTCGCGCGGCACGTTTGCGACTCTGAGTGAGAAACTTCACTGGGGACATCTGCCGAGGTACGGCAACAGCAGGTAACTGGGTGACTGGGTGACTAGGTGACTAGGGGGCAACAGATGGCGGGTGGCACACAGGCGGAGCAGGGGCGGGCGGATTCGGGAAAAGATCCGATTCGAACGTATCGTGACTTGGTGGCATGGCGGGTGGGGATGGATCTGGCAGCGGCGGTGCTGCATGCGGCGGACCGGTTGCCGACGGATCAACGATTCGCCTTGGGTATGCAGATGCGGCGCGCTGCCGTGAGCGTGCCTTCGAACATCGCCGAGGGATTCGGACGGGGGGCCGGGAAGGAGTTTAGGCGGTTCCTTGTGATCGCCCGGGGCAGCCTTTTTGAGTTGCAGACCCAGGCCGAACTGGCCAGGCGCATGGGATGGCTTCAGGGCGCAGCGCTCCGCGAGGTGCGCGAATTGTCGCACCGGTTGGATGCACTTGTGGCGGGGCTGCTGAAATCGTTGCCGCGTCGGACAAAGTGACCCCGTTCGCCGGCAGTTTCCCAGTTACCCAGTCACCTAGTCACCTAGTCACCGTTTGCCTATTGCCCGCTTGACCTTTGCCGCGGCGCGCCTTACTATTTGACTCCAGACGCGATCCAGAGGATTTCTCCATGGCCTTTCAGGTCCGGATTCTGATCGAGTACTGCAAGGGCTGCGAGTTGTGCGTCGCGGCCTGCCCGAAGGGCGTGCTCGAGATGTCGGAAGAACTGACGGAACTCGGCGTCCGCCCCGCACGCCCCAAGGCCGGCGCCGAGTGCACCGGCTGCACCCTCTGCCACCAGGTCTGCCCGGACGCGGCGATTGAAATCTGGGAAGTCGAGGAGGTCTGACGGCCCCTTGACCCCAGCACCCCCGCGCGCTCATGACGAAGCCCAGCGACTGGCGTCCCTGGGCTTATTCTTTACAATGGAGCGCCATGCCCGAAGCCGACCGGCAAAGCGTGTACCGCATTCTGGACGCGAACGCGAACCGGGCCCGCGAGGCCCTGCGCGTGGCGGAGGAGGCTGCGCGCTTCGCCCTGGAGCGGGCCGACCTGGCCGAGGCGCTGAAACGCCTGCGCCACGACCTGCGGGCCGCCCTCGGGCCGCTCGATGCGCAGGCGATGCTTCGGGCGCGCGACACGGCGGGCGACGTCGGCACGCACCTCGCGACGCCCGAGGAGGCACGCCGCGACAGCACCGTGGACGTCGCCCGGGCCGCCTTCAAACGCCTCGCCGAGTCGCTCCGCGTCCTGGAAGAGTACGCGAAGGTCGTCAGCGCCGACGCGGCGGCGGCGGTCGAGCGGCTCCGCTACCGGGCCTACGACCTGGAGAAACGGTTCCAGGAGGCGCTCGAGCCGTCGCGGCGACTGGCGGCGGGCGGCGTGTGCGTCCTGCTGACCGAATCGCTCTGCCGCAGGACCTGGCAGGAGGTTCTGCGCGGCGCGCTCGCCGGCGGCGCGGCCTGCGTCCAGGTCCGCGAGAAACAGTTCCCGGACCGACGCCTGCTGGATCGCGCGCGGACGGTCGTCGAGGCGGCGCACCAGGCCGGGGCGCTGGTCATCATCAACGACCGGCCCGACGTGGCGGTGCTCGCGGGGGCGGACGGCGTCCACGTCGGGCAGGACGATTTGCCGCCGGGCGCGGCCCGGCGGGTGGTCGGGCCGGAGCGGATCGTGGGACAAAGCACGCACAGCCTGGAGCAGGCGCTCGCGGCGGCGGAGGCCGGCGCCGATTACGTCGGCTGCGGACCGATGTTCCAGAGCCGGACGAAACCGCAGCCGCGGGTCCCCGGTCCGGCGCTGTGCGCCGAGGTGGCGCGGGCGGTCGGCCTGCCCCGTAGTAGAGAGCATCTCTCACTACGGGGCCTGCCGGTGATGGCGGTCGGGGGCATTACGCCCGAGCACGCGGGCGAGGTTCTGGCGGCGGGCGCGGCATGGCTGGCCGTCTCCGGCGCCGTCTGCGGCGCCGAGGACCCCGAGGCTGAGACGCGCCGGCTCGTGGAAGCCCTGGCCGCCCACCGCGCGACGGCCGATTGAAAAGCGAAGCGCGTGCGAGCAGTCGCTCGCACGCGCAGTTTTTTCCTCGCCCGGCGCCCGGCCCGGCTAGACGGGATCGTGGTAGCCCCGTTCGCCGGAAGGCCCTTCGCGGCGTCCTCCTTCACCGGGCGGTCCGCGGCGGAACCCCGGTTGGCCGGGGGGCCCTTCGCCGCCCGGCGCCCCGCCGACACCGAACTGGTTGCGCAACTGTTCCGCCTTCGCCTTGCGCTGCTCGTCGCGCTTCGTGAGCAACTCCTCGGCCTTGGCCCGTTGATCGGCATCCAGGACGTCCAGGACGCGCTGGCGGGTCTCGGCTCCGATGTCCGTCTGGCTTTTCCTGAATGCGTCGATGCGTTCGCGGAGGTTCCGGACGCGATTCTCGTTGTCGCCCTCTTCGCCGCGCGTGAAGGTTGTTTTCCGCAGTTCGGCCAGTTTGGCGCCGGTCTCCTTGAGGATCTCGCGGATTTGCGTGACCTGCTCGTCGGTCAATCCGAGGTCCGCCTTGACGCGCGTCGTGGCGAGGATCCAGAGGTCGGCGTTGCCTTCGCCGAGGGTGCTGCGCTGTTCGCCGATTTCCCGCAGTTTGGCCAGTTGCTCTTCGGAGAGCATGTCCAGGGCCTCTTTCATCATCGCCTCCAGTTCCGGTCGGGCTCCGCGGAAAGCCTCAGCCCAGGCCTGGAACCTTTCGCGGCGGCGCTCCCGCTGCTCTTCGGGCGAGAGGTCCTCCGTCGGGTCCTCGGCGCCGAAGTCCAGGTTGACGCGGTCCCGAATCCGCTCAAAGGTCGTCTGGACCTTCTTCTGAAGTTCCGCGATGCGGGCCTCCTGCTCGGCCGTCAGGCCGATCTCGGATCGGACGATCTCATCGTCGAGCGCGCGGAAGACGCCGGACGCCTGCACCATGGCCGAACGCTCGCGCATCCGCTGCTCGGCGGCCTCGCCGCCCCCGCCCGGAGCCGCGCCGCCGCGGGGCATGTCCTGGACCAGCACGAAGCGGGCAGCGGTGTCGCCGCCGACCGGCTCGCCCTCGGTCGTCGTGGCCACCCCTCCGAGCGCCAGCCCGGCCGCACACACGGCCGCAAGAACAGCCCCGACCCGTATCCGTTTCATTTCTCATCTCCTTTGTGTCAGCAGACCCCAGGACCCGCAGGCCCACGCTCTTCAAGGGAAACGCCGCCGCAAGCGGATTATTGCGGGAATCCGGCGGACGGGGAGCGGGCAGAGGCCGTCGGCCGCAAGGGCGCCTCAGCGGCGGGGGTTCTTGGGCTGCTCGAAAAACAGTTGCCCTTCGCTGCCCGTGATGAGCGTGACGCGCGGATCCGTGACGAAGGTTTCGAGGTCGTGCCAGTCGAACTTTTCCTGGCGGTAGCGGTTGTCGGGTCCGAGGCGGCTGCGGAGGACCTCGAACTGGACGCCGTTCTCCGAGAGGAGGCGCTGCCAGCCGATGTTGCGCGGGTCATCGGTCTTGCTGAGCACTTCGGGGGTCTGAAACGAATGGAAGAACGATCGGCCGTAGAGGCGGAACTTGGGGCGGACGTCGCGCGGCAAGTGACGCGCGAGAAACTCGTAAACCTCGTCGTGGGCCAGGCTGCCGATAATGATGACGTCGAACCGCTCGGCCATTTCCACACAGGCCTGGAGGTTCATGCGCTGTTTGGTGACGCCTGAGCGCGTCGTCGTCTTTCGCAGCGGCGAGGTTGAAGTGAGGATACCGATCTGTTCCATGCGTTCTCGGTCGTCTGTTTCCCAGAGCGGTGTCGAAGGCGACCGTTTCGCGCCGCGCCCGGAGCCGCCCGGCGCTAACTCAGGCTGTCCTTAGTATAGCCCAACTCCTTGACGATGGCCAGCACTTCGCTCCAGGTCGGGAACGGGCGGTTGAACTTCTGTTTGTAGCGGTCAATGGCGCGGATGAACTCGATTTCCTCGAGCGTCAGCTCGCCCTCCTCGATGCGTTTCTGGAGGATCTGCTGGTCTTGCTGCCGCCGCAGCAAGCCCTGCCGGCGGTCCGGACCGCTGCGGCGGTCGCTGCCGGCGCGCCGGTCGCGGAGCACACGGCGGTCGGTTCCGGCGCGGCGCTCCGGGCCGCAAAAGTTGCTCGGCTTGCCGCTGCGGCGCCCGCCGCACGTCCGCCGTTTCTCGCCCGACGGCTGGTCCTGGAGCGTCTCTCCGAAGGTTTCGACAAGGTCGTCCGAAGCCAAGGCTGGTTCTCCCAGGGGGTCTACAGCATCCTCCGCCGGTTAAGATATCGGCGTTGGGAATGCATCGGATTAGAAAATTCAGGCAAGGCAGCAGCGCTGGCTGCCCGGCGCTGGGTCTGGTGTTCGAGAATGGGCTGGCATTGCCGCGCCCCCTTCGATAGGCTGGTCCGCCAATCTATGGAGGTGAGCCGGTGAGCCGGGCACGCGTGGGTTTGTGGGTCGGCGCGGCAGCGGTCGTGGGCTTGACCGCCGTCTGGATAGGAGCTCAGAGCAGACCCGAGGACGGCATTGCCCGCTACGACCGCGAATCGCGCTATTACCGCATCCGGGTGGTGGACTATCCGGCGCGGGATCGGCGGTGCCTCTACTTCAGCCGGTCGCGGGGAATCCAGTCGAGCATGATCCTGTCGGCGCCGGAGCGGCTGGACCTCGAGTACTCCCAGGCGATGGTGGCGGCGCTGGCGCTGCAGGGGGCGCCGCAGGACGTCCTGCTCATTGGGCTGGGGGGCGCTTCGATTCCGAAGTTTCTCCAGAAAGAGTTCCCGGACCTTCGGCTGGACATCGTGGAACTCGACCCGGACGTCGTGCGGGTGTGCCAGGAGTATTTCGAGTTCCGCGGATCGCCGGGCGTCCGCGTCATCGTGATGGACGGGCGGATGTACCTGAAGCGCGCCGAGAAGACGTACGACGTCATCCTGCTGGACGCGTACGCGGCGGACCACGTTCCGTTCCACCTGACCACCCTGGAGTTCGTGGAACTGGCGAAGGAGCGCCTCCGGGCCGGCGGTGTCGTCGCGTCCAACCTCTGGGAACGCTCCTTCAACCGGTTCTACCTGGCGGAACTGAAGACGTACCAGACGGCGTTTCCGCAGGTCTATCTCGTGCCGGCGGGCCGGAGCGGAAACACCATCGTCTTCGGGGCGATGAGCGAGACCCCGAC
>DATKUU010000343.1:0-32551 GCA_035530455.1 Phycisphaerae bacterium | reverse complement strand
TACCGCACGAGGCGCGCCCCGTTGTAGAGCACCATAAACCCGATGCCGCCCGAGATAATCAGCAGCGGGAAGACGAGGTTCACCTGCCACGTCGAACGGTACGCCAGAAGGCTGTCGGAGTAGAGGCAGAGGCCGGCGTTGCAGAACGCGCTGACGCTGTGGAAGATGCTGTACTGGATGCGGTCGGCGAGGGTCACGACCGCGCCCGTGGCGGTGTGATCCCAGAGGTTCCAGAGGAGCCCCGCCCCGACGGCCTCGACGGCGAAGGTCGTCAGGAGGATGAAGACAATGATGCGGCCGACCTCCGAGAGGAGGCCGTGGCTCAGGACTTCCTGCATCATCGCCGACTCGCGGACGCGCATCCCGCGCCACAGAAGCAGCGCGAAGACCGACCCGAACGTCATCAGGCCCAGGCCGCCCAGCTGAATGAGCGCCAGGATGACGTACCGCCCGAGGGGCGCCCAATGCGTCCCCGTATCCACGACGACCAGGCCGGTCACGCACACGCCGCTGGTAGCGGTGAAGAGCGCGTCGGTGAACCCGGTGGGCGGCTCGCCGGGCGCCGTCGCCACGGGCAGGAGCAAGAGGCCGGTGCCGACGGCGATGAGCGTCAGAAAACTCCCGATGAATAGCAGGGCCGGCCGCACCCGCAGCGTCGCCAGGAACTGGTTCAGTTCCACCAGGCGCACCAGCAGGCTGAGGACAATGGTCACCTGGGCCGCCCGTCGGGCCCATGCGGCGGGGTCCGGCACGTGGGCCGCGTACACCACGCCCACCGCCGTCGCGTAGGCGCCCGCCAGCGCGAAGTGGAACCACCGCCACCGCAGCACCTCGCGCCGGTCGCGCGCCAGCAAGAGGCCGAGGAGCGGTTCGAGCAGCAACCCCGCCAGCGCGACCGCCTCAATCGCGTGGAGGACCTGCCGCGTCTCCGGCGTAATCTGGAATCCGTACTCGATCGCCAGGCTCCCCACCGCCAGAACGACGATGGGAACCATGGCCGTGATGATGAGCGGGCGCGCACGCTCCAGGGCCGTGCGCGGGCTTCGAAACGAACTCGGCCGCTCTTGGATCAACGGGAAGCCTCTCCGCAGCGGAACCCGGGGCGACAGCGTCCATTCTCGACTGCGGCCGCAGCCCTGTCAAGGATGTGAGCCGTCCCTCCGTTCCGCGAACGGCGCGCGCCCCGCAAGCGGGGCGGCTAAACGTGAACGGCCAGCGCCCAGTAAACTGGGCGGCGAACCAACGGCACACAACTCATGTAAGGGCGCCTAGGCGTTGGGCGCCTTCGCCGCCTCGGCGAGCGGCAAGGCCTCCTCGCCCGCGAGGCCCATGTTCTCCAGGGCCAGGACGAGGCTGGCCTCGACGCCGTCGGCGTCCGGCTGCCGCGCCAGCGCGTTGCGATATTCCTCGACGGCCATCGGCCAGAGCCCGCGGTCGGCATACACAAGCCCCAGCCGGTAGTGGAGGTCCACGTACTGCGGCGCCAGGTCCACGGCTCGCCCGAGCGCGTCGGTGGCCTCTTCCAGCCGGCCCGCCTCCCACGCCGTCAGACCCAGTTTCACGAGGGCCTTGACGTACGTCGGGTTCAGCGCGACCGCCTGGCGCAACTGCGTCAGAGCCTGGTCCGTCCGGCCCGCGCATTTCAGCAACAGGCCGTAGCGGTACCGATAGTCGGGATAATCGGGATGGGCGGCGACGGCGTCGGCGTGCTCCTTCAGCTCCGCCGCGAGCACTTCCGAGGCGTCGAGTTCGTCCACGGCCGGTTCGAGGGCGGCGGCGGGCACGTTCAACTCGCGCCCCAGCGACGCCGACAAACTCGACCGCAGCGCCAACCGCGCCATCTCCTGGTACAGGCGAGCCGAACTCGGCTCAATGTTGGACGCCATCCGGATGGCGTCGTCGGCCTCGGCGTTTTTCCCCAGTTGCCGGTAGGCCACCGCCAGGCCGACATACGCCTCCAGGTAACTGTCGTTGACGCGCGTCGCGCGCTCGTAATGGGCACAGGCTTCGTCCGGTCGGCCGAGTTCCACCAGCACCTGGCCGCGAAGAATCAGCCCGTCCAGATAGCGCGGGTTCAGCGCCAAGGCTTGCTCGAGGTGCGCGTCGGCGACCGCCAAGTCGCCCGTCACCGTCAGCAGCCGCGCCGCACGGTAATGCATATCCGGGTAGTCCGGATGCAGGTCGAGGGCGCGGCGGACCTCTTCGAGCGCTTCCTCGGCCAACCCCTGCTCTTCGAGGCAGTCGGCCAGTTCGCACCGGGCCTCCCAGTTGTCCGGCTCGATGAGGATGGCTTCCTGGTATTCGCTGATGGCCTGCTGGACTTCGCCCCGGCGGACCTGGAGCGACGCCAGGTTCATGCGGGTCTCGAAGTCTCCCGGCTCCTGACGTTTGAGGGTGGCGTAATGCTCCGCTGCCGCGTCCAGGCTCCCGCGCACCAGTTCCAGCGCCGCGAGGCGCTGCCGCGCCGCCGTATGCATCGGATCCGCGGCCAGCGCGGCGGCATAACTCGAAGCCGCCTCGTCCTTCGCGCCCTGGCGCTCCTGGAGTTGCCCTATGACATATCGCAACGTGGCGGTTTGCGGACACCGCTCGGCCGCAGGCTCCAGCAGCCGCACCGCGCGAGCCGGGTCGCCCAGGTCGCTCACCGCCGCCGCCAGCGCCACTCGCGCATCGTCCAGTGCGGGATCCAGTCGGACGGCCGACTCCAGCGCCTCTCGCGCCGCCGCGAGGCGCCCCAGTTCCATCTGTTTCAGGCCCACCGCCAGGTGCAGGTCCGCCCGCCTCGGCGAAGAGCGTACCGCTTCCTGGAGCGTCTCCAGGTCCTCCTCGGCGGGGGCCTTCAGAAACTTGCTCAGGTACCCCGTGAAATCGCCCGCCAGGCCCTTGCCGAGCATCCGCAGGAGGTAACTCATCGGTCACCCCCTTCGGCCGCCAGCGCCGCTTCCAGGCTTTCCAGGCGGCCCCTGGCCTCGTGACAAGAGCCGTCCACCTCCAGCGCCCCCCGGTACGCCTCCACCGCCTCGCGCACCAGGCCCTGTTCCCGCAAAAGGTGCCCCAGCCGCAGATGCCCATCCAGCCATCGCGGCTCGAGCTGCGTGACGCGCCGGCACCGCTCAGCCGCACGCACCGGATCGCCCTGCTTCTCATACAACCGGACCGCCAACAGGCACGCCTGAACGTATCGGGGATTCAGCGTGAGCGCCTTCTCGGCCGCCTCAATCGCCCGCTCCAATTCGCCCAACTGCTCGGCCACGAGGCTCATGCCGAAATGCAGGTCCGGGTACGACGGGTGCCGCTCAATCAGCCGGCGCAGCGCCCGGCGCGCCGCCCGCAGCACCTCCCGCCTCTCGGCGTCGGTCTCGCCCGGCTCCGCCTGGGCGTAGCCCGGCTTTGCCGGGGCGAAGTTTACCCGCCGTGGCGGGCCCGGCGACGCCACCAGCGCCTCCGCCGCCTCCGGGTTGCGGCTGATCAGGCTCTCCACGACGGCGGCGCGCCGCCTCGGCCTCGGCGGTCGCCGCTCGGCACGCTCACCCGACCGCGCCAGCGCCTGTTCGCCAATCCGCACGAGGCACGCCAGGTCCGCCGGCGCTTCCGGCGCAAGACCCATCGCCTGGCGGAGCGATGCGACCGACTCGGCAGCCTTCCCGGCCGACGCCTGCACCAGCCCCAGGTCCCGTGCATAGTCGAAGCGGGCGGGTTCCTGGGCGGCGGCCCGCGCCAGATGCCTCTCGGCCGACTCGTAGTCCTCCGCTCCCGCGAAGATGAGCCCGAGCAAATGCCGCAGCGACGCCGTCTCCTTCGCCGACGCCAGCCCCGCCTGCAGCGCCTCGCGCGCCTGGGCCGGTCGCCCGGCGCGCGAGAGCCAGGCGGCCAGCGCCCGGCGGGCCTGGGGCGCGTGCGGCTCGGCGCCCACGCGGTCGCGCAGGCGCTCCTCCGTCGCATAATCATGGCGGCGTATGAACATACGGCTCCCTTTCCCCCAACGGTTACGGCACGACCCAGGCGGAGAAGCCGGCCGCGCTAATCCGCTGCGCCAGCGCCGTCGCCTCGGCATAGGTCCGCGCGTGGCCGACGCGCACCGTGTGCAGCCGTCGGTCTCCCTGCTGCGCCGTGGCGATCTCGGGTGCAAACCCCGCCGACCGGAGCCGCGTCGCCTCGCGCTGCGCCCCCCCGGTCGAGGTATACGCGCCCGTCTGGATGCTGAACGATCCAGTCCGGTATCGGCGGCGCGCCTCGGCGGCGGCCGGCGTCTTCGGAAAGTTTTTAATCACATACCCTAGATACGTGTCGGCCGACGACCACCGCCCCACGTGCTGCAGGCTGATGGCCAGCCGCAGCACGAGCCTCTCAAGCGGCACCCCGTCGGGCGGAGCCCCCAGAACACGGTTGTAGGCCCGGATGGCGTCCCAGTCGCGGCCGGACTCGAAGTGCAGGTTTCCGGCGGCCACCTGGGCGTAGGCCGCAATCGGCCCAGGCGGGGCCGAGCGGCCGGCCCGCTCGAAGTCCGCCAGGGCCTCGGTCTGACGATTGAGCCGCACCAGCGCGAGGCCCCGATAATAATACACCTCGCCCCGGGCCGGCGAAGTCGGATGCGCTTCGAGAAATCGCGTGAACCCGTCCACCGCCTCACCGAATCGCCCGGCGCTGAAGGCAGCATGGGCGGGCTCGAAGTCCTCGCGCGCCTGCCGCGTCACGCTGGCGCCGCAGCCGGCCGCCGCAAAGAGCCCTGCAGCCAGGATGACCCACGCTCGACGCACCTTGGACCCTCTCGCCTTGCCGGGGCGCACCGCATCCGCCCGGATAGCACCGTTCCTGGGGATAACATCGTCCCCGCCGTAGGCCCGTCTTGAGGCAAAAAGAGGGGTCCCGGCGCCTTATCGGACTATCCCCGAACGCCGGGAGGACTTGTCAACGTACCGCGCGGCGGGTCTCCGCACCCACCGCGCAGAACTCAGGCCTTCGGCCTGAACGGCGGAATCCTAGAGATGTAATCGCTCCCGGACGTAGGCGAGGACGCCGTCCGCCGGGATGCGCTCCTGCTTCATCGAATCGCGGTCGCGGATCGTGACGGTCCCATCTTCCATCGTCTGGCCGTCCACCGTGACGCAGAACGGCGTGCCGGCCTCATCCTGGCGACGGTAGCGCCGGCCGACCGCCCCCTTCTCATCATAAAACGCCGATAGATTTTTGCGGCACGCTTCGTAAATCACGCGGGCCTTTTCCGGCATCCCATCCTTCTTCACCAGCGGGAACACCGCCACCTTGATGGGCGCGAGTCTCGGATGGAACCGCAGGACCGTCCGCTTCTGCGCCTTGCCGTTCTCGTCGGGTGCTTCGTCCTCGTCGTACGCCTCGCACAGAAACGCCAGGAGCGCCCGGTCCACACCGCCCGACGGCTCGATGACGTACGGCAGGAACCGCTCCTTCGTCTCATCGTCGAAGTAGGTCATGTCCCGGCCGGAGAACTGCTGGTGCTGTTTCAGGTCGAAGTCCGTCCGGTTCGCCACGCCCTCCAACTCGCTCGTGCCGAACGGGAAGGCGTACTCGATGTCGGCACATGCCTTGGCGTAGTGGGCGAGTTCATCCTTTTCGTGGTCGCGCAGGCGCAGGCGGTCGCTCTTGAGGCCCAGGCCGACGTACCAATCGAACCGCGCCTGGCGCCACGTGGCGTACCACTTGTCGGCCTCCTCCGGCCGGCAGAAGAACTCAATCTCCATCTGCTCGAACTCGCGCGAGCGGAAGGTATAGTTGCGCGGATTGATTTCGTTGCGGAACGCCTTGCCGATCTGTGCGATGCCGAACGGCAACTTCATCCGCGAGGTGTCCAGAACGTTCTTATAGTTGACGAAGATGCCTTGTGCCGTCTCCGGCCGAAGATACGCCTGCGAAGTGGAATCCTCCATCGCACCCACAAACGTCTTGAACATCAGGTTAAACTGGCGCGGCTCGGTCAATTCGCCGCCGCAGTTACGGCAAACATTAAGTAAACTCAGCATGCCACTTTGTTGCCAATTTCCCTTCTCCGCCGCCTTGAGCACTTGCAGGAAGAAGGTCCCCTCTATACCGTTCTTGGCTGCGGCCTCTTTTGCCGTCATCCCTGCAGCCCACACCGCATCAACTGCCTTGTGAAGCGCAAACTCCAGTTCTCGTTGCTCATCCGCTTGGAAGAAAGAAATGACAGTAGTGACGCGCTCAGCCATCCCACGTTGCTCATCCTGTCGGAAGCGTGACTTGCACTTTTTACAGTCCACCCTGGGGTCAGTGAAGCCGCCGACATGCCCGCTGGCTTCCCACACCTTCGGATTCATGATGATGGCGGCGTCCACGCCGACGACATCGTCGCGCGTGGTGACGACGTCGTGCCACCAGGCGTCCTTGATGTTGCGCTTGAGTTCCACGCCCAGGGGCCCGTAGTCCCAGAAGCCGTTCAGGCCGCCGTAGATCTCGCTGCCGGGGAAGATGAATCCCCGGCGCTTGGCCAGCGCGACGATTCGCTCCATCCGGTCCTGCTCGTTTGCCATGGAAAGACCCTTCGCCAAAACAACCCTGGGATCTGCCGCGGAGCATCATAGTCGCGGCACGGGCCGGGGTCAACGCTCTCTCCGGCCGAGCGTTCCGGCGAACCGTACCGGAAGATCCTGGCGCACACACCCTCAACCCCCGCCCGCGCACCTGTAAATGAGGCATCATGACACTCCGACACTCTAAAAAGAGTGTCCCCCTTGACTTCCGCCCATTTCCGGGGTATAGTGTCCAAACGAGAGGCATTGCGGGCCGCTTGGACAGTGAAATAGGGCGTGAGGGGTTTGGGTCGTTGCCTTGTCGGGACTCTACACGGACGACATCCTGGACGAGGTTGCGCGCGCCAACGATATCGTGGAGGTGATTTCCTCCTACTTTCCGTTGAGGCGCGGCGGCAAGGACTACAAGGCACTATGTCCGTTCCATGCCGAGAAGACCCCCTCCTTCACCGTCAGTCCGGCGAAGCAGATTTTCAAATGTTTCGGCTGCGGGCGCGGCGGCAGCGTGTTTAACTTCGTGATGCTGAAGGAGAACCTGACGTTCCCCGAGGCGGTGCGGGTCCTGGCCGAGCGGGCCGGCATCACGCTCCGCCGACGCGACGGCAGCAAGGGCGAAGGCGCCGGACGCGGCGTCCGACAGGCCCTCGAATGGGCCGTACGATACTTTGAGAGCAACCTGCGCCATCCGACGGTCGGCCAGGAGGCCAGGAACTACCTGGAGCGACGCGGGTTCAAGAAGGAGACGGCCGAGGCGTTTCATCTGGGGTTCGCCCCGCCCGGCTGGGACGGGCTCCTGAAGGCCGCACAGGGAGACAACATCCCCGTGGGGCTGCTGGAATCGGCCGGCCTGGTCGTCCAGCGGGACGACGGCTCCGGCACGTACGACCGGTTTCGGGGGCGGGTGATGTTTCCTATCACCGACGCCTTGAACCGGCCGATCGGGTTCGGCGGCAGGGCCTTGGGCGACGAGACGCCCAAGTACCTGAACTCGCCCGAAACCGCGCTCTTTCGCAAAGCGGAGAATCTGTACGGGCTCCCTGAGGCCCGGCCGCGCATCGGCGAGACGCGCCGCGCCGTCGTCGTCGAAGGCTACACCGACGTGGCGATGGCCCACCAGGCGGGCGTGACAAACGTCGTGGCGACGCTCGGCACGGCGCTGACAAGCGAGCACGTCCGCGTGCTCAAGCGCTACGCCGACGAGGTCGTCCTCGTATTCGATTCCGACGAGGCGGGGCGGCGTGCGGCGGACCGCGGCCTGGAACTTTTCCTCGCCGAGGACGTCCGTGTCTCTGTGACGGCGCTGC
Organism: Phycisphaerae bacterium; assembly: GCA_035530455.1. Lineage (GTDB taxonomy): Bacteria > Planctomycetota > Phycisphaerae > FEN-1346 > FEN-1346 > JAPLMM01. Next base: position 24,726 of record DATKUU010000343.1, on the reverse strand, counting down.
CGGAGGGCAAGGACCCCTGCGACGTCTGCCGCGACGAAGGGGCTGAGGCCTTCGGGCGATACCTGGCAGCGGCCAAGGACGCCCTCGACTACAAGTGGGAACTCGTGCGGGAGCAGTTCGGGGCGGCAACGAGCCCGGCGGCGCAGCGGCGGGCGCTGGAGGCTATGCTGGCGACGCTCGGCCAGGCCCCTGCCCTGGCGAGCGGCGAGGCCAACGTCCGCCGGGACCTGATCCTGGCGCGCGTCAGCCAGGCCCTGGGCATCAGCGCCGAAGCCCTTTGGGCCGAACTCGCCCGCGCCCGGCGCCGACGGCCGACGGCCGAGACGGGCGGCGCCAAAACGCCACCGGCCGCCGGACGAGGACGCCGATGGCCCGCCGAGCGGGAGTTGCTGACGGCTCTGGTGTGCCGGCCGTCGCGGGCGGACGATGCGGCGGCGCGCGTGCCGCCGGCCCAGGTGGAGGACACGGCCTTCCGCCGGCTGTACGAGACGATTTTGGCGCGGCCGGCGCGGCGCGACCGCGACGTTCAGGCGGCGCTTCGCGGCATTGAGGACGCGGACCTGGCGAGCCTGGCCGTGGAACTTTACGAGCGCGGGGAGGGCATCGAGGCCTGCCGGCAGGAGGCCGACACGGGGGCGGGGCCGCTGGCACAGATGCTGGAGAAGGCATTGGCGGCCATCGAACAACTTGACCGACAGGAAGACCTGGCGACCCGGGAACGGGCGGCCCGCTTGGCGAAGCAAGACTCACAGGCCCTAAAGGAGTTCACCGAAGGCCGGAAAGCGCAGCAGGGGGTCATGCCGCGGACCGCGACGCACCGGGATAAAATGGGCAAGTAGCGCAGCATACAGAGGATCCGATGGCAGAAGGGAAGCAGACCAAACGGGCATCGGCCGAGCAGCAGATCCAGGCGCTGATGGCGCTGGGTCAGGAGCGCGGCTACCTGACATACGAGGAGATGAACGACCGTCTGCCGGACGAGATCGTCAGCGCGGAGCGTCTGGACCAGATTCTGATGACGCTGGACGAGCACGGGGTGGAACTGGTGGACGAGACGGAGCTTGCGCGGCGCCAGGAGGCGGCCGGCGCCGAGAAGCCCGAAGGCACGTGGGAGGCCGAACCCCCCAAAGACCGTGCGGCCGCGGTCGTCGCGCCGACCGAGGCGGAGGCCCGCAAGCGCATTGACGACCCTGTGCGGATGTACTTGACGCAGATGGGGGAGATTCCCCTGCTGACGCGCGCGCAGGAGATCTTCCTGGCGAAGCGGATCGAACTGACGCGGAAGCATTTCCGCCGGAAGGTTCTGGCGAGCGACTTTGCCATCTCCAGCGCGGCCCGGACGCTGCGGCAGGTCCAGTCGGGCGAACTGCCCTTCGACCGGACGATGAAAATCTGCATCTCGGAGAACCTGGCGAAGACGACCATCATCCACCGCACGCCTGAGAACCTGGCCACGGCTGAGAAACTGATTGAGGCCAACCGCGAGGACTACGAGCGCCTGACGGCGCCCAGGGTCGCCGAGGCCGAACGCGACCGCCTCCAGCGTCGGATGCGGACGCGCCGGCAGAAATGCGTCCAACTCCTGGAGGAACTTAGCCTGCGGACCTCCCGGATCCAGGCCATCATGAAGAAACTGATGGCGATCCACGCGAAACTCGTGGAGATCGGGCGGCGTCTGGAGGAACTCGGACCGGGCGCGCAGGACGCGGCGGAACGCACCGCCCTCCAGGAGGAGCGCGACGGGCTGGCCCGTCTCGCCGGCGAGAGCGCCGACCAACTGGCCGACCGCGTCCGCCGCATCGAGAAATGCTTCGGCGAGTACGAGGAGGCCAAGCGCAACCTCTCGGGCGGGAACCTTCGGCTGGTGGTGTCCATCGCCAAGAAGTACCGCAACCGGGGCCTCTCGTTCCTCGACCTTATCCAGGAAGGCAACACCGGCCTGATGCGGGCCGTGGACAAGTACGAGTACCGCCGCGGCTACAAGTTCTCGACGTATGCGACGTGGTGGATCCGGCAGGCGATCACGCGGGCGATTGCCGACCAGGCCCGGACGATCCGCATCCCGGTCCACATGATCGAGACGATGTCGAAACTGCGGAACATCTCGAAGCGGTTCCTGCAGGACGCCGGGCGGGAGCCCAGTCTGGAGGAACTCGCCCACGAGGCCACGCTGCCCATCGCCGAGGTCCGCCGGGTGCTGAAGATCAGCCGGCACCCCATCAGCCTGGACCGGCCGGTCGGGGAGAGCGAGGATTCGTACTTCGGCGACTTCATCGAGGACGAGGCGGCCGAATCGCCCGTCACCGCCGCCACCCAGGAGATGCTCAAGGACAAGATTGACCACGTCCTGAAGACGCTGACGTACCGCGAGCGGGAGATCATCAAGTTGCGGTACGGCATCGGCGACGGGCAGACGTATACCCTGGAGGAGGTGGGTCGGATCTTCCGCGTCACGCGCGAACGCGTCCGCCAGATCGAGGCCAAGGCCATCCGCAAACTTCAGCACCCGGTCCGCAGCCGAAAACTCGAAGGGTTCCTCGACAAGAAACCCGACGAGGAAGAAGTGGAAACGGAAGAGGAAGAGGGAGAGTCCCGGCAAAGGTAAAGAGAACGTCCTTTGCCGTTCGAGGCGGGGTCCCTCACCCCCGCCTCTTTTTTGCGCCGCACAAACCAGCGATAGCCAGGTCTTGCAATCGGACCAAGCCACTCAGCCACGAAGAGGCCTTCAATCAAGAAGGGGACCGCCTTGTGGCCCAGGGCTCGGATCTCTTCGCAGACAGATTCATCCGGCTTCGGTCGGTAGATTGAACAGGTGGAGTTTGCTTGGGCACCGCACCGAGATTCACTGCTTATTGCCACCAGCGTAATGATCTACCCATCGGGCCGTTGTTTGATGCACTGTTCTTTGATGGTTCGCCAAGGCCGAAGGCAGTCCCGTTTTGGTGGCATCGTCTCCAACGCTATGATTCCCATGTCATACAGTGCGTGCCAACAATGCCAACGAATTGGGCCATACGGATCATCGAGATGGTCTATAAGCACGCTCGTAACACCCTTGGAGCCTCTAACTGCGATCAGGACGGTCAATCCAGTGCAGCGCAGGCGATGATCGAAACTCTCGAGAAACTCCTCCGCAATCGGCTCTGCCGCGGCTCCTTGAGCAATCAGTGCGCGCTCCAAAAGGGGAATCGAATAGTAGCCCTGTCCGTCTTCGCCTCGTGACCTTTCCAGCCGCCAGTCGGCTGTTGCGTTTTCCGAATAAGCCGCCAAAATATCCTTCTTGGCCATCGTAATGGGACTACAGCCAGAGCAACAACAGGCAACACAAGCCACTGCACATAGCCAAAATCCGACGCACCGCCACATGGGAGCCTCCTCACTTATGCTTTGGTTACTTCTTGCAGTAGATCTTTGCGTTGAGGCTGCATTGGCCGAATTTAATCCGGATGGAATTCGGGGGATGCCATCCTTAATTGCCGGCGTTGTCGTCGTTTCAGTTCTCGTTGCACACAACGTACTCCTATTCGCGGGCGGTGGCAACGGTTTCCTTCGACGAGATCACCCATTCGGGTTGCCCTCGCCCGTGTGGCACGGCAAGCCCAAATGACGAGTTCCGTGCAATTCGCGCTTGATTCCGTCGGCGGCCCGCGGTATAAGCCTCTCGGTCTTTTTCACAACCGGAGACGCCGTGGCCGAAATGGTCCTCGACAGATTGCGGCAGCTTCAGGAGGCTGACCAGAAACTCCGCCTTCTGCAGGCCCGCAAGACCGCTCACGACCGGGCCGCACGCGTCAAAGCCGACCAGATTCGCGCCCAGGAAGAGCACATCGAAACCGTCCGCAAACGCCGACACGACGCCCGCGTCCGGGCGAACCTGAAGGAACTCGACGTCCGGCAGAAGCGCGACGAGATCACGCGTCTGAAGGGCCAGCAACTCCAGATCAAGGACAACCGCCAGTTCCAGATTCTCCAGAATGAGATCAAGTTTGCCGAACTCTCCATCACGAAACTCGAAGACGAAATCCTGAACGATTACGAGGACATCGAGGCCATCGAGGCCGAAATCAAAGAGGCTGAAAAGGAACTTGTCCACCACCGGCAGCAACTCGAGACCGTCCGCCGCGACATCGAAGCCAAAAAGGAAAGCGTCGATGCCGAAATCCAGGCGGGACGCGCCAAGCGCGACGAAATCGCTGCCCCCCTCCCCCGCGACGTCGTCCAGCAGTTCGACCGCATCGCCGACGGCCTCGACGGCGAAGCCCTCGCACCCGTCCAACTCGATGAGGTCGAAGGAACCTTCGTCTGCGGCGGGTGCCATATGTCCGTGACCCAGAACACGTACGTGCTGCTGCGCGGCCGGAGCGAGAAACTCGTCGCCTGCCCCAACTGCACGCGCATCCTGTACGTGGAAGACTGACCGCCGCCATGCACGCGCCTGACTCCGATGCCGCGACGAACCCCTCCCCGCCCTGTAGTAGAGAACCGCTCCCACTACAGGGCCCGCCCGAGAGCGCCTCACGGCATCTTTTCCTTTATGTGGACGGCGCCGCATCGGGCAACCCCGGTCCCGCCGGCGCCGCCGCCGTCCTGAAGGATGCCGAGGGAAAAACGCTCCTCGAAAAAGCCAAGGCCTTCGGCCCGGCCACCAACAACGTCGCCGAGTACCAGGGACTCCTCATCGGTCTGGAACTGGCGGCCCAACTGAAACCCGACCTGCTGACCATCCGGAGCGACTCGGAACTCATGGTCCGCCAGGTGGCCGGCCAGTACAAGGTCCGCGCCCCGCACCTGAAGCCACTGCTGCGGCAGGTGAAACGGCTCCTAGAGCCTTTCACGTCCGTCGAGATCGAGCACATCCCCCGCACCCGCAACACCGAGGCCGACAAGTTGGCCCGCAAAGCCCTGGAGAAGTCCCGCGAGGTGGACGCCACCATCCCCCCCGACGCAAGAAAGTCTGGCCCCACGAAGAAATTCCGGTTAAAATAGATGCGGAGTCGGCGAGCGGGCAATGCGGCCGCTCGGTCCGAAAGGGCCGGGAGGAAAGTCCGAACTCCATAGGGCACGGTGGTGGCTAACGGCCACCGGGCGAAAGCCCTGTAGTAGAGAGTATCTCTCACTACAGGGCCCAAGCCCAGGGAAAGTGCAACAGAGAGCAGACCGCCGATGGCCCTCCGTCGTCCCGGCTTGCCGGGACTATGGCGGGCACAGGCAAGGGTGAAACGGTGCGGTAAGAGCGCACCGCCCTCGTGGTGACACGGGGGGCACGGCAAACCCCACCGGGAGCAAGGCCAAATAGGGGACGATGGTGCGGCCCGCACCGCTCGAGTCCCGGGTTGGCCGCTTGAGTCCTCCGGCAACGGGGGACCCAGATAAATGGCCGCGGCCCTTCGGGGCAACAGGATTCGGCTTACGTCCCGCTCGCCGGCTCCGTTTCTTGGGTGTGGTCGCGTTTTTGTGGCACGTGGTCGAGGCCGTTTATGAATCTCTGGGTGGCACTGGCGGCTTGCCCGCCAGTGCACCACCCCAAGTGCCACCCGGGCCTGTTGCCTCACATGCCCTATCGGAGGTTGTCGGCCGGTTGCCACAAAATGCGACCAGACCCCCTTCCTTTTGCGCCGTTGTTGTCCCTTGCGAGCCCCGCGACCGACTGGTACACTCCCCCCGTTTGACGCGTCGAAGCCGTCGCCCGCGCAGCACAGGTCGGCCGGAACGGCCGTCGTTCGTCGAGCAGCCCATGCCCACGAAAAGCCGCAGAGACAAACCAGAAGGCACGGACGTGGCAGGGACCGGGCGGCGTGGCGCGCTGGAGGCGCTCGAGCAGGTCAGCCAGATGGTGGCGGGCGACCTGGAGTTGGACGAGGTGCTGCCGTCGGCGATGCGGGCCGCCGCCCTGGCCATGGATGCGGAAGCCTGTTCGATTCTCCTCAACGACGCCGCCGCCGACGCCCTGCGTTTTCACTTTGCCGAAGGACCGCAAACGGCGGGTCTGGAGTCCGCCTGTTTGCCCATCAACGACGAGAGCCTGGCGGGATGGGTGGCGGGGCACGGCGAACCGCTTGTGGTCCCTGACGCGTATGCGGACAGGCGGTTCAACCCCTCGTACGATGCGCAGACGGGTTTCCGAACCCGGTCGCTCGTGTGTGTGCCGCTCGTGGCGCGGGGCAAGTTGCTGGGGGTCATCCAGATCCTGAACCGGCACGACGGCCGACCTTTCGGCGAGGACGATCTGGAACTGGCGCACGCGGTGGCGAGTCTGGTGGCGGTGGCCATCCTGAACGCCGAGGAACACGAGGCGCGTCTCCAGGCGGAGCGACTGGCCACCGTGGGCCAGACCGTCGCGGGGACGGCGCACTGCATCAAGAACATCCTGGCCGGTCTTCAGGCGGGGGCGTACATCATCAACGAAAATCTGGCGCCCGACGCCGACGAACAGGTGCTGTACGGCTGGGGGGTCGTCAAAAGCAACATGGGGTTCTTAAGCAACATTATTCTGGATATGTTGAACTACTCGCGGCCGCGAAAGCCGCTCCTCCAGCCGTGCGACACAGGAAGTTTGTGCGGGGACATCGCACGTCTGCTGGGCGAGCAGGCGGCCGCGAAGGGCGTCGAGATCATCGCCGCCAGCGAGGTCGGCGAGGTCCGAATGGACGAAACGGCCATTCGGCGGTGCCTCCTCAACCTCGTGGGAAACGCGATTGACGCGTGCGCCGGCGGCGGCACGGTCCGCCTGGAGGCGGCGCGGGGAGAATCGGACGGCGACTTCATCCTCCGCGTCGAGGACAACGGGGGCGGCATCGAGCCGGAGGCGCTGGAGAAAATCTTCGACCCCTTCTTCTCCACGAAAGGCGGAAAAGGAACGGGCCTCGGCCTGCCGGTCACCAAAAAGATTGTGGAGGAACACGGCGGGCGCATTCGAGTAAACTCGACGCCCGGGGCCGGCACGGTGTTCACCCTGCTGCTGCCGATGGGGACGCCGGATAAAAAACCAAATGAACACGGGTTCGGCGGCGGCGCAGCCGATCGCCACAGCAAAGGAGCGGGAGCAGCCGATGAGAAAAGCACTGGTCGTGGACGACGAACGTGAGGCGCGGCGGTTCGTGCAAACCATCCTGGAGGCCGAAGGATGGGAAGTGGCCGAGGCGGAGAACGGAACGGCCGGCCTCCAGAAGGCCAAGGCGCTCCGGCCGGCCCTGATCGTCCTGGACGTTCAGATGCCGGAGAAGGACGGGTTTGTGATGTTCGCCGACTTGATCAAGGACCCGGACACCAAGGACATCAAGGTCATCATGTTGACCGGCGTGGCCGACAAGGTGGGCATCCGATTCTCCGGAAAAGAGATGGGCGACTTTCTGGGCAAGGAACCGGACGCCTACGCTGAGAAGCCGATCGACCCGGAAGCGTTCAAGCGCGTGGTGCGCCGAGTCATGGGGGAGAAGTAGCAACAGCGTGCTCCGGCGAAAAAGACTCCAGGTGTCTTTTCCCCGAAGGGCCCAAAGGGTGCTCCGCAGAAAAGACACCTGGAGTCTTTTTCGCCTTTACGCCGCCGATTCGCCCGTCTCCACCAGCCCGTGGTGGTGCATCTTCTTATAGAGCGTCGAGCGGCTGATGCCGAGCGCCTTGCTCGTCGCCTCCCGGCTGCCGTGGAACTGTTCCAGCGCCCGGAGGATAACCTGTTTCTCGCGTCCCTCGAGGGCCTTCTTCAGGGGGACGACGCCCCCTTCGCGTTCGGCCGCGGCCCCGGCGGTCCCCGGGCGGATCACCTCGTCCGGCAAATCCTCCAGGCCGACACTGTGATTCTTCGTCAGGACGACCGCCCGCTCGATCACGTTCTGGAGTTGCCGAACGTTCCCCGGCCAATCGTACGTCTGAAGGAGCCGCATCGCCTCCTCCTGGAACCCCACGATCCGCCGGCCGGAACGCTCGGTCTGCTCCTTCAGAAAATGCTCAGCCAGGAGGGGGATGTCGCCGATGCGGTCCCTGAGCGGCGGCAGGTGGATCGTCACCACGTTGATGCGGTAGTAGAGGTCCTGTCGGAACTCGTGCCGGCGGACGGCCTCGGTCAGGTCCTGGTTCGTCGCCAGGATGCACCGGACGTCCGCGCGCTCGGTCTTCGAGCCGCCGACCGGCTCGAACTCGAAGTCCTGGAGAATGCGCAGGAGTTTCACCTGGAGGGCGGGGGTCGCGGTGGAGATTTCGTCCAGAAAGATCGTCCCGCCGTCGGCCTGCTTGAACTTGCCGGCCTTGTCGCCCGTCGCGCCCGTGAACGAGCCGCGCACATGGCCAAACAGTTCGCTCTCCAGCAGCGTCTCGGGCAGCGCCCCGCAGGCGACCTCGACGAAGCGCCCGTCGCGGCGGTTCGAGCGCTGATGGATGGCCCGGGCGATCATGCTCTTGCCCGTCCCGCTCTCGCCGGTCATGAGCACCGTCGAAGGCGAGTCCGCCACCGTCTCCACCAGGTCGAACACGCGCAGCATCTTGTAGTCGCGGCCGACGACGTTCTCCAGGCTCCAGCGCTCGGCCAGTTGGCGCTTGAGCGCCCGGTTCTCGGCCGAGAGCGACTGTTGCTCCAGCGCCCGCTGGATCACCACCTTAATCTCATCATCAATCACCGGTTTCGTCAGGTAGTGGAACGCTCCGCCCCGCATAGCGCGGACGGCGTCCTCGATCGTCCCGTAGCCGGTAATCATGATGGTCCCGGTGTCGGGGTACCGGTTGCGGATGAGTTTCAGAAGTTCAAATCCGTCGGCGTCGGGCATCGAGACGTCGGCGACGGCCACCTGAAACGCGCTGGCCGCCAGGTGCGCCGAGGCCTCCTTGAAACTCTGCGCCGTCTCGACGTCGTACCCCTCCAGGCGCAAGAGTTCCCCGAGGCTCGTCAGGATAATCTCGTCGTCGTCCACGACGAGGATTCGTGCCTTGGCCATCCTGTCCTCCCCTCTTTCTCCGCCGGCGGCGGTTTGCTCACGTCGCTTCGGCGCGTCGCGCCTCGCCGCCGGAGACGAGCGGCATGCGGACGGTGAACCGCGCCCCGCCCTCGGGCCGGTTCGCCGCCTCGATCGTACCGCCCTGTTTCTCCACCAGGTCCTTGCAGATCACCAATCCCAGGCCCGTCCCTTTGCCGTGCGCCTTGCGCGAGTAGAACGGCTCGAACAGCCGCGCCTGCGCTTCCGGCGGGATACCCGGCCCCGTGTCCGACACCGCAATCACCAGGGCGTCGGGATCGGCCCGCGCCGCGACCTCGGCCCGCCCGCCCTCGGGCATCGCCTCCACCGCGTTTTTCAGCAGGTTCAACACCACGTGGTACAAGGTCATGCTTCGGAGGCGCGGCACGTCGTCGCCACACGAGACGGCGATCTCGACGCCCGCCTTCTCCGCCGCCGGACGTATCGCCTCGGCCGCCTCGATGAGCATCTCGCCGATGGGCAGCGGTTCGGGCGTCTGGCTCGCGCTGCGCGAGAACTCCAGCAGGTCCCGCACGATGCCGGCCAGACGCGCCAGGCCCTTGTCCGCCTCCGCCAGGTACTTTTCCGGCCGCGGATCCTCGGCCCCGGCCCCGACGCGCCGCGCCAGGCTTACCAGCCGGATGATGCCGTCCAGCGGATTATTGATCTCGTGGGCCACCATCGCCGCCAGACGGCCGACGCCCGCCAGCCGCTCCGACACCGCCAGGCGTTTCTCCATCAAAGCGCGCTGCGTGTCATCCTCCACCACGAGGACGCCGCCCGCAACCTCGCGCTTTCCCGCCAGGAGCGGCGACGAGGCCAGGTTGACGCGGACGCTCGCGCGCCCCACGGGTTCATAGACCACCTGCTCGGCCCGCCAGAAGCACCGCATCTCGACGACGCTTCGCAGATTGGCTTCCCAGTCCGGGTCGCTGCGCCCGACGTGCGTCCGCCTCGCCCCGGCCAGGACCGAGCGATCAAGAGGCCAGAGGTGCTCCGCCGCCGCGTTCCGGAACGTCACGCGGAACTCCCGGTCGAAAACAATGATGCCCACCGGAAGCGAATCGAAGAGGTCCCCGTTGAACGTCTTCAGGCGCGCCAGTTCCGCGCCGGCCCGCGCCAGTTCCCCCGTCGCCTCCTCCATCCGGCTGCTCATCTCGGTCCGGAATCGCGCGAACGCCAGCGACATCTCCATGGCCGACGCCATCAGACCCGCCACGACCTCCAGCATCGCGACCCCTCGGGCGCCGAACACCGACCCCCGGCCGCAGTCGCCGACCAGAAGGAGCCCCAGAGGCCGGTCCCCCGTCACCAGCGGGGCCATCGCCAAGCCCTGCCACCCTTCCAGTTCCTTGCCGAGCGTGAGGCCCGGATGCTCCAGGGCCAGCGGACGCCGCTCGTGCAGGAGAACGTGCAGGATCGGCTCGGCTCCAAGAAGAGCGGCGGGGCTCAGGGCCTTGGCCCGGCCGATGGCGGCGCCTATTCGGAGGCTTCCCCCTTCCTGCCAGAGGCAGACCGCGCCGCTGCGGCAACCCAGAAGTTCGAGGCTGCGCTCCAGGAGGGTCTTCTGAAGGGAAGCCGAGTCCTCCGCCAGAGGAAGCACTTGGGCCAACTCGGCGAGAAGCCGCAGTTCGTCCAGAGTCGCCTCGGCGGGTGTTCCCTGGGACGCTGAATGTTTCTCTTTTGACACACCAGCCCCTAAAAGGGCCATTGGGGGCCCTTTTCCCCGGGTTTTCGACTGTCTCAAGAATACAACATTTTCGGCCAAAGTCAACCGACTTGCTGCGCAAAAAGGGGGCAGGACCCTTTTCCGCACAGGGACGGGCCTCTCTCGTCCGGGTTCGGGAAAGCATATCCGCCATGGCCGCCCGTCACCGAACGGGCACCTGCGGAAAGGGGTCCTGACCCCTTTTTGCGCCGGCGTGGTTGCTTGACGCCTGCGCCGCCCCCTTCTATACTCGCCTTGCCATTCTTGGGGAGGAAACCATCGTGAGCACCCAGAAACCGTCAGGCCCACTGGTCGGCATCGTCATGGGGAGCGATTCGGACGCCGAGAAGATGCAGCCGTGCATCGAGACGCTGGCCGAGTTCGGCGTCCCGTACGAGGTGCGGGTGATCTCGGCCCACCGGACGCCGGACGCGGCCCACGAGTACGCCACAACGGCCGCCGACAGAGGCCTGGCCTGCATCATCGCCGCGGCCGGCGGAGCCGCCCACCTGGGGGGCGTCCTCGCGAGCCTGACGGCCCTGCCCGTCATCGGCGTCCCCATTCCGACCTCGAACCTCGGCGGCCTGGACAGCCTCCTTTCGACCGTCCAGATGCCGGCCGGCGTGCCGGTGGCGACGGTCGGCATCGGAAAGTCGGGGTCGGTGAACGCGGCCATCCTGGCCGTCCAGATCCTCGCCCAGGGCCGACCCGACCTCCGCGCGAAACTCGTCCAGTACAAAGCCCGCCTCGCCGAGCGCGTCAAGGAAACCGACCGGAACCTGAGGAAGCCCAATGCCTGAGTCCCCAGCCCGAGGGTCCGTCCCTCAGACGGTCCGGTGGGTCGGCGGCCTGGACGGCCGGATGGAACTCATTGACCAGACCCTCCTGCCGGGCGAGCACAAGACAATCACGCCGCGCTCTGTCGAGGAGGTCTGGGAGGCAATCAAGGTCCTCCGCGTCCGGGGAGCGCCCGCGATCGGCGTGGCGGCGGCGATGGGCGTCGTCGTCGGCCTGCGCGACACAGGGGATGACGAGGCGGCGATCCTCGCTCGCCTGGCCGAGGTGTGCGATTACCTCGCAACGAGCCGGCCCACGGCCGTCAACCTTTTCTGGGCCCTCGACCGCATGCGCCGCGCGGCCGAGGCCCATCGCGGCCGGGGCGGGCAAGCCCTGAAGGAAGCCCTCCTCGCCGAGGCCAAGGCCATTCGCGACGAGGACGCCGCCATGTGCCGCGCCATCGGCGACGCCGGCCAGTACCTCATTACAGAAGGCTGCGGCGTCCTGACGCACTGCAACGCGGGGAGCCTGGCGACGGCCGAGTACGGGACGGCCCTTGCGCCGCTTTACCGCGCGCACGAACTGGGCCGGCGGTTCCGCGTCTATGCCGACGAGACGCGGCCGCTCCTTCAAGGCGCGCGGCTCACCGTGTGGGAACTGATGCAGGCGGGCATTGACGTGACGCTCATCTGCGACGATATGGCCGCCGTCGTCATGCGCGAGGGCAAGGTGGACCTTGTGCTCGTCGGGGCCGACCGCATCGCGGCCAACGGCGATGTGGCCAATAAGATCGGGACCTACGGCCTGGCGGTCCTGGCGCAGCACCACGGCATTCCGTTCTGCGTCGCCGCTCCGTCGAGCACGTTCGACCTTTCCATCAAGTCCGGCGACCAGATTCCCATCGAAGAGCGCGGGGCGGAGGAAGTGACGTGCGGCTTCGGTCGCCGCACTGCGCCGGAAGGCGCGAAGGTCTATTCGCCCGCCTTCGACGTGACGCCGGCGAAACTTATTGCGGGAATCATCACCGAGCGCGGCCTGATTAAGAAACCCACCCGCCGCCGCATCGCCAAGGTTCTCGCCTAGTCATGCGGGGATTCAACCGCAGAGGTCGCAGAGAACGCAGAGAACAGCGAGAATGGGGGGACGGCAATGCACGTTGCGCGGCGGTTCTCCTGAACCGCCGCGCAAAAATATCAGTTCTAGTGGCTCACGAGGCGTTTGCATCTGGGACGGTGCGCAAGCTCAGACCGGAGTTTGGTCCCCTGGGAATACCGGATTGAGTCGCCGTTCCTTTGCTTGAGCGCAAGTCCTGCAGCACCACTTGCGGATCGCGCAGATCTCCCTCTTTTACCTTCACATCAAGCCAGCGGGGGGCTTTGACTTGCTTCGCTCTGTACACCTGAACTTGGGTTTGCTTCTGGCTTATGGCACGGATGCTGATAGCCCGCATGTAATAGCGGTTAAACTCGCCCTCTGCGAGCCTAGAGGGAGAGTCCTTTGGCACAGCAGCCTCCACTCCGTTTCTTCGAACATACCTGGGAATCCAGAAAGGTCCCGGACATGGGCTTAGAACCTGGGTGAACGTGTCAGGATTACCCGACGTTAGGGCCTCCCGTAACAAGGCCGGGTATTCCTTGCGCCCCTTCTCGTTTAGGTACTTACCCGGGTAGATGCCGTCGTTGCTTTTCTCGTCTAGCGACACCTCATCAAGCATCAACTTCCGTATTTCCTCGTCCAATTCCGGGAAATCCCACATGGCGTTCTCCTCACCTAGCAGATCCCTCGCGTGTGCAACAACCGGACCTCGACAGTGGAAACCCTACACCCGTATCACCCAGAAAGCAAGGCCGAACGCGATATGATAGGTGAAATAACAATCGCTTGCCAAACGAATAGCGCGACCTCGCTTCTCGGAGTGCAGCAACTTTTTCTGGCAAATGTCCCAAACGCGTCAAGACCCGCTCAAGGTCTTGTTCGCCGCCTCAAGTTCATCCCTCCAAGATGATGTCAACGACCGTTGACACACTGCTTGCCTTTTCTTTCACGATTCTCATCATTTCTGACCCCAAACTCTGAGCCTTGGAAATACCGAGTTGGTACTCAGGAGCCAAACCATAGACTGCGAAAGCCGCAAAACGCATGGCCGCGCCTTCCTCTTCCAAGGTGTTGATGAACGTGTGAAGAAAGCACTTGGGCTTCTCAGCCCATAGATGAAGTATGCTTTCCACAATGGATGGGGAAGCGTCTTCATAAAACTCGAAGTGAACCCCATCAATGATTGCGGAAGCGATGTCTTTGCTTGGTGACAATCTGCCGATCATGGGCAACAAGCCGACAACCATAAGCATGTCGTGAAAGAAGTGGACGAGCTGCGCATTCGGTTTCAGTTCAAGGAGTTGGGCAAACTCATCAGCGGCGCTGTAAGCGTGAACGTTTATCACCAGCGCGATTTTCTGGTAAACCGTAACATCGCAGCCCGTTTTCTCACGTACGTATTCCAGAGGTAAGTTGCGCTGAACGCGCCGAGTCTGCTGATCATTGTTTGAGCTCACCGTACCTCCTCTGCCGAATAGTCGTGCGCCTCAACGAAAGCACGGGTGGGGGCGTTGACAAGGCCTTCAACAGAGGCAGGGTCAACCCCGCCCTCTGAGTACAACTCTTCAAGCCGTCGTACCGATTGCCGCAGCCGCCTGAGGTGCATGTCATCTAGTTTAGGGAGTGACTGCTGAACAAGTGCGAGCCACACGTGGAAAAACTGGAGTTCGAACCAAGTGGCCGGGATTGAGGTCTTGATTGACCGGAACGCCGGGTTTGCGTAAAAGAGCGTAGCTGTGATTTTCTTGTCGCCCGGTGACGGCGGCTCACCCGTGACACAGATTCCTTGGCCACATAGGGCTGCAATATCCGATGTGCTCGACAGGTGCGAGTGCCCCACGACGCGGAGACCAACCAAGAGTGCTTGTTTTGCACGTTGCTGATGACGATCGTTCGGGGGTATTATGTAGAGCATCTTCGCGGCAAAATTTAGAATCAGCCTGATATACTCCACCGGCTTTGTGTCCGGATGCAGCTCGGTGAACAACACCTTGTAAAGTTTACCGTCAGACGTACTGGTAGTTGCTTTTAACAAGGGTATTGAAGGGCGTCTCATAAGCAGATGTACGAAGATACCAGCAAGAACCAAAACGAAAACCCCAATCAGAGCCCAAATCATTCTACTGTCCTCCCGCGGATTGCCGCGCACCTAACCCTTGCGGATTAGTGCAAGTAACTTTCTCCTCAATCTCGTTGAAACCAATCTTGTTATGAACCCGCCCTCCAACAAATGTGCCAACGGTCGGCCTCAACTGCTCACCCGAAACGCCCCATGGACGGCGGCGTGGCGGCCCTTGTGGGTCAGCACGTCCAGGGCCGTACGGTAATCCTCCAGCGGGAAGATGTGCGTCAGCAGGCGGTCGGCCGGGAACCGCCCTTCGGCCATCAGGTCGTGCACCACCTGATAGGTATGCACGCGCCGGCCGCGCCATTCCTCGATGCCGCGCCCGTGGCTCCCCATGACGGTAATCTGCTTGTGCGTGACGGGGTCCCAATCCACCCACCGCGGATGGCCCATGCCGGTGATCATCACCGTGCCCTGCGGCCGGACCAACCGCAGGCTCTCCTCGACGCTCTCGCGGTTGCCGACCGCGTCGTAGATGAGGTCCACGCCGCCCAGGAGGATCTTCTTTCCGTAGGACCCCCGAATCGGCCGGATGGCGTACAAGTCCGCCACGCGGTCGAAGATGTCCTTTTCGGCCAGGTCGCGGCGGTCCCAGGCCTCGTCCGCGCCCAGGTGGAGGGCCAGCGCCTTCTGAAACCGGTGCCGCGCAACGGCCAGCACGCGCCCCTTAAAACCCCACGCCCGCAGAAAGTCCACGATCCCCAGCCCGATGACGCCGCACCCGAACACGAGGACGTCGCGGTCCACCTCTGCGGGCGGTCGGCGAAGCACCGTGTGGACGCTTGAGGAAAGCGGGTCCACAAGGACCGCCTGCTCATCCGAAAGATTCGCCGGCACAGGAATGAGTTGCGAGCGGTGTGCGACGAACGAATCCGACCACGAGCCGCCCACCGTCGCCGAGTGGCCAATCGAAAAACCGAGGCGGGGTTTTTCTTCGGCGACGTTCCAGCACGCGCAGAACTGTCCTTCGCGGCAGGAAGGGCACGGCTCAAGGCCCCTCGCGGCGCAGGCGATGACCGGGTCCACGTTGACGCGCAAGCCTTCCGCCACGCCCTCGGCCGCCGGGCCGCGCTCGACGACAGTCGAGACATTCTCGTGCCCCAGGACAAGCGGCTCGATGATGAGGGCCCGCGCGAACTTGTCCGGCGGGGTCGCGAGGAGAATCTTCTCCAGGTCGCTGCCGCAGATGCCGCCCAGGCGCGGACGCAGGCGGACCCAATTGTCACCCGGCAAAGGCTGGGGGGGGATGTCGCGGAGGCGCAGGGTGGACGCCCGGCCCCAGTAGAGGCTCTTCCTAAAGCGCCCGAACGCCTTACAAAACAACCACTTCGGGGCCGAAATGTGGAATGTGATGGCGCGCATGACGGGCCGATTCCTCCCCAGGCGCGCCATTCTAAGCCCGTGGTGCGCGCCGTCAAACGCATTTCCGCCCGCAAGAGGCAAGCCCAGGGATTCAATCCCTGGGCTTCTTTCGCGACGGCTTGCCGTCACGCCTTGAGGTAGCCCTTCTCCAACAGGACCTCGGCGATCTGGACGACGTTCAGGGCCGCGCCTTTGCGGATATTATCCGCCACGATCCAGAGGGCCAGGCCCCGCTCGCAACTGGTGTCCTCGCGGATGCGGCCGACGAGCGTCTTGTCCCGATATTCGGGCGCGAGCAGGTCCAGCGCCGTCGGATACGTCCGCCGACCCTGGCCGTCCGGCTCATCCATGACGACGATGCCCGGCGCTTTACGCAAAAGGTCGCGCGCCGCGGCGGCCGAGAGTTTCTTTTCGGTCTCAATCCACACGGCCTCGCTGTGGCCGTTGAGGACCGGCACGCGCACGGCGGTGGCGCTGACGCGGATGGACGGGGCCGAGAGGATCTTCCGCGTCTCATGGACCATCTTCCATTCTTCGCGGGTGTAATCGTCGTCGAGGAAGACGTCAATGTGCGGCAGGCAGTTAAAGGCGATCGGCCGGGCGAAGACGCTCGGGTCAAACTCGATGTTCTCCAGGGACTGGAGCGCCTTCGGCACCTGTCGCCTCAGTTCCTGGGGCCCTTTCATCCCCCAGCCGCTCGTCGCCTGGTACGTTGCCGCAATGATCCGCCGGATGCGCGCGGCGCGATGAATCGGCGCCAGCGCCACCACCAGTTGAATGGTCGAACAGTTGGGGCTGGCGATGAACCGGCTCTTCGCCGTGATGGCGTCGGCGTTGACTTCCGGCACGACGAGCGGCACGCCATCGGCCAGGCGGAAATCGCGCCCGTTGTCAACGCACCACGCGCCGGCGGCTTCGGCGGTCTTGCGCCAGGTTGCGCTCGCGCCCTTGGCCCCCTCCTGCCCCGCGAAGAGCACCAGGCCCGCGCCCTTAAAGACCTCGGCGCTGGTTTCCTCGACGAGCATCCGCTCGCCCGCCAGCGTCTCGGGGCGCTCGCGCGTCGCAGCGACTCGCGGCGGCCACTTGCACGGAAACTTTCGCTCCTTCAGGCACGAGACAATCGCCTCGCCCACCAGGCCCACGCCCACCACGGTCACGTTTACTGACATCACCGACACTCCTTCGCTCGACGCAGCCGCCCGCAAAGCGGGCGGCTCGAACGACGCCTGCCTTTCGAGCCGCGACCTTTGGTCGCGGCCACGTTCACCGGCCGCCGAGCGCCCGTCACCTCTGTCAAGCGCGCTGCGCCCCGGACTGCCAGACGCGCTCGACCCACTGCGTATCCACGTTCCCGCGCAGAAAATCCGGGTTCGCCATAATCTCGCGGTCGAGAGGGATGGTGGTCTTGACGGGCTCGATGCGGAACTCCTCGAGCGCCCGGCGCATCGTGGCCACGGCCGCCTCGCGCGTCGGACGGTGGACGATGAGTTTCGCGATCATCGAGTCGTAGTGCGGCGTAATGGCGCAACCCTCGAAGCAGTGCGTGTCCACGCGGACGCCCGGGCCGCCGGGGATGCGGAACTTCTCGATCCGCCCCGCGCACGGCCGGAACCCGTTCGCGCAGTCCTCGGCGTTGATGCGGCACTCGATGGCGTGGCCGACCTGCGGGACGTCGCGCTGCCGCAGTCGCAGGTCCTCCCCCGCCGCCACGCGGATCTGCCACTCGACCAGGTCCACGCCCGTCACCGCTTCGGTCACGGGGTGCTCGACCTGGATGCGGGCGTTCACTTCGAGGATGTAGAACGTTTCCCGGCGGTCCACGAGGAACTCGACCGTTCCGGCGCCGCTGTAGCCCGCCTCCTTGCCCATGCGGACGGCGGCATCGCAAAGTTTCTCGCGCGTGCGTCGGCTGATGGCGGGCGACGGCGACTCCTCCACCAACTTCTGGTGCCGACGCTGGAGCGTGCAGTCGCGCTCCCAGAAGTGCAACACGTTGCCCGAGCGGTCGCCCATAATCTGGACTTCGACGTGGCGCGCCGCCTCGACACATTTTTCAAGGTACACCCGTCCGTCCTTGAACGCCGCTTCGGCTTCGGTGCGTCCCTGGCGGACGGCCTGGACGAGGCTGATGTCGTTGTGGGCAACCCGCATGCCGCGCCCCCCGCCCCCCGCCGCCGCCTTCACCATCACGGGGTAGCCGATCTCGTGGGCGAGCGCGATGGCCTCGTCCTCGCCCTCCAGGGGCGATTCGCTTCCGGGGATGACGTAAATCTTCGCCCGTTTCGCGATCTTCCGCGCCTGGACCTTGTCGCCCACCAGGCGCATCGCCTCGACGCTCGGGCCGATGAACTCGATGTTGCACGAGCGGCAAACTTCGGCGAAGTGGGGATTCTCCGCCAGAAAGCCGTAGCCCGGGTGGATGGCGTCCACGTCGGCCACTTCGGCCGCCGAAACGATCCGCGCAATGTTCAGATACGATTGCGCCGGCGCCGCCGGCCCGATGCAGATCGCCTCATCCGCCAGCGCCAGGTACGAGGCGTCGCGGTCGGCCTCGGAGAAGACGGCCACCGCCTGGATGCCCATCTCTTTGCAGGCGCGGATGACGCGCAGGGCAATCTCGCCGCGGTTCGCCACCAGAATCCGTTGAAACATCCCTTCACCTCATCAACAAAGTTTCAACGCAGAGATCGCAGAGAACGCAGAGGGAGGATTGAGTAACAACGGCAAGGCCATTTCCGCCCTCGGCTCACAAAGCATGCTGTTTGCCGTTCCCCTATCTTTTCCTTTCTCTGCGTTCTCCGCGCTCTCTGCGTTTCAACCACCTGTGCAACTTCAGTCCGGCCGGACGGCAAAGAGCGGCTGTCCGAACTCCACCGCCTGGGTGTTCTTGGCCAGAATCTTCTCGATCGAGCCGCTCATCTCCGCCCGGATCTCGTTGAAAACCTTCATCGCCTCGATGACGCAGACGACCGTGTCCTCCGCCACGTGGTCGCCGACCTTCACGTAGGCGTCGGCCTCGGGGCTCGAGGAGGCATAGAACGTTCCGACCATCGGCGAGTTGATGGAAGCGGCCGGCGCCTCTGCAGCCTTGGGCGCAGGGGCCGGTTGTGCCAACGCTGCGGCCACAACGGGAACCGGCGCGGCGGTCGCCTCCGCGCCGCCCTTGCGCAGCCGGACCGCCATGTCCGCCTGCTCCACCTCCACCTCCACCAGGCCGTGCTGCTCCATCAGGTCCACGAGTTTGCGGATGGTTTCGAGGGCGGCCCCCTCGGGCATCGGCGTCACGGGGACCGGCTTCTCCCTGCCTGTTTTCTCGTCGGCCATCGGCGTTCCCCTTTCCGATCCCTCTTCTGCCGCAAAGACAAAACGGGCGACGGTTACAGGACCATCGCCTCCAAATCCTTCTCCAGGTGCGACAGCACGCGCCGCCCCGTTTCCGTCACCACGCAGTCGTCCTCAATCCGGATGCCGAAACGCCCGGGGAAATACACCCCCGGCTCAATCGTCACCACCATGCCGACCTGGAGCGTCCCGCCGCTCCGGCGCGGACCCAACCCCGGGCCTTCGTGCACCTCGCGCCCGATGCCGTGACCCGTCCCGTGCGCGAACGCTTTGCCGAACCCCGCCGCCTCAAGCACGCGGCGGGCGGCCGCGTCCACGTCCGCCGGCGGCACGCCCGGCCCAAGCCGCGCAATAGCCGCTCCCTGGGCCGACAGAACCGCTTCGTAAACCCCACGGACGCGAGACGCGATTCTACCGGCCAGGAGCACCCGTGTCAAGTCGCACACATACCCCCCCACCCGCGCCCCGAAATCCACCAGCAGCACCATCCCACGCCGCAGACGGCGGTTGCCGGGCACCGCGTGCGGCATCGCAGAGGACGGACCTGCCGCACAGATGGTCGGGAACGCCGGCCCGTCCGCTCCCGCTAGACGCATCTGGTGATCCAGTTCCGCCGCCAGCCGACGCTCCGTCATGCCCGGCCGGACCCGCTTACGGAACTCGCGCCACGCCTCTTCGGCCACGCGAACCGCCCGGCGGATGGCCTGCTGCTCGGCGGCGTCCTTCCTCAGCCGCATCTCCGCCACGAGGCCCCGCGCCCGTGCCAAACGCACCCACCCCACGGCCTTCGCCAGGCGCCCGCGAAGCGCGACGCTCACCTCCTCCGGGTCGAACCCCAACCGCTTCCCGCGCTGCCGCCGGACCGCTTGCCCGAGCGCGTCGGCAAGCGGACCCCGCCGGACAACCACCCGCACGCCGCGGACCTCGCGCCGCGCCTGCTCCGCGAAACGTCCATCCGTGATGAGAACCGCGCGCCCTTCACCGACCAGTAGCCAACTGTCCTCGCCCGTGAAACCCGAAAGATACCCCACGTCCGCCTCACGCGTCACGAGGAGCGAGCCGAGCCCGCGCTTCCGGATGAGCCGCGCCAGGCGCCTTCGCCTCTCGGAAAACGGATGCTTCATCGGCCCCTTCCTCTTTGTCCCGGCCCCGCCCCGCCACGGCGAGGAACCGCTTTTCTGTCCGGCCGCTGCGAGCGTAACTGCCTCTGTTATAAGGCCTTACGGGCTTTACGGCAGGTTGGCTGAAAAAGGTTCAAGTTTTTTCTTTCGGTCGCCGATTTTTCTCTTGACGTTAGGGTCCTGTCAGGCTAACATCCACCTGACAGTCGTGCGAAGCCGATTCGCTCTTTGAAAAAATGAGTCGTGCGACGAGGCGCTTATAGCGGCGGCCCGCCGGCGGGTCAAGAAGGCACCCTTCCCTCCGGCGTGCTGCGGGGCACTAGACCGAAATGCCTTACGGGGTCGGGAACGGGCTGAGGAGATACCCCGTGCCCTCCTCAGCCCCCCGGCCTCCTCGCACACATGCAAGAACCGACGCGTTCGCCCCTGAGAAGACTCCGGCTGCGGTCCCCACCCGCAGCCGGGGTCAACCGGCCGGCCGGGTCGGCAGCCAAGCGGAACCCCACCCCGCTTGTGCCGACTTCTGCCGCAACCGCAAGACAGCCGGACCGGGGCGATCGCTCGTGCGTCACCCACCCCACGGTGACGCCGTTCCCCAAGGAGGGCCGGGGTTGAAGCCCAGGGGGCGCCCCGGCCCACCTCCCTTCTGTAAGCCGGCGCCCCGCCGCAGCGTTTAGCCGGTCGCCTTGGCGACCGCGATTCTTTATGAAAAAACGCACGCGCGTCGCGCCGACGAGCACAAGGAGAACCCCATGGCCAATCTGACGCCGCGACAACAAGCCGTCGTCCGCTTCATCCAGGACTATGTTCTGGAGCACGAGTACGCGCCGACGATGCAGGAGATCGCCGATGCGCTCGGCGTTTCGCGCCCAACCGTTTTCGAGCACATCGAAGCGCTCGAAAAGAAAAAGGTGCTGAAGCGCGGCGAAGCGACGCTCGCCCGCAGTGTCGCCCTTGCGCACGACTACCAGCCGCACACCGGCGCTCTACCCCTCCTCGGCCGTATCGCCGCCGGCAGCCCCATCGAGGCCATCGCCGACAGCGAGGTGCTGGACATCGAGAGCCTTTTCCGCGGCCGGCCGGGCGAGACGTTCGTCCTCCAGGTCCGCGGCGAGTCCATGATTGACGAGCAAATCAGGGACGGCGACTACGTCATCGTCGAGAAACGCGCCGAGGCCCGCAACGGCGAGACCGTCGTCGCCATCCTCGCCGACGGCGACGCGACCCTGAAAAAGTTCTATAAGGAGAAAGGCCGCATCCGCCTCCAGCCGGCCAACCCGACGATGCAGCCCATCTACGCCCCGAACGTCACCATCCAGGGTGTCGTCATCGGGGTGCTGAGGAAGTATTGACCTGCGTCTTCACCGCAGAGGCCGCAGAGGGCGCAGAGAATAGGATGGTCCAAGCATGCGGCTGGAAGATTACAGTGCAGAGATCGAGAACCACCGCAACTGGCTCGCGTCCTTCGGGAACAACCGATTGATGGAGTGGGAGCGGCGTTTCGCTGCAGATCCGGAAGCCGCCGTCGTGGAGGCGTGTACGCGAGAGTTCCTTCAAGAGCATGTGGCCGAGGTCAAACCTGCGGAGGATCCCACATCTGGCGGCCCGGATTTCTGCTGCGTTCAGGCCAGCCACCATTTCTACGTGGAAACCACGTGCATGAAAGAGGACGCGGTCACCCAAGCAACCGGACTGTCGCCTCTGCCTAAGGGAGCGTTTGACTTCGGACCACTAACCCAGAAGGTCCTCGACGAGTGCAGGAACAAGGCTCGCCAGTGCAGCGGATTGGATGCCCCTTGCCTATTAGCCATCGGAATCCTCCACCCCGCAGCAAGCACCATCTGTTTTAATCGGGACTTCGTGCCGGAGGTTCTTACAGGCGACACGATGATCACTATGCGATTCGATGCGAAAAGGGGTCAAGCCGTCGGCAAGCCATACCAGACGACGGACTTGCACAACGCCGCCTTCCTCCGACCTCTCACGAGATCAGACGATGACCTTGACCACTTAGCAAGAAGGTCAATCTCAGGCCTTCTTCTGTGTGGCTTCGGATGTAATCCGTACAATGTTAATGGCGTGTTGCACCCGAAATCCGTACGCCCATTCGATAGGGCCTTGCTCCCAGATGTGCCTTTCTGTACTCTTGGCCATGGATATACTGAAGGAAAGTTCAAATGGGTTTGACCTCAGGGAAATTCCGTTGCCTCCTTGGAAAGTCAACTACGCTCTGATTAGCTAAGTGCTGGAAAGGGGGACTGTCATGTCGAGCAAACGATGTGCTGCGGGCTTGGTGTGGTTGCTTGCGGCGGCTTTGGTAAGTCACGCTCATGCCGAAGAGGCCGCCCCCAATCAGCCGCAGACCTACTACGTAATTCCTATCAAGGGTGTAATCGGAAGGCACTTCACGGCCGGGCGGATGGAGGCTTGTCTGAAAGAGGCGGAGCGATTGAAGCCCGCCGTCGTTGTCCTTGAACTGGACACCGGTGGAGGCGACATCATTGACGCGGAGCGCATCGTGGACCTTATCATTGCGCACAAGGATTTGCGGTTTGTCGCCTTTGTCCGTAAGGCCCTATCAGCCGGTGCCACAATAACCCTGGCGTGCGAAAAGATCTTTGTTACCGAGTCAGCCACAATCGGGGGGGCCGTGTCCTATTCTGTCGGAAGCGACGGAATGCCACAAGACCTGCCCGCCGATGTCGCCGAGAAGTTCCAGTCGATTTGGCGGGCCGTGTGCCGCAAGGCGGCCGAGTATGGCGGCCACCCGAGCCTGCTGGCCGAGGCCATGGTTGATCCCGCCTTCGCCCTGACTATGCGCGAAGAAGGGGGGAAACCCGTCTTTGAAAGAGACGGACAGGGGAAAGTGCTCAAGGCCCAGGGCCGAATCCTGACGCTAACAGCCCGCGAAGCCGTCGAGTGCACGCTGGCCGAAGAATTGGTTCCTGACCTTAAGGCGGTCGGACAGCACTTGGGAATGCCTGAATGGCAAGAGGTCGGCGGACGGGCAGGAGTCCAGCCAGCCGACACGGGCGGCCCAGAAAAAAGCGCCTCTGACCCCTTTGCAGCGCCGGACGCTCTGTATGAGATGCTCTACCAGAAAGTGGTTTCCTTGGGTCTGACCGGCGACCTGACCCAAATACAGGAAAAAAAGGCATTGGAAGACTGGAGAGCATGGTTCAATGCTCAGCGTCTACAAGGCCGTCGCGTTGGATGGAAGATGATCCTCGTCGAGGCTTCGGAAGGCGAAGTCAGAATGGTCCCACATGTTCTTCGCCTTTGGAAAAGCGTGCAATCTGGTGTCGAAGGCCTCAAGCAGGCTGAAACGATGACGGTGGACGAATTCGAGCGTTTTTTGCGCGGTGCCAGTGGGATAAACTTCGCCTTTTTCCTTGCCGGTGGTGTCAGAGGCTCCAGAATGACCGTGGACGAGTTCGAGGATCTTTTGCGGGGTTGTGAATCAAGCCTTAGAAGCGCGCGACTCGGGTTCGCCGTTGATAAAGTTGATGGATGGGCTGTGGGAGAAGGCGCTAAAATAGTGAGGGAGTTTCGCCAACTACAGGGAGAGTCCGAGGCTTATCCCATCAAGGTCACGGCGAAGTGCGATAACGAACCACGCGTCTTCCACATGGTGGCCTGGGTAAGCGCGCGTTCGAAGGATGCGCTGACCGCAGTTGCTCCTGAAAGCGAGATTGTCCTGTCGGGCAAAATCGGTAAACTCGAGCCGTATGTTTCCCCCGACGGGGTCTTTCTTATCGAGATTATTCTCGACCAATGCGTGTTGATACAGGAGCCTGCGGCAGGGACTTCCGCCCGTGACAAGGACGCCGACAGCAACTGCAAGCAATGGCTGTCTCTCGCAAGAAACTACATCCGCGCAGGAATGCCCGAGAAAGCGATCCCTTACCTCAAGCAAGTCATTGAGCGCTACGGCGATACCGACTACGCGAAGGAGGCCCACGAGTTGGAACAAGAAGCACTCGAGATGATAAAGGCGCGCTCGGAACAAGAAAATACGCCCCCGACAGAAGGGGAGCCGACCCCTGAGTTGACAAAGTAGCCGTAAGTTTTGCGGGGCGGGTGCCCTTCGGCTGCGCTCAGGACAGGCTCCGACGCACCGCGCCATAATCGGAACGCCGGTCCGATGAACACGCAACAGAAACTCAAACTTCTCGCCGACGGGTCGCGGTATGACCTGTCGTGCGCCTGCGGCACTCAAAAGGACGAGCACCGCCGCCGCGGACCGGGCGGCGT